>CALDSI010000344.1 GCA_937911395.1 uncultured Labrenzia sp.
AGCGCAAATCCGTCTTGATGATGCACAAGCATCACCTTCACCGGATTTACTTGATCTTGAACGATGAAAATCCCGGCGAAATGCACCTCCAATTCGTCCACACGGCCTAGTTAAAGAACCGGGGGCGAGAACCTTTCTTCTTGTCGTCCGCGTCCTCGTCATCATCCGTGCCCGGATCATCCGGCATCCGCGACAGAGGAAATTCAATCGGGCGATCCAAATCCTCGTCCTTGGCCTTTTTCTCATCAGACTTGCCGTCCTCGGAGGTGCCATTAGCGGCGGATGCAGGTTCAGCGACCTGTTTGTCTGGTGTGGCGACCGAAGCGACCTTTTCAGGCTCGTCTGTTTTGGCTTTTTCTGCACCGGCACCTTTTTCAGGTGTCGCGGCAGGGGAAGTTTGATCAGAGGGAGGCGAAGCAGCGGGGCCTTCCGGCAAGTCCTTGAGGGCCGGGGCAAATTTCACATCGTCCGTTGTCCCCTCATAGCCTTGCTTCTTGACCGGAGCTGCTGTTGCATTCTTGTCGGACTGGGCCTTTGGTGCAGTTGCCATCTCATTGGTCGCTTCTGACGGCTCCTCGTTTTGAGGCTCGGCCTTCAACTCAACGACCTTGGCATCGGCAGCTTCTTCCGGTTGTTCATCGGAAGCCTCCTTGGTCTGCGACAGTCCGGTCGCAGCCGGCTCGATAGGCTCTGCAGCAGGTTCCTGGACTGGTGCAGCCGCAGGCAGAACAGGGGCCTCAAACAGGCTGTCTTCTAAAAGAACACCATCTTCCTCATTGAGGCTGCCCGGCGATGACCATTGGAACGCATCAAGTTTCCCGGTAACAGGCGACACGGCCTGCCATTCCGAAGACACCACACCATCGGCGATCCAGGCCTTGTCCAGCGGTGCCGTAACTGCCCGTGCAAGCCAATCACGGACCCGGCCCTTGTCTCCGGTTTCTGCCTCTTCCACTTCCGCCATCAGGATGAAAGCTGCCCGGGTCGGCTCGGATTGCAGCACCTTTTTCAGCTGTGTGCGGGCCTCTTCAAATTCACGCGCCTCCAGCGCGGCCTTGGCAACCGCAATGGCCCCTTCTGCGGTATTGGCGCGCTGCGCAGCCAGGCTCTTGGCGCGTTTCAGACGATCAACGGCTGAATCGCCAGTACGAACATGGGCATAGGTTTCGGCCAACTCCGGGTGCGGCGACAACCGCCAGGTCGCTTCGATCACTTTCGACGCCTTGCGGATATCGCCACGGCGGGTCGCCAGCCGCGAGGTGATGACAGCGGCCGGCACCAAATCCAGTGCCAAACCATGCGCTTCCTTTGCCAGGGAAAAGGACCGGTCCGGATCGTTGTCTTCCAGTTTGTGGGCAAGCGCGGTGAGGATAACCGCGCGCTGACGGCGGTATGCTTTTTTGTCCAGTAACTTGGACGTGTAATTCCGCTCCAGGGTTTTGAGTGCCTCATCCCAATGATGGGCGACCGCCTGATACCCGAGAACAGCCTTCCCGGCCCACTCAAGACCCGGCGATGCCTTTACGGCCTCTTCCGCGTAATGGCGCGCTGCAACCGGCTCTCTCTGGCGTTCTGCCTCGACAAACAGGCCATGCAGACCGAGAGTCTTTGTATTGGGATCGTCCAGCATGGCTTCAAAGCGCTGCCGCGCTTCGCTGTCCTTGCCGGCCAGCTGCGCCGTTTGCGCAAGAAGAAGTTTCGTTGCCGGTTCTTCGTTCAGCAGCTTGTCTGCATCAAGACCGTAGCGGCGTGCCATTTTGGCATTGCCCGTGCCAAGCGCGATAAGTCCTTGAGACAAGGCTGTGTAGCCTTTGTCCTTGCGCCGCTGCTTGAAGAAACGGCCCGCGATTTGCGGAGACTTAAGGATCGCGCGGATGACACCGACAACGACAAGAAACGCGACGAGAACAAGGCCCACCACCAGGGCAACTACAACCGGCGGCTGTTCCCAGACATAGCCGTTCCAGCTGACCGAAATCGTTCCAGGCAAATCCGCCATCCAGGCAAACCCGAGGGCAGCCAAAAACAGCATGGCGAAAAAGATGAGGACGCGGATCATCGGTGTCGCTCCCAAAGTGCGCCGGAACATCCCGGCAGAATAAACTCAATTCCGGCTGGCCGCTGAACGGCCGCCGGCTCAGCTGTCGTTTTTCGCAAGCGCGCTCAGAACTTCCTGAGACGCCTTGTCCGTCAGCGCATCAACTTCAACGCGCGCCTCGGCGCGGTTTGTCCAGTCCGCAGCTGCTTCCTGGCCTGCTTGCGGCAGGTCCTTGGAGGCCGCCAGGGCCGCGCTCAAATCTCCCTTGGAGACAGCATTTTCCATCCGCCGCAAGACGGCATCCGGTCCGGTGCCATCTGCATTGCCCGGCCCGCGCACTGCCACCAGTGACCGGGCACTTGCCAGGAAACTCTGGAGGACGTCACCGGACTCATCCGGCTCCGCGAAGGTCTGGTAGACGCTGCGGGCAACATTCGGGAACTGCGCAATCAGGACAGACACTGGCTCCACGCCGGTTTTTGCGTGTGTTTCGAGCGCAGAAAGGTCCATATCTGCCGGAAGGCCTGCTTTGACAGCTGCAAGCTCGGTTTCATAAGGACGGCCAGAATCTACCGCCGACTTCAATGCCGACACGGACAAGGCCCGCGCCGCAGTTTCCCGAGCTGTAGCATCACCCATGGTCGATTCAACTTGTGCCAATCTCTTGGACAAGCTGTCGAGTTCGGCCCGCAAGTCTTCTAGCGCCGCATTGTTGGCAGCACCAACAGACTGAATGTCTGCTGAAAGGCTAGAGAGGGTTTCCGTGGCCCGCGCCTGACTGTCCGCAAGGGTCTTCAAAGACACATCTGAGGTCGACACTGCCGTTTGCGCAGCTTTTGCTGTTGCCTCGGTGTTCTGCAAACGCGTCTGAAGCTCGGTCAGCTGCGTCTCAAAACCTTTGACCTGACCTTCAAGGTCCGTCACGGAACCGGACAGTTTTTCCGTCTCAGACGTCGCCGCAGAAGTGCCGCCTTCCAATTCGTTAAGTCGGGACTCAATCGGAGCAAGGTCAACGGGCGCTGCGGATTTCACCGTATCTTCCAGGCTGCTCAGCCGGGTTTCCAGCGGCGCCAGATTTACAGGCGTTCCATCTGAAGACGTTGCCGATCCGGACGCCAGATCGGCCTTCAAGGCATCAAAGTCCTGCTTCAAGGCATCGACGGCCCCGGACACATCGGACCCGCCAGACTGTGCAGCTTCTGCCAAGGATTGTTCAACTGCGGAGACTTTGCTTTCCAAATCGGAAAGCGCACCGCTGACGTCTTGTCCGGAAACTGTTGTACCAAGTGCGCTCAGCTGGCTTTCCAGATCCGAGATTTTCCGTTCTGCTGCTGTCAGCGCGCGGGACATCTCCTGATCCTGCTCAGGTGTCAGCTTGACGATGCCGGCCTGATAGAGCCCGAAGCCTCCGCCGAGCACCAGGACGCCGCCGATCACCGCGGCGATCAGAACACCGAACGCTCCAACGCCGCTATTTTCCTGAGCTGCGGGCGGATTGGAGAAACTTGCAGATCCGGATGTTGGTTTCTGCGCCGAACTACTGGAACTGGACGACGGTTTGCTTGTTGCCGCACTTGCCGATGTGCTGCTCGAACTGCTCTTTCCAGCGTCCGTACCCGGTGTCGTTGGCTTCGAAGCGGACTGAGAGGACGCGCTACCTGCGGCCGAACCAGCGGGCTTGGAAGCGGTCGACGAAGACGAAGTCGCAGATGATGCGGCGCTAGAC
>CALDSI010000345.1 GCA_937911395.1 uncultured Labrenzia sp.
GGCCCGCATGTGCCACTGCTGAGGCGCCTTGCCCATTGGCTGATGCAAGAACCGGATCTTGAAGAAGAAGCCCTCAATGTGTCCTTGCGTGGCCCTGAACTGATCGTCGAACGGCAAACACTCGGAGAAACGGTCAATGAGGTGACCGTGGTTTCGCCCACCGGCGACAGCGTTGACCTTACCATGACCGAGCAAGAGCCTGGTCTATGGCGCGGATCCTCCCCCGTAACGGAAACTGGCCTTTTTTCCGTTACCGATGGTGAGATGAATGCCCTTATTCACGTTGGCCCGCAAAACCCGAGGGAGTACACCAACGTTCTCTCTGATACCGACGTGCTTTCACCGGTGGCTGATGCGACAGGTGGGGCTGTACAACGGCTGAGGGATGTGGGCGGTGATCTAGATCTCCCCCGCGTGATCTCCATGCGCCAGACGGCAAGTTACGAAGGCAACGGCTGGATCGGCCTCAAACAAACAGAAGCCAGCCTGTTGAATGGTGTCGACCGGTTCCCGCTCCTCATCGGACTGCTTGGTCTTGCCATCCTTCTGGGCGCCGTCTCGGCAACCTGGTATCGGGAAGGCCGTTAGAGCGTTTCTGGGCAAACTGACACCGGCTTACCGGCCGAATATGAGGCAAAAACGACTGCTTTGAGCAGGTTGAGCAATGATGCTTATTCGCGACGTGCTCTATGCAGCCTTGCCCTGAACTGCGCCGGTCGGCAGCGGTCCATCCTGCAAGCGTGCAATCAAGAGCCTTTGCGGGTCGACCGGGCCCGGCAAGGTAATGCTGCCGAAAGGCACCTGTTCAAAGCCAAACGGGCTGTAATATGGCGCATCCCCAACCAGCAACACGTATTCGTCTCCAGCCGCCTTTGCAGCCTCAAGGGCTGTCCACATCAGCGCCTTGCCCAAACCGCGGTTCTTGAAATCAGGAGACACTGTCAACGGCCCTAACAGCAACGCGTCGGTCTGACCGATCGTGATGGGGCTCAAACGGACAGACCCTGCAATCCTGGGTCCGGACAGGCCGACAAAGGCAAGATCTTGCCTGTGGGGGACGTTCTCACGGATCCTGAAAGCGGTCCGTGCAAACCGGCCAGGCCCGAAAGCTTCTGCTTGAAGGTCTTCAATAGCGGTGTCGTCGATGGCGTCTTCGAGACGAATGACCCAAGAGGTCTGTTTCATAGGATTGGTTCCAGCAGGCAAAATGTGGCGATTGCGCGCCTGCCGGTATCCCTTTTTGTCGGAGTTATCGGGAATAGGTCAGCCGCGACGGTGCAGACGAGAATTTCCTCGTCGGCTGGTTCGTCGTCGGAGCATGTGACCTGTGCTCATCAATCCCGAAGTTCCTTACGCGCTGCGCAGGTGGAACCTGCGTGCGGTTTCAAACAGAGGCTAGCGCGTACCACGCATGGCTCCTGCCGGTCCAGAACTTTTTAACGGGAAAGACCATGTTTTTGCGAACATCCAATTGTTCACCGGAGAGGGACAGTCCATTCAGTTGATTGAAATTTGCCATCACGGCACAACCTATATCGCAGAACAAACTCCAAGGAGACCGGTATGGGAACGCTCGTCGACGGCGTGTGGCACGATCAGTGGTATGACACCAAATCAACAGGCGGGCGGTTCGTGCGCAAGGACGCCGCATTCCGGAATTTCATCACGAAAGACGGGAGCCCCGGCCCAACGGGCGACGGCGGTTTCAAGGCCGAAGCTGGACGGTATCACCTGTTTGTCTCCTATGCCTGCCCGTGGGCGCACCGGACCTTGATCTTCCGGACCCTGAAAGGCCTGAACGACTACATTTCCGTTTCCGCTGTCCAGCCGCTCATGCTGGAAAACGGTTGGGAGTTTCAAGAAGCAGAGCCACTCACAGGCGCAAACTACGCGTGGCAGGTCTACGTCAAGGCAGACCCGACCTATTCAGGCCGGGCCACCGTGCCAATCCTCTGGGATAAGCAGCAACAGACCATTGTCAGCAACGAGTCGGCGGAAATCATTCGGATGTTCAACACCGAGTTCGATCACCTGACCGGTTCAATGATCGACTATTATCCGCAAGCCCTGCGCCCTGAGATCGACGCGGTCAACGAGCGCATCTATCACACCGTGAACAACGGCGTTTACAAGTCCGGCTTTGCCACAACACAAGAGGCATACGAGGAAGCAGTTACAGCGCTTTTCGAAACGCTGGACGATCTGGAGGCCCGCCTCTCAAAACAGCGCTATCTTGCAGGTGAGGACTTGACTGAAGCCGATTGGCGCCTGTTTACAACGCTTGTGCGCTTTGACCCGGTCTACGTGACGCATTTCAAGTGCAACATCCGCCGGATTACCGATTACCCAAATTTGTTCAATTACTTGCGAGAACTCTATCAGTATTCAGGTGTTGCCGAGACGGTCGACATGGCGACCATCAAACAGCACTATTTCGGCTCGCACGAAACGATCAACCCGCACCGGATTGTGCCGGTTGGGCCGGATCTCGATTTCATGGCACCGCATGACAGGGACCGGTTCAAGGCGGCAGCTTAACTGAAGAACAGCTCAACGAGCATTTACTTCAAAATAGGCAGGACGACGCGCAACAACGGTCGTCCTACCTTTATCCGCATTTTGCAAGCCTTTGGGAACGCTTCGTTAACCCATGCAATCCGTGCAGGGCAGCCCCGAAGGAATAACGCTCCTCCTTTGTGCATTGCGCGCCTATATAAGAGGCAGATTGATGATGATTAGGGCAATAAATTGCTCACCCCAAACAACCAAAAGGACAGCGTTATGTTCAAGACTCTTTTTCAGAAGCGTCGCCGGAACTACCAGTGGAAGCCGGCTATCGACACCAGCAATCCGCGGATCGCTGCATCTCTGACCACGTTCCCGACCAACTGATCAAGCAGTTGTCGGCCAAGTTGGATTCTGTGCCATGTTTGGATTTGTGCATGTAGTCGGAGCTAGCCTCCGCGAAGGTACCCGGACCGGTCAGACCCAGGGCTCAGCCCCTCGGCAGACAAAAATACAAACAAAATCTGCGAAGTAATTTCCTCCCATCCACATTTCGCAGACTATCCGCTTGGCGCCGCTCATTTTTCCTTGACGCGGCGCGTTTTGCTTTGATGATGCGCCTCCATGTTCAGGCTTGCGCATCTTTCCGATCCCCATTTGGGTCCCCTTCCAGACCCCAAGCTCCTTCAATTGTTTTCCAAGCGTTTGCTCGGTTATCTGAACTGGCAGCGCAACCGTTCCAAAATCATGGGCGG
>CALDSI010000346.1 GCA_937911395.1 uncultured Labrenzia sp.
ATTCTTCAACGGAATTCCGATCATCCCTTCTGGAACTTCATCCAACAACTCAAGTTGTTCGACGGGCAGGATGGATAGCAGCTCAGCCAGTCTGCGGTCGTTTAGCTTAAAAACAGAAATCAGGATGTACGGCTCCTGATAGACCATCGGAATACCGCCAGGATCGGGGACGATCGCAAAAGCGGTTACAAGGCTTGGAATGCCGTTAATCCGGAATACATCCGATCCGTTTAGATCCGCCAAATCCCCGGCGAACAGAATATCTCCGTCGGAATTCGCGGTAAGTCCGGCCAAATAATTGTTACGTATCAACTGCAACTCATTGGCAAAATCACTGCTCAGGATATGCTGAAATACTGGTTGCGCCGGTTCGCCTGACCGGCTGGCAGAAAATGTCATGCCATCACTCGGCTCGATCAGTCCGGAAAAGTCGGGCGAAAAGTCACTGGCCATGTCGACGCCAAAGCGGTTTGAAATCCAACTCTTATCTGGATTGGAGACGACATTGATGTAAGCGGCATTGGAGGCTGCATACCGCTCCATCTCGTCGACGAGTGATTGCTGGTACCTGTCAAAAATCCGGGAAACCGCCATGACTTCGCGCTGCGCGGTTTCCTTTTCGGCGATCCAGACCTTGATGAAAACTGCCCCGAAAACAACCAACACGATCGTGAATAACACAGGCACAACGGCGACGGGCGCGACAAAAAGCGTATTTATTCCAATGCGTCTTTTGACGATGTTTTCCCGGCTTTCGTTTCCGTCATCATGGATCGTTTCGTCATTTTTATCGTCAATAATACTCATATTCTATCCAGATCCGGACGATATGAAGTAGTTTCTAAAGGTAATTCTCTAATTTTCTCTCAATACGTGTAAAACAACTAAGAAGCCGGAGTGGCGTAACCGCTCCGGCTTCAGAACTTTTTGAATGACGTCCGTTTCGCTTAGAGCTTGTCTGTCACTGCCGTTGAGGTAGCGCCCTCCGGCTCCTTGGTAATAACCGGGTCAGACCCACCAGAAAGGAGAGACTTCACGGTCCGCTCATAGGCGGCCATGTCCAACTTGCCGTCAGACCCATCGACCAGCTTGTTGATCTCGCCAACCATCCGGATCTGGTGCTTTTCTGTCTGAGCACCGGTCGCGTCGTTTTCTAGAACGATTTCAGCTGCTTCTTCCGGATTTTCGGCGGCATAGGCCCAGCCCTTCATGGAGGCTTTTACAAAGCGGGCCAGTTTGTCGACCATTGCCGGGTCCTCAAGACTGGACTCCAGGACATAAAGGCCATCCTCAAGGGTCGCGACGCCCTGGTCTTCATATTTGAAAACCACCAGCTCTTCCGCGGGAATCCCTGCGTCGATTACCTGCCAGTATTCGTTGTAGGTCATCGTGGAGATGCAGTCGGCCTGCTTCTGCAACAGCGGATCCACATTGAAGCCCTGCTTGAGAACCGTCACGCCACCGTCACTGCCGTCAGTCGGTATGCCGAGCTGGCTCATCCAAGACAGAAACGGATACTCGTTGCCGAAGAACCAGACGCCGAGCGTCTTGCCGCGGAAATCCTCCGGCGAAGAGATTCCGGTTTCCTTACGGCATGTCAGCATCATCCCGGACTTCTGAAACGGCTGCGCGATGTTGACAAGCGGCACGCCCTTTTCGCGCGAAGCCAAAGCTGACGGCATCCAGTCGATGATGACATCTGCACCGCCCCCGGCGATCACCTGCGGCGGCGCAATATCCGGACCACCCGGTTTGATTGTGACATCTAGGTCTTCTTCTTCGTAGAAGCCTTTGTCTTTGGCGACGTAGTAACCTGCAAACTGGCCTTGCGTGACCCATTTTAACTGAAGCGTCAGCTCGTCGGCAGCCTGCGCACCGGTCGCAAACAGACCAGCGCCAAGGACCGAAGCCAGTGCCAGACTTTTGAGTGCCTTCATTGCCATTCCCCTATTGGTTATGGGCGTACCTTGGTGGCTCCGCCCGTCTCTGGAAGTCAAACCTTGCCGGGAACAAAGGAATGAGCACCTCCCTCACGCTCTTGCACATTCCCCGCAATATGGCCGCGCTGCACCGTGTGGACGTACCGTCTTCTTCACAAGCAGCCTGACCAATTGGTCAAGAAAATCTAGAAAGCTGCCAGCTCCCTGGTCAAGACTATTTTTTAGTCATGCGGAAATTTAATTCTCTTGGCCCATTAATTCGCTCATATTGTTTCTATTTACCAAGATCCGCCCAAGCGTGCATTGCCTTGATATTGGCAATTCCTGCAGTATCAATCGCGCTGCCTCTCAATGAAACACGGGCGAGCCTCATACTGATAGGCAAGCGCCAAAACGTGCAAGGTCTTTCCATGATCGAAAAATCAACCCTCGTCTACACGGCGCTGCCAATGCCCGACCGGCGGGCTTTTTCCGATGAAGACATGCGCCAGCGCGCCGATGAGTTTCTGGAAGATGTCCGCACGCGGCACACGGTCCGCCAGTTTTCCGGCAAACCGGTAGACCGCAATGTGATTGAAACCTGCGTGCGCGCTGCAGGCACCGCTCCAAGCGGCGCCAACCATCAACCATGGCATTTTGTGGCAATCCGTAATCCGGACCTAAAACGCCAAATTCGAGAGGCCGCCGAAGAAGAAGAGCAAAAGTTTTATGATGGCGGCGCTGGAGATGCCTGGATCAAGGCGCTGGAACCGATCGGCACCAACGCGCACAAACCGCATCTGGAAATCGCTCCGTGGCTGATCGTGATCTTTGCCCAGCGCTGGGGTACGTATGAAGACGGCACGCGCTACAAGCACTATTATGTTCCTGAAAGCGTGGGGATCGCAACAGGTGTGCTGATCACGGCTTTGCACCATGCAGGTCTCAGCACCTTGACACATACGCCCAACCCTATGCGGTTTTTGAACGATATTCTGGACCGCCCGGAAGCGGAAAAACCGGTCATGATCCTTGCTGTCGGCCATCCGGCAACCGACGCCACCGTTCCAGCCGCGGCAAAAATCAAAAAACCACTCAATGAGATCCTAAGCGTGTTTGATACCGAGGCTTAATTCGGAAATGACTGGGAGACTTGAGAACTGCCCCATGGACTAAGCTTTACCGGCGTTTGCGCAGCAATTAGCTGTCGTCTTCGTGAACAATCTCTGTTTTGAACCGCGGGCGCCGGATATGAAAATCATTCAGACTGAAGTCACCGACAATGTCACTTACAAACAAGGCTGAATGCTCCAACGACAACTGTACGACGATGACAGTGTCACCTTCTGCTAAGGTCGGAAAATCAAACTGAGCCAAATCTTCATCCTTCAGAAGCGCATCGTCATCGTTGCTCTCTGACCAGTGAACCTCTAACTCATCCTCATCATCGAAGAAATTGCGGACACTCGAAACTGTCATAATGAAATTGCTGTCGGTCGCATAATTTCCGAGGATTGACACTGCTGTTGCTTCAATAAGATCGAAATCATCCTCCGTAAACTCACCACCGTTGAACCGCGTAACGAGATCTGTTGTCACACTCGCTGCTCGCTCAAGCTGACGGGAAGCGCGGAACCCGTCAAACAAGCTGGCGGTGTTCAAGAAGATCAGGATCAACAAGGGGAAAATCAGCGCAAACTCGACCGCCGCAGCTCCCTCTGCAGACGCCCGAAAGCTCCGGATCCTTTTAAGAAACAACTGCATCTTTAAAAAGGCTCATTCATGAAGGCCATTGAAGAAATTATTTCAAACCGATTGTTGTCGGTTTTCGAGAGTTCGAGGCCAAATCCCAACCCCGGTGTATAGACATCCGTTGTGACGCACGCCCGCATAAACACGATGCTGGTCCCTGCGCCCGGATTGAAGTTCACAACAGGCTCAAATTCATCACCTTCATCGCGGCAGACTGCATCCGTGTCCGGCAGATCGACTAGGTTGTCGATTTCCGTGAGCTCTATAGTGATGTTATTCGCGCAATTGGGAACAACAATACCTACGAGCTCGCAGATATCCTGCTCAAGGTCATCGCTGGAAACCGTATTATCCGCCAATCCTTGTGTGACTGTCCCGATATAGACTGATTTTGACGTTGTGTTTACAGCATGATCCAGCATTGCCATACGGATGAACAAAAGCCCCATCTCAAAACAGGACAGAAACAACGCAAAAAATGGAAGGCCAATCAGTGCAAACTCTACGGCAGTAGCACCGTCTTTCTTTTTAAGGAAACTCCGCAACACACGCATTGAAATTAACCTAGCCGGAGATGCGAAGACTGTTTACCGACGCCGCAATAGCATTGAATGCATCATCTATGTTCAAACCTTCCACAAAGTAGTAGTTTGACAGACTTGACGCACAATATTGAAGCAAATTGTCTGGTAAGGACCCACTACTTATCTGAAACCCTATCGTATATACTTGAATATTGTTTTCGTTTAAGTATTCGCAGACACGCTTAAAGTATGCAACCGCATCATCAGCTTTGGAGGAAGCGGTGTTTATATTACCTTTCGACACGATGGTTTGCTGAGTACTATTTTTTATTTTGCCTGTGGTTGTGTAATCTCTCGGCCGAAACTGGGCAGTAATCGCGCCGTCTGTCATGATAACCGCAACTTTTAGAGTGTCTTCATCATCAAAATCGGCGGGCCGGTCCGAAAAATCACCACCGAGCTGCCCCTTCATGTCACTGGACAGAACTTTTGCACCCCACAGTGTTCCGATGTCCATACCGGTACCGTCAGACAGATCCATGTCATCAATCAATGCCTTCAAATCGGTCGTGTTATTAGAATTTAGAAGCATTGCGGTGTCGTCAGACGGACACCACGGATTGGTCACGACCCATTTGGTAAAGTCTGGTATTTGCGGGCGGCTGTTCGCCGGAATCGCGGTCATATCGAAGTCGTCATCCGTGTATTCGATGCACCCTTCCCTCTCAGTAGAGAACATGAATTTGCCGTAGGGAACGTTTTTATTCACGTAGTAATCGGTCGGACTTGGAGAATCGATAACCCCCGGGGTTGATGAATTCACAGCATACCTATCGTAGAAGTCACCGATGTTAACGGTTCCTCCAAATGGGATGATGCTCAAGGACGTGTATTCCCGATCGTCTTCGTTCAGCATTGTGTCAATGAATGACTTCGCAGCTGAACGCAGGTTCGTTATTTTAGAACCGCCCATTGACGAGGAGATATCAAGCACAACAGCCACTTCGACATTTGTTGCCGCTTGCTGAGCGACAGAAGATGCCAAAACACTGGTTGAGTCAATTCCAGCCAGCTTCAGAATCGTCATTTCAATATCAACGGTTGCGGTAATCTCGACAGACTTCGCGTTGAGGCTGTTCGTGACATTTCCCACGGTCAGGTTCAATGTTGTCCAAGGTGCAGTTTCCGGCAGGTTGGCTCGGACATACTCATCCACCGTATCTTCGATACTCGCAGTGTTGCTCAACGAAGCGGCCGCAAGCGTCGCTGAGTCCAACGTGGATTGCAGTTTTGCCTGAGCGGTCGTCATCCGGACGACGTCAAGGCTGCCGATGGTGATCAGCATGAGGGGCACGAACGCCAAAGCGGTCAGAATGGCGACATTACCAGACTGATCCGCCCCCAAGCTGGACAAACGGGACGCAAGTTTTGGAAGAAGAGAGCGCAATTGCGAAATCCGTACTCTAGAAATGCCTTACAGCGGTGGCACCAACTTTCTCACCCTGACCGGTTCACGGTTGGTCAGTGGTCGGTACAGTATTTTTGTAATAACAATCCGACCACTTCTATAAAGTTAATCTGAATAAATAAATTAGATATGGTTACACTTGCCTGAACGCAGTTTATTGCCTATTTTTTGTTCATAATACGTATTTTTGCCAATATTTATGTAGGGCGAGCTCCGAATTTGATCATTCGCACGAAAGCTGGTTTCCTTCTTTTCCAGAAAATCGAAGAATTGGCGCAAAAAAAAATCGTAATCACAAGTCTGTGTTTACGGAACGATAAACATGCCGTAGCGGTCGCTTAACTGATGAATGAAAGCAGACCACCGGTTGGTCCTGTCTCAGTGACACGAGCGGCTGAGAGCAGGTGGCCATAGCTTGCGGCCCAACCTTTCGCACCGGCTCTGGAACGGCCGTTTCTTTGTGACCCTTTGGAGCGACGACGGCTTCGAGTGGCTTGGCACTATCGAGGGAGACGGCCAGATCCTTTATTCGGAGCCACGGATCGACCCGGGCGTCTACCGTTTTGTGGGGTCGCCAGAAAATGATGGCCGGATCGACTCCTGGATGCGGCAGTGTCCGCCCCTGCGGGAGACCTGTGACAGCGATTGGCATGACATGATTCAGTTTGTAGGCACGACCGGCTACTCCAACGACAAGGTAGACGGCTATTACTTCAAGTACGGGCTCTACACCGTGAGTGACTTTGACGTGCCGTTTACGGCGTTTCACAAGGATTACTGGAGGGGACCAACCGCCGCGAGCATCGGATTGTCCGACCCAATCTTCAAATGATCCGGCGCAAAATATGTATTTCGGCCAAAATGTTAGCGCAGTCGGGAGGACCATTCTCTCGATCGCGTTGTTCAGCAGCCATAGAATCTAAGCCATCTGGTGAGCATAGCGCTCCAAATGGTGGTCTGTATCGCCGAACGCCTTTTCTACGACCATGGCCCGTTTCACATAGTCGCCAAGCTCATATTCCTCCGTCATGCCGATCCCGCCATGCATCTGGATCGCATTCTGACAGACTATCCGCCCCCGGTCGCCGAGG
>CALDSI010000347.1 GCA_937911395.1 uncultured Labrenzia sp.
CTCCCAGGACAAGATCCCCGGCGTGCCGCTTGAAATACCGACCGGGTAGGCGGTTGTGCCTTGTAAATAGGCCGGGCAAGAGCCTCCAACAATGCGCCGGTCTGGCCTTCATAGGATTGGCGCGTGGCGCAAATCCCAAGGGCCGCGGCAACGGCATCGAACAGCCGTCCGGCAGAAGAGGCCATTGGGGTGTTGAGGCCGCTGTCGATCATGTGTTCGATCACGCCCACGGTTTTGCCGGTGAAGATGGGGGGGAGGGCAGAGCAGGTGCCAGAATGGGACCAATCTGCTCCAAACGCCGCTCGCAGATGTGCCACCAGATTGCGCCAGGGCTCGCGCACGGCGGCCGCCCCGCCTGGCAGAGCAACGGGAAGAATATGGCCGGCCCGGTGAAAGCCCTCATAACCGCCAACAAGAAATTCTCCGCCCCAGATCGTGCCATCACTGCCAAGACCGGAGCCGTCCAGGACAATGCCAAGCACCGGATCGCTGTCCGGGGGGAGGCCGTGTTCAGCCATACAAGCGGCAAGATGCGCATGATGATGCTGGACCTCGATCAGCGGAATGTGCAGGTCCGCCGCCAACCGCCGTCCGGCTTGTGTTGAGACATAATCGGGATGGATATCGACAGCGATGCGGTCCGGTTCAAAATCGTACAGGTGCCGGTAAAGGGTGAGGGTCTTTTCATAGTCTTCCAGAACCCGCCTGCTTTCCAGATCGCCCATGTGCCGGGATACGACGGCGCTTGCCTGCCTCAGCTGGCAGAAGGTCGACTTGAGTTCACCGCCCATGGCAAGCACGGAGGCGCGCGGCTGAAAGCCGTTGTGCAAGGCCAATGGTGAAGGAGCATAACCTCGGGCCCGGCGCAAGATGACGGGGCCGCCTCGATCCGCCCGCATCATACTGTCATCCAGCCGGTTGACGATCTCCCGGTCATGTAAGAGGAACCCGTCGGCAATCCGCCCAAGATTGCGTCTCGCCTCGTCATTGGTCGTGACTTGCGGTTCCTCCGAGCGGTTGCCGGACGTCATGACAAGCGGGCCTGGAACCGCTGCCATCAGGAGATGATGTAGCGGCGTTGCCGGCAGCATGAGGCCGCATTGATCAAGGCCAGGCGCAAGGTGTTCGGAAAGGGCTGGTGTCTCGCCGGACGATGCCCGCAACCTCAGCAAGACAATGGGGGCGGTGCGGTCCTTCAACAGCGCCGCTTCTGTGCCGCTGACATGGCAGATCGTCCGCGCCTGCGCCAAATCGCGCACCATCACGGCAAGCGGCTTGTCCGGCCGTTTTTTCCTCTCCCGAAGCCTGTCAACGGCCGCATCATTCGTTGCATCGACGGCCAGATGAAACCCGCCAAGGCCCTTCAGGGCAATAATCTCACCTGCCGCCAGCCTGGATGCTGCCCAGTGGATCGGGTCGGCCGTTTCAATCCGCATTCCTTTCGCTTCGGTCCAGAGCTGCGGGCCGCAGGCCGGGCAGGCATTGGGCTGCGCATGGAACCGCCGATCCGCCGGATCGTCATATTCGCTCTGGCACTCCGGGCACATTTTGAACGCGACCATCGATGTGCTGGAATGGATTACATGATCGAAAGACGCGGCCCGCAATGGGTGCAATTGGTGAAGGCATAGCCGTGGCGCCGGTTCGCCGGGTCAAAGATGTCGGCAAGGCAGGCAGGGCAGGTGGCAGCATCCGGGACAATACTTGTGGTGGCCGGACCTTCAACGCTCTCGACAATCTTAAAGTCTTGCGGCGGTGGACCCAAGGGCTCCGCAAGAACTGCCGTTTCGACGCTCACAATTTCAGAAAGCGGCGGCGCTTCGCGACGGAGCCGCTCCAAAAACCGTTGTTGCCGGTCAGATGCACCAAAGATTTCCGCGCGCACGCCGTCGCCATCATTGAGAACATGACCGGTCAGGCCTTCTTCCCGCGCCAGATGCCAGACAAAAGGCCGGAAGCCGACGCCTTGCACGAGGCCCTTGATCCGGACATGTGTTGCGGTCACAGTCATCGGCCTGCCAGTCAGCAGATCCGGGGCAGCTGTTCGCCCGCAAGCCAGTCGACCACACGCACGCCGCCGATTTCCGTTTCCATCTCCACCAGATGGGCATCGTCCTCGATGACCGTTCCGATCAAGGCCGCATCCCGCCCAAGAGGATGGGCCTGTATGGCCGACAGCACCGCATCAGCATCGCCTGGCTCGCAAAAGCAAACCAGCTTGCCTTCATTGGCGACATAAAGCGGATCAAGCCCGAGCAGCTCGCACGCAGCCCTCACATCCGGCTTTACCGGTATTGCGTTTTCTTCCAGATGGATGCCGACCTTGGCGGTGCGGGCGATCTCGTTCAAGGTGGCCGCCAGACCGCCACGGGTCGGATCGCGCAGGACCGCGATCCCGGGTGCTGCTGAAATCATATCGGCGACAAGTGTGTGCAGGGCCGCGCTGTCGGAGCGGATTTCCGTTTCGAATTCCAGGTTCTCCCGCCTGGAGAGGATGGCAACACCGTGATCACCTAAGGAGCCGGACAGGAGGATCGCCTGGCCGGGCTTCGCGCGCGCGGCCGAGACATGAACGCCGTCCGGCACTACACCCAGACCGGTCGTGGTGATGAAAACCCCGTCGCCCTTGCCCTTTTCAACGACCTTGGTGTCTCCGGTGACGATCGGAACGCCTGCCGCCTCTGCGGCCCGCGCCATGGAGATAACGATCTGTTCCAGATCGGCGAGCGGAAAGCCTTCTTCCAGGATAAAGCCGGCGGTGAGATAAAGCGGTTTGGCGCCCGCCATGGCGACGTCATTCAAGGTGCCGTGAACGGCGAGAGACCCGATGTCGCCACCGGGGAAGAAGATCGGCGAGATGACATGACCGTCCGTCGACATGACAAGCCGCCCGGCCGCTGGCGGCAACAGGGCGGCGTCATTTCCCTGATTCAGGATCGGATTGTTCAGATGGTGTTGAAAGAGATCAGTGATCAGCTCTGCCGTTGCGCGGCCACCGCCGCCATGGGCCATGTCGATGCTGCCGGTGCGCGCGGACAATTTCGGATCCTGAATATTCATGCCGCGGCCTCTCTTTGCGGTCGGGCCGACTTGGTCCGGAAACGGCCATAGGTCCAATAGGCCGCGCAGGCACCTTCCGACGACACCATGCAAGACCCCATCGGAGTGTCGGGCGTGCAGACCTTGCCGAAAAGCTTGCAGTCGGTCGGTTTTTTCACGCCGCGCAAGATGGCTGGACACTCACAGGACTTCACTTCGCGCGACTGTTTGGGCGAGATCTCGAACCGCTGTTCGGCATCGAAGGCGGCAAAGGCCTCCCGGATTTTCAAGGCGCTCTTGGCAACCGTGCCGAGCCCGCGCCATTCGAACGCATCGCGGGTGTCAAACACCTCCTCGACCAGTGCCTGAGCCTTGAGATTGCCCTCACGCGTCACGCCGCGCGTATACTCGTTCTCGACCTCGAAGCGGCCCTCGTTGATCTGGCGGATCAGCATCAGGGTCGATTGCATAACGTCCAGGGGTTCAAAGCCCGCGATCACCACCGGTTTGCCGAAAATCTCCGCGGCGGGCTCATAGGGCTTTGATCCGATCACCGAGCTGACATGGGAGGGGCCCAGGAACCCGTCAATCTCCACGGTGCCAAGGTCCTGAACATCCGGTGACTGCAGGATATGGGCAATCGCGGGGGGCGTCAGAACGTGATTGCAGAAGACGGAGAAATTACTGAGGTCTTCCTTTTGGGCCTGTTTGATCGCAACGGCGGTCGGCGGTGTTGTGGTTTCAAAGCCAATGGCAAAGAAAACGACTTCACGGTCCGGATTGTCGCGGGAAATCTTCAGGGCATCCAGCGTGGAATAGACCATGCGAATGTCCGCGCCGTCTGCCTTGGCTCGGATCAGGCTGCGCTGTTTCGTGCCCGGCACCCGCATCATGTCGCCATAGGTGCACAGGATCGCATTGTGCCGCTCGGCGATTTCCACAGCATCGTCCAGCCGGCGCACGGGCAGCACGCACACCGGGCAGCCGGGGCCATGCATATAAGCCACGTTGTCCGGCATCAGGTCCTGAACGCCATAGCGGAAGATTGCATGGGTGTGACCGCCGCAAAACTCCATGAAATTGTAGGTCCGGCCGGGATCAGCCTCGCGCCGGATGGCAGCGGAAACGGATTTCGCGAGATCCTTGTCGCGGAATTCGGAGACGTATTTCACTGGTCCGCTCCTGTCATCTCGTCGAGTTCGTCCTGAAGCACACCGGCCTCGGCCATCAGCTGAAGCGTGCGGGCCGCTTCGTCCGGGCTGACCTTGTGCAGCGCATAGCCGACATGAACCAGAACGTAGTCGCCAACGGCGAGATCCTCGACCAGCGCGGTCGAAATCCGTTTCTTGATGCCTTCAAGCGCAACGACGGCCATGTCGTCGCCGTCAAGTTCCGTGATCTTGGCAGGGATTGCGAGACACATTGGCGGCTCCTATTCCGCAGCATCTGTTGCGGAGCATCCGGCGAACAGCTCAGCCCGGGCGGTGCCGATCCAGTCGACCCAGTCCTCAAGACCGTCTCCGGACTGCGCGGAGACAGTGAGCACCTTGATGTCCGGATTGATTTTGCGAGCGTTTGCCGTGGCGATTTCGACATCGAAATCGACGTAGGGCAAGAGGTCCGTCTTGTTCAGGAGCATGACGTCAGCTGCGGCAAACATGTCCGGATACTTCAGCGGTTTGTCCTCGCCCTCGGTCACCGACAGGATCGCGACCTTGTGGGCCTCGCCAAGATCGAACGCCGCCGGGCAGACAAGGTTTCCGACGTTTTCAATGAAGACGTAAGCGCCGTCTTTCGTGGCAAGCCGCTCCAGCGCATGACCGATCATGTGACCATCCAGGTGACAGCCCTTGCCGGTGTTGATCTGAAGGGCGGGGACGCCGGTCTCGCGGATCCGGTCGGCATCATTGGTAGTTTGCTGGTCGCCTTCGATCACATAGCAGGCATGGGTCTTGCCGAGTCTCTTGAGCGTCTCCACCAGAAGCGAGGTCTTGCCCGAGCCCGGGCTTGAGACAAGGTTCAGCGCGAAGATGCCGTGCTCTGCAAAATACCGGCGATTGGCGTTCGCGTAGCTGTTGTTCTTCGACAGGATATCCTGTTCCAGCTGGATCAGGCGGGACTGGCTCATTCCGGGGACCGAGGCTCCGGCATCGCCCGTGCCGTAATGACGGTGATGGTGAGCATGATGCCCATGTGAGTGTTCCGCGCCATCTTCGATCCGGGTTTCACCGCTCCGGCAGCCGCAAACCGTACACATTACGAGACCTCCAGTTCCTTGATCCGCAGTTCTTCCCCGGTCTTGATCTTGAGCAGATGCGAGCCGCAGGACGGGCAGGGATCGAAACGGTCTTGAATGACAGCGGTCGTGCCGCACGCAGCGCAAGTCGCGGTTGCTTCCGGCTCGAAGATGTCCAGCTGCGCACCGTGCGCAAGGCTGCCGCGGGTCACTACATCAAAGCCGAACCGCAAGGCCTCCGGCTCCACTCCCGACAGGGGGCCGACTTCCAGGCAAACTCGGTCAACCTTGGAGAAGTTCTGGCTGGCCGCTTCGTCTAGCAAGATCCCGAGTATGTTTTCGCACAACGACATTTCGTGCATCGATTGATCCTCAAGCCCCTCTATCGCTGATCCCAACCGCACTGCAATTTATGACAGTCTGCCAGCCCACTTTGGAAGCGGTCCACGACATGGATCAAATGGCAGAAATAAGCAGGCGCGAATGTGACCTCGGCAGTCACACATCATGGCGCCACGGCGCCCTCAGATAGCTGCGCTTTCAAGCGACATCCCTGTTTCGTGACGGTATTCGGATGCGCAAAAGGCCTGTCGGCTCTCCCAGTTGTCGTCCCGGCCTTGAGCCGGGACCTACTCTCCTCGCAGCCAGCATCAACGCATCAGTTTCGCGAGCAAGACTCTGGGAACGAGTGGATCCCGGATCTTCGCTCTGCTGCGTCCGGGACGACATTTTCATATGAAACGTGATGTGGACCTCGTAGAACGTGTCGCGTGGATCTGTGGTCTTGCGCCGGAGGCAAAGCTATTCCACAAGAGCGGCATCTTTTATTCAACACGGCGCAACGATGAGCGAACTCAAGCAAATGACCGGGACGGCAGATGACCAGGTGGAATCACTCTTGAACTTGGCAGTGGCTGCCGGGGCTGAGATCCTGACGGTCTATGCCGAAGACTTCAGCGCGTCAGTCAAGGGGGACGGGTCCCCGGTCACCGTTGCCGATCAGGCGGCAGAGGACGTGATCCTCAAAGGACTTGCAGATCTTTTTCCGGATGTACCGGTGGTGGCCGAAGAATCCGTCGAAGCCGGCCAGTTGCCCGAGAGCGGGACGCGGTACTTTCTTGTCGATCCGCTGGACGGAACCAAGGAATTTGTGAAGCGTAATGGCGAATTCACGGTCAATATTGCGCTGATCGATCAGGGAAGGCCGGTCTTCGGAGTTGTCTACGCGCCCGCGCTGAAAGAGATCTATTGGGGAGGTGCCTTGCCGGGGTGCGAAAACCACGGTGCTTTCCAGGCGCAGGTTTCCGGCAGTGAAATCGTTGATGTTGAGAAAATCTCTGTTCGAAAGCCGCCGGAAGCGGGCTTGAGTGTTCTTGCAAGCCGCTCGCATTTGTCTGAAGAAACCGAAGCGCTGATCGCAAAGCTGAATGTTGCCGAGAAGGTCTGTGTCGGCTCTTCGCTGAAGCTGTGCTGGGTTGCCGCCGGGCGGGCCGATCTCTACCCGCGCATGGCGCCGACCATGCAGTGGGACATTGCGGCCGGCGATGCGGTGGTCCGGGCTGCCGGCGGCCATGTGGTGCTTGCAGAAACCGGTGGGGACTTCGTTTACAGGCTTGCCGAGGGCGCGACTAAAGACGATCTGCGCAATCCGCATTTCATCGTGGTGAGCGATCTGGCGCTCTTGCCATGATGGGCGTTGGGGCGCGTAAGGAAACGTGAAGGTCTTATCAGCAAATATGTCGTTGGCATTATAGGCGTTCGGCACGCGGGAAAGGCAACAGTAACATGACGATCCTGATCACCGGTGGCGCAGGCTACATCGGATCCCACTGCTGCGTGACCTTCCTGGAAGCAGGTCACGATGTCGTCGTGCTCGACAACTTTTCCAACTCCAGCCCGGAAAGCCTCAAACGGATTACCGCGATTACGGGCAAGGAAGTTGCCTATGAAGAGGGCGACATCCGAGACCGTGCCACGCTTGAACGAGTACTGAGGGCGTACAACTGCACAGGCGTCATTCACTTTGCCGGGTTGAAAGCGGTTGGTGAGTCCACAAAGGTTCCGCTCAGCTATTATGCCAACAACATCACCGGAACCCTCGAGCTCTTGGCCGCGATGGAGGCGTGCAATGTGCGCCAGCTCATATTCTCCTCTTCGGCCACAGTTTACGGTGAGCCGAAGTTCCTGCCGCTGACCGAGGATCATCCGCTCTGCGCAACCAATCCGTATGGCCGCACGAAACTGATGATCGAGGAAATCCTCGGTGATGTCGCGGCGAGCGATCCGCGTTGGCGCTTTGGCATCTTGCGCTATTTCAATCCGGTCGGTGCACACAAGAGCGGCCTGATGGGGGAAGATCCGCAAGGCGTTCCGAACAACCTGATGCCGTTTGTCTCACAAGTTGCCAGCGGCCGCCGTGAACGGCTCTCTGTCTTCGGCAACGACTATGATACGCGCGATGGCACCGGTGTCCGAGATTACATCCATGTGGTCGATCTGGTGGAGGGGCACCTGCGCGCCTATGAGGCTCTGGCGTCGCTCACAGACACGGACAACAGCTTTACCGTCAATCTGGGGACCGGAACCGGATATAGCGTTCTGGAGATGGTGAAAGCCTTCGAACGGGCGTCGAACCAGACCATCCCTTACGCGATAACCCCGCGACGGCCGGGCGACGTGGCCGAGGTTTATGCCGACACAAACAAAGCGGCGGACAAGCTCAATTGGACCGCGGACCGCGGTCTTGAAGACATGTGCTCCGACACCTGGAACTGGGCCTGCAAGAACCCGATGGGCTATGGCGCTTCGAGCGATTGAAACCTTACGACAAAGGCCCGTAAAAACCGCGGCGCAATGAGCGCCCCCAGCCTGGGCGTTTGTTCTTTTCCGCTTCAAGTGCTGCAGCTTCCCAATCATAAGGCAGGATCTTTTCCTGAAAGCTCCAGCCTGAAGCACCTTTGGTCATCATCGCATACCGGGCATGTGGGCTGCCAACTTCCATTGTGTGGCGGTTAGGGTGGTCGTCTTCGTAAGACGGCAAACCGACGCTGCCGGGGTTGAGGATTGTCTGCCCGGTCTCATGAAGATGAATGACCCGCGGAATATGTGTGTGACCGCAACAGATGATCGGAGCTGCTTCGCCTTTGAGTTCGCTAATCAACGTTTCTTCATCCGGCAGATGACCTTTTGGGCCCTCCACCTTTTCGGTCAAATACCGGTCATCATTGTCCGGTGTGCCATGACAGAGGAAAACGTCATCACTCAACCGGATGGTCGGTTGGGTCGACTTTAGCCAGTCAAGGCTTTGGCGGGACAGCCGGTCGGCTGCAAAAGAGTCCGTCGGGCCCATCTTTTCAATCGGGTTTTCAAGGACGATCCGGTCATGATTGCCGCGCACCGTTGGCCACTTGGTTTCCCGCAGGATCGCAGCTGTCTCCTCCGGCCACAAAGGACCGGAGACGCAATCGCCGAGATTGACAACGACATCAGGAGCCTCGCCGGTGAGATCCGCCAGCACCGCTTCCAGCGCGAGGACATTGCCGTGAATGTCAGAAACAACCGCGATTTTCATAAGTGATTGCCCCATTTGCATTCTGCCATCCCTGCGAAGGCAGGGATCCCGTAACCCGGGAAGATCGACAGGAATCCTGAAAGCGGTTTGAAGGTCCTGGGCCCCTGCCTGCGCAGGGGCGGCACAGGTTCGTGCAGCGTCAGCTTTCCCCGAATACCCGCTCGAAGATAACGTCGACGTTTTTGGTGTGATAGCCGAGATCGAAGCGGTCGCGGATTTCTTCTTCGGAGAGATAATTGCGCACGTCTTCATCGTTGAGGAGCTCGGTCAGGAAGTCGACCTTGGCATCGCCCGACACCTGATAGCTGTCCCAGACCTTCATCGCGTTGCGCTGCACCAGGCGGTAGGCGTCTTCACGGGAGGAGCCTGCTTG
>CALDSI010000348.1 GCA_937911395.1 uncultured Labrenzia sp.
ATTGACTGGGGGCTCTTGAAAGATACCTGCCGTATCCCTTGTCCATCATCAGCTCACCGTTCTCCATTGCGAGTTTGCCACGCAAAAGGACACGTACCGGCCAGCCGGTGATTTCCATGCCTTCATAGGGTGTATAATCCGCGCCGTGTTTTAGGTCGTCATTCGTGATGGTGCGTTTAAGCTCAGGATCCCACAATGTAAGATCGGCGTCCGATCCAATCGCAATCGTACCCTTTTGCGGATACATCCCGTAGAGTTTTGCGTGGTTGGTCGACGTCAGTGCAACGAACCGGTTGAGATCAATCCGGCTTGATTTTACGCCTTCGGAAAACAGGATCGGCAGCCGCGTTGCTACACCTGGAATACCGTTCGGGATCCAGCGGAATGATTGTTGTCCCTTTTCATTCATCTTGCCTGCCGGGTCATCGAATCGGAAGGGGCAGTGATCGGAGGAAAACAGGTCGAACACACCTGTTTCTAGACCGGTCCAGCACGCCTCCTGACTCTGTTTGTCACGCGGCGGTGGGGAACAAACGTATTTTGCGCCCTCAAAGTCGTCCAGGTCGAGATCATCTGCCGTGATCACCAGATATTGCGGGCAAGTCTCACCGGCGATTTTCTGCCCGCGTGCCCGTGCCCTTGAGATCTCCTCCATGGCTTGCTGATTCGAAACATGAACGATGACGATGGGCACATCGACGATTTCCGCGAGGGATAGGGCGCGATGGGTGGCTTCACGCTCGGCCGCAATCGGCCTGGAGGTGGCATGATGATAAGGTGCCGTATCCCCGTCGGCCTCACGCCTGCCAATCAGGTATCGGATTGCATCTTCGTTTTCACAGTGAACAAGAACGATCTGGCCGGACCGTTTGGCTGCATCAAGGGTTGCCAGGATTTCATCATCTCTCAACCGGAGCCCCTCATAGGTCATGAAGACCTTGATGGATGTATAGCCTTCTTCGGCAAGTGCCGGCATCTCCTGACCCAGAACCTGAGGGGTCGGGTCGGATACGATGATGTGAAAGCTGACGTCCGTATAACAGTGCCCATCCGCCAAGTCGTGATAAGAGCTGAGTGCTTGCCGGAGCGTAATACCTTTCTCTTGCAAGCAAAACGGCATGACAGTGGTGTTGCCGCCGAGCAAGGCAGATCTGGTTCCGCTCTCAAAATCGTCGGCCATGACGATGCCGTCGCCGGACGGCTGGGAGATATGGACGTGACTGTCGATCCCCCCAGGCATGACCAATAACCCGGTGGCATCGATCTCGGTTTCACCTTTTGGCAAATCCGCCCCGATGGCCGCGATCACCCCACCGTTGATCCCGATATCTGCTTTGTACGTGTCAGCAGCCGTAACGATTGTGCCACCCCGGACGATCGTGTCGAACGTGAAGTCTTTCATGCGGACACCTTCTGATCAGCCGCAGTTGTCGCTCCTGCGTTTAAAACAGCGTCGAGGGCATCCGTCAGCCGATCAATTTCCTCAAGCGTGTTGTAATGGACCATGGAGACACGAACGACCCCGCCGGATTTTGAAAGGTCCAGCTCTTCGATCAGGCGCCGGGAATGGAAATCGCCATGCCGGATCGCAATCCGCGCGTGATCTATTTCCCGGCAAATGCTCTCTGGAGACCAGCCCGCCACCGTAAATGCAATTGTCGGAATGCGGGTGCCGCAATCAATGGTCTCACGTCCGATGATCTTGATCTCTGAGCGGCCGCGTGCCCAGCTCAGGAACCTTTCTGTGAGCGCGTTTTCATGAGCTGCCATCGCCGCCATCGCGGCTTCTATCTTCGCTCGCGGCGTGCTTTTTTCATGTGCTCCGCATTTTTCGCCCAGTTCCTGCAGATAGGAAACGATGCCGGTCAGCGAGTAGGCAAGCTCATAATTCGGGTTACCGGCCTCGAGTTTTCCAGGGACTTTCTCTTTGCCGTAAAAGTAGTGGTAGAGCGTGTCGAGCTCCAGCAGGAGATCGTATTTGCCATACATCACCGCGGTATGGGGGCCGTAAGTTTTGTAGAGGCTGAAGATGTAATAGTCAGCATCGAATGCCTGAACGTCTATAGCCCGGTGCGGTGCATAGGCGACGGCATCGACACAAAGCCTCGCTCCCCGCTCATGAACGAAATCTGCGATTTCGCGCATCGGATTGATTTCGCCCAATATGTTTGAGACATGATGAACCGCGACGAGACGGGTGCGGTTCCCCATCAGTTTATCAAGATCTTCCAGACGAAGCGTCAGGCTGACCGGGTCGATTTCCCAAACCTTGATGACAACGCCAAATTCCTCCAGCCGGCGCCACGGGCCAATATTGGATTCGTGATCTGCGTTGGTCACGATCACCTCGTCTCCTGGGGCGAGTTGCCGGCGCATGGCTTCGACAAGGTTTTGCACCAAAACTGTGGTGGAATGGCCGAAGACGATTTCTTCCGGGCGTGCGGCGTTGACGAGCAACTGTCCGGCTTTGCGGGCATCCATAAGTGCAGCCGCAGCGGCTTGGGAACGCTCGTAACTCCCACCAATTTGGACGTTTTTTTGAAACAGGAACTCGTTTATCCGGTCGACAGCCGGTTTCAGGATCTGCGATCCGCCGGCGTTGTCAAAAAAGACCCAATCCGAACGTAGCGCGGGAAATTGTTCCCGCACCCAGGCAATGTCCAGTGGTTGGTTGGTATGCATGTGTGGCTCCAGCATGAGGCTGCTTCTATCAGTGGTTCAAGACTGCGCTCAGAAAGTCGCGCGTCCTTTCTTCTTTTGGGGCGTCAAAAATTTGTTCAGGTGTTCCCGCTTCAACAATCTGGCCACCGTTCATTAAAATCACCCGATCCGCGACCTGGCGGGCAAATCCCATTTCATGTGTCACCACGATCATGGTGACACCGGTGCCTGCCAAGGTGCGCATGACATCCAGCACTTCACCGACCATTTCCGGATCCAGGGCAGAGGTTGGTTCATCAAACAGCAAAACCCGTGGCTCCATGGCGAGTGCCCGGGCAATCGCCACACGCTGCTGCTGGCCGCCGGACAATTGACCGGGGAACTTGTCTGCCTGCTCGGAAATCCCGACACGCTTGAGAAGGTCCAGTGCCTTGGCTTCTGCGTCCTTAGACGACGACTTGCGGACCCGCATCGGTGCCAGCATGACGTTTTTCAAGACACTCATATGTGGGAAAAGATTGAAGGATTGGAAGACCATGCCGACTTCCGCCCGGACCTGGTCAAGGTTTGGACCCGCCTCTACCGGTATTCCATCCACGCGTATTGTGCCGCCCTCCGCATAGGTCTCCAGAAGGTTGATGCAGCGAATTAGCGTAGACTTGCCCGAACCCGAGGGGCCGATAACACAGACGACCTCGCCCTCGGTGATGTTCAGGTCGATGTCAGTTAGCGCAGCGAAATCGCCATAAAACTTTGCAACTTTCTCAATTTCGATGATGTTTCGCATCAGGCGCCCCTCTGATTGAGCCGGTTTTCAAAGCGCGACACGAGGGTTACAAGCGGCCATAAGAAAGCCAAGTATATGATAGCGGCGCCGATCAACGGCGTTGGATTTGCCGCAAGTGCCTGTGCTTGGGTGGCTTGTTTCAAAAGATCCGGCATGGCGACCACGGATGCCAACGCTGTATCTTTCATCACGTTGATGCAATTGTTGGTAAGTGGTGGAATGACGATCTTGATTGCTTGAGGCAAAACGACGTCAACCATCATGTCCTTGTAGGACAGACCAAGCGCTCGCGAGGCTTCGAATTGGCCCTTCGGAATGGCCTGAATCCCAGCCCTGAAGATTTCTGCAGTATATGCACCGGAGACAAGGGTCAATGCGACAACCGCAGACAGGAACGGCGACAAGCGGATCCCGATGAACGGCAAGGCGTAATAAACAATGATCAGAAGCACCAAAAGCGGGATGGACCGAAAGATGTCGATGTAGATCATGACCGGCAGACGCAGTGCTGCGGGTGCATACATGCGCACAAGAGCCAGGCCCAGACCGAGAACTAGGCCGGATACAATGCTGGTTATTCCAATTTGAAGTGTCACGATGAGACCGCTTATGAGAAGCGGAAACGTTCGAACGAGTACCGGAACATTAAAGAACGTCTCGAAGAGATCCATGAGTTTTCCGAGATAAGATTCAAGAACACTTGATGTCAGGTTTGGGCGGCCCGTTTCGCGCCGCCCATCTTCGAAGCGTTTAGAGTTTCGGCATTTCCAGGATTGAAACTGTGGACGTGGTTTCTTCCGGTTGGGCGCCAAACCACTTCTCATGAAGGCCGGAGATGTACCCCTCTTTCTTGAGCTCGGTCAAAACGTCATTGACCTGGGTTGCGAGCTCTGAGTCCTTTGCAAACATCATGGAATACTGTTCACCGGTGGTGATCCGCTCCACAACGGCGAGATTGGGTTTGTCCTTGGTGTAGTAGAGCAGGGCGGGAATGTCGCTGACGTAGCCGTCAATTCGGCCTGCGGTCAGGTCCAGCATCGCGGGTGCAAGGCCCTCATAACGGCGAATTTCGGCGAAGCCGTATTTATCCAAGTGTTCCGTCGCCCAGATGTCTCCGGTGGACCCTGTGTCGACACCTATAACCTTGCCGTTCATGTCGTCGACAGACTTGAAACCGCTTTCTGCCGAAACGGTCAATGATTGATCGCTATCGTAGTAAGGCTGTGCGAAAGAGACTGATTCCAGACGTTTCTTGGTGATGGTGATCGAAGAAACCGCCATGTCGATCCGACCAGACTGAACAGCTGAGAAAAGCCCGTTAAAAGGAATGTTTTCGAAAGCAATCGTTTTGCCGAGACGATCGGCCACTTCGGTCGCGAGATCCACCTCAAAACCCACCGTTTTCCCGGTTTCATCCTGAAACTCCCACGGCACATTGCCGATGTTTGCACCGACCGTGAGATCTGCAGCTGTTGCGGATGTCATGGAAGAGGTCGCTACAAGTCCTGCGATCGCCGCGGCCTTAAAAATAGAGTGAAATGACATTTGATTTCCCCTGGAAGGTGTTTATTGGTCTAACTGGTCTGACCAGTTAGACCAATAAACAAGTCGATCCCTTTCTGCGCAAGCCCAAAAATGATGCTGAATGCACAATCGGCAGCTAAAAGAGGACAAAGACGGCCTGGAAACCGCTAGCGTCCGATCAGAGACAAAACGAAAGCACTTATGTTTACACGTACGCCCGTTCCGCAGAGCATTGCCCGTAAACTGCAGGAAATGATCCTCAGCGGAGACTTGAAAAGCGGAGAGAAAATCCCGTCTCAGCGGGAATTGTCGGAAAAATTCGGCATCAGCCGCGCGTCGTTGCGGGAAGCCTTGCTCACATTGGAAACAATAGGCCTGATCAAGACGGAAGCCGGACGAGGCACCTTTGTGGTCGGGGCCGGGGCCAGCAGAACCATGTCTGAGTGGAAGTTCTCCGATGAACATTCACTTCGTGAGGTTTTTGAAACAAGGCTGGTGTTGGAGGGAGAAATAACCGCCTTCGCCGCGGGCCGTCTTTCTGAAGATGACTTGGCACATCTGTCAGAGCTGACCGACCGGATGGAAAAAGCCTGGTCGCGCCGGGATTTCCTGAGCAATGTGGAAGCTGATCTGGAATTTCACGATTTGATCGCCCAAAATTGCAGGAACCGCATGATTGCCCGGCTCTATGATCAGGTTCGCGAGCTCGTAACCGAAACGCAGCGTCAGCCGATCCCGATCACTGATCCGGCCCGAATGCGCGCATCCCTGTCAGAGCACCGTGCTATTGTAGCAGCGCTGGAAACTGGAAACGCAGAGGCCTCCCGATCAGCCATGCG
>CALDSI010000349.1 GCA_937911395.1 uncultured Labrenzia sp.
ACCCGCATGAGACGCGCCGACCGCCTGTTTCAGATTGTTCAGTATCTGCGTGGCGGCCGCCTCGTTCGGGCGCGCCAGCTGTCCGAATGGCTGGAAGTCTCTGAGCGGACCATCTACCGCGATATCGCCGACCTTCAGGCCTCGGGCGTGCCCATCGAGGGCGCGGCCGGGGTCGGCTATATTCTGCGCGATGGCTATGATCTGCCACCTCTCATGTTTACCCGCGATGAAATCGTAGCGCTTTTGGCCGGAGCCCGGATCATCCGGGCCTGGGGCGGGGCAGCGATGGCCCGCGCCGCCGAAGAGGCGATGGTCAAGATCGACGCTGTCATTCCGGAGCGGATGCGCGTGCGCCAGAACGAGATCGAAATCCACGCTTTTGCCCCGGAAATGACCGAGGACGTGCGCGCCTTGATCGACTTTCTGGAGCTTGCCGCAGACAACCGGAAACGCCTGTCGATTTCCTATTCGGACGCCAAGGGGCAGACCTCGGACCGTGTGCTCCGGCCCCTCGGCCTCTGGTTTTGGGGAAAAGTCTGGACGCTGGTGGCCTGGTGTGAATTGCGCAATGATTTCCGAATGTTCCGCCTTGATCGCATGGCGGACGTTAAGGACACAGGCGAAAAGTTCCGGCCGGAACCCGGCACAACCCTCAAGGATTTTTATCGCCTCATGGAGGCGGAAGGCCACGGCAAACCGGATACATAGAAACAGCGCGTTGCTTACGCATGGTCTGCCGGCAGGTTCATCGGGGTGACAATCTGGATGTCACTTTCCAGCTGAGATGGCGCCTCCGCGAGCCCGTGGAAGGCGAGACACTGCCGGAACGCCGCCCGCATGTCGCATTTCAAATCATGATAGAGCACGACTGACAGTCTGTTTTGGGCCAGTAGCTCAAGATTGTCCTCATCCAAATCATGCGCGATAAAAGTGGTTGGCAGGAGCCCAATGTCATTCAAAGCTGCGAGGATGGCCCGGTTTCCGCCGCCCATGGAATAAACGCCATCAATCCGTTTCTGATTGAACACCTGCCCGGTTACTTCCTTGCCGGTCGCCGGGTTGTGTCCGCCGCCGCCGCTGGCGTCCAGCAGCTGAATTGACGGGCGCAATGCGCGCATCTGCTTGCTGAACCCTTCATATCGGTGTTCTTCTCCCTGGAAACTGTGCTGGCTCAGTGTGGTAAGTACGGTGGTTGCGTCGGCCGGAAGCCACTTGTGCATAAGATAGGCGGCGGTTTCACCGGCCCGAATGTTGTTCAAACCGGCATAGGCCAGACGACTTGAGCCCGGATTGTCAGTGAAAACGGTGACCACCGGAATACCTCTAACCGTCAGGGTGTTGATTGCAGTACGAACGAGGTCGGTGTCACGGGCTTTCAGGCACACACCCTGGCTTCCCCGGCGGGCGATCCGCTCAAGTTCCAAAGCGCAGTCTTCTGGTGTCATTGTCTCAAACAGCTTGAACCTTGGCCGGATTGCGATGGGTTTGAATTCGCTCAACACCGCTTCGCTGGCTCTTTGGATTTCGCGACTGAACCGTTTGGGGGCTTCCACCAGAACATCCAGAAAAACGCGTCTTCCACGGGCGGCCAGCTGCCCCTCCTGACGGCTGAGCTCGTCAATCGCATCTTGCACCCGGCGTCGGGTCTGCGGACTGACATGAGCCCGATTGTTGAGGACACGGTCAACGGTCGCGGTGCTCAAACTGGACTGAAGTGCAATCTCCTTCACTGGAAAGCGATGTGTCATTTGATGGATTCTTGATGGATTTCTTGTCCGTTCGCAAGTCTCATGACTGGTAAGCTCCTCAAAAGATCCAGTCAGGGAGGACACCATGGATCAGCAGATAACCCCTACCGGTTACTTCGACGAGACAAGCTGTGACTTGGACGCCTTCATCGCCTTAACCGGCCGTCAGCTTGACAAGGCCAACGTTCCACATGCGGACCGAGTGTTGAAGAATGTTCCCGTCTATCGGATCAACGACCTGCAGAATTCCCTTCAAGGTGAGGGCACTCGGCGCAGGCTGATGGCGGAGTGGGCGACCGTGCTCAAGGATCTCTCCGGTGTTCTTGTTCTGGAAGGGGCCTTTCCCGACACGGCTCCGATTGACCGAGCAACAGACGTTTACAATCAAATCATTGAGGAAGAAAAAGCCCGAAGTGGCGGAGGTGCTGACCATTTTGCCGCCGCCGGATCGAATGACCGGATCTGGAACTCGCTACAAAAACTGTGTGTGGCGGCTCCGGATGTCTTTGCGGATTACTTTGCAAATCCGGCGATTGATGCCGTGTGTGAAGCCTGGCTCGGTCCGAACTATCAAATGACAGCACAGGTTAATCTGGTTCGCCCTGGTGGCGCTGCGCAACAAGCTCACCGGGATTACCATCTCGGATTTCAAACCGCTGCGGAGTGTGCCCGCTATCCGGCTCATGTGCATAATCTCTCGCCGGTCATGACGCTGCAGGGAGCTGTTGCGCACACAGACATGCCGGTGGAAAGCGGGCCGACCAAACTCCTGCCGTTCTCCCAGCTTTACCGCCCGGGATATGCCGCCTACCGCATGGATACGTTTAAGGATTACTTCGAGGACGCCCATATTCAGCTCCCCCTGTCGAAGGGGGACGCGGTGTTTTTCAACCCGGCGCTGTTTCATGCCGCTGGTGCCAACACAAGTTCAAACATCCACCGCATGGCAAATCTTCTTCAAATCTCCTCCGCATTTGGCCGGGCCATGGAAACCGTAGACCGTATGGCAATGTGCCGCGCACTTTATCCGGTGCTGCTGGATAAGGTTCTGTCGAAGACGGCTGACATCCGGGCATTGGAAGCAACGGTTTCGGCCTGTGCGGAGGGGTATTCGTTTCCCACCAATCTCGACCGTGATCCTCCCGTTGGCGGGTTGGCACCAGAAACCCCGAAACAATTGATGTTGCGGGCCTTGGGGGAGAGATGGTCTTTCGACAAACTTGAGAATGCGCTGACTGAACAAGTAGGGCGCCGTCAGGCATAGCTTTGGTGAGAGGACTTGACCTAGTCAGCTGACGCCAGACCGCTGCCGATGATTTCGCGGAGGAGCTTGCGTTTCATCGCCTCGGCATAGTCATCATAGGTGCCGGCGACCTCGACAAATGCACCGGGGCCGCGGATCACCTCGGCGTAGTAGTAGTCGACCGGTACGGAATCCGGTCCGGCGATCACCAGGCCGTTGACCGTGATGCCGTCGAAGTCAAACGCCTTGTAGGCGCTGTCGGGGCCAAAGCCGTCATTGTTGATGCCGTCACCAGCAACATCGATCACCTTTCGGCGGCAATGGGCGGGGGCCTGTTTCATCAAAACGGCGGCATGCCCCAGCGCATAGCCTAGCGCGGTCGGAAACTCCGTATATCCGCGGCCGGCTTGCCGGAGCGTGTTGGAAGCTGAAGACGCGCTGGCGCCATCGTTGATGAACCGCCAGCTCAGTTGCTCGACATGTTGATAGCGGCCGCTCCACTCAAATGCGGTGGCATATATTCCGCCGACCGCTTCTATGGCGTTGACCACATCCGGGTCCAAAACCGC
>CALDSI010000350.1 GCA_937911395.1 uncultured Labrenzia sp.
ATGCGGCCCTCGATGCAACACAAAGGCGTCTCGACGATCTGACCCTGAAAAGCCGGCGGCCTCAGATCGGCAGGCAAGGCCCGCGGCAGATGACATCGGCAGCCTTGGAACACAAGGCGGCGTTTGAGGTCTATGTTCGCTCGGGCCGGGAACAGCCCTTGCGTCCGCTGGAAGTCAAAGCCCTGTCGGCCGGATCTGATCCGGATGGGGGGTATTTGGTGCCGGAGGAAACGGAAGCCGGGATCATGCGCCGCTTGTCACAGGTCTCTCCCATCCGGGCGATTTCCGGAAACCGGCAGGTCTCGTCCTCGACCTATAAGAAACCGTTCGCTGTAACCGGCCCACAGTCCGGGTGGGTTGGCGAAACCGCCGCCCGGCCGCAGACGAACAGCCCGCAACTGGCTGAGCTGACATTCCCGGCGATGGAACTCTATGCCATGCCCGCTGCGACATCGACCCTTCTGGATGATGCGGCGGTCGACATGGACCAGTGGATCGCTGAGGAAGTCGAAGCCGCTTTTGCCGAGCAGGAAGGTGCGGCCTTTGTCAACGGCGATGGCGTCAACAAGCCGCTCGGCTTCCTTCAGGCACCGCGTGTTGCGGAAAGCAGCTGGGCCTGGGGCTCGCTCGGCACGATGACCACCGGCGCGGCCGGAGCGTTCCCGGCATCGGATGCCGGCGATACGCTGATCGACCTCATCTATTCTTTGAAGAGCGGCTATCGGCAAAACGGCCGGTTCGTCATGAACCGCAAGACGCAGAGCGAAATCCGCAAGCTGAAAGACGGCGACGGGACCTATCTGTGGCAGCCGCCTGCTGGTGTGGACGGTGCGGCGACCTTGCTGAATTTCCCGATCACGGAAGCTGAGGACATGCCGGACATTGCCACTGATGCCCCTGCAATTGCCTTCGGCGACTTCCGGCGCGGCTATCTGGTGGTGGACCGGATGGGCGTGCGTCTGTTGCGTGATCCTTATTCCGCAAAGCCCTATGTGCTGTTTTATACCACAAAACGGGTCGGCGGCGGCGTTCAGGATTATGACGCAATCAAGCTTTTAGTGTTCTCCGCATAAAATCGCTCACACAGGGCTCACGTTTTCTTGCCTTGTAAGTCTTACTTAGCAGACCCACATCTTCTCATGAACGATGAGGGTCGTTCCTCCCCAGACTGGCGCCGCACTCCTTTGGACCTGCGGCGCCTTCTTTTTTGGGAAACGCCCATGACATCGATCCGTTTGAATGATCCGGCCACGGAACCTGTGGCGGTCGAAGAAATGCGCGCGCATCTCCGGCTGAACGGCAGCGAAGAGGACAGCAGCCTTTCAGGCTTTATCAAGGCCGCCCGCACCCACATCGAACAAGCCTCCCGGAGTGCGCTGAGTTCCCAGTCTTGGCGTCTATATCTGGACCGCTGGCCGGTTGGCCGCATTGTCCGGTTGCCCGTGTCACCGGTGCAGTCTGTAGATCAGATCACGGTCTATGATCGCGATGGCAATGCGGCCCAGCTTCAGCCTTCTGATTGGCATCTCGACCGCTCTGCGCAGCCTGAGCGGGTAAAGATCAAGCTCGGGGCCGGGCTCCCCGCCTCCGACTTGATGGCGGCTGAAATTGATTTCACAGCCGGATATGGCGCGGCCGCCTCCGATGTTCCGGAAAACTTCCGGCAGGCCGTGCGCCTTTTGACTGGTCATTGGTTCGAACACCGGGAGGCCGGAACGGATCTGGTTGTTGCCAGCTTGCCGCAAGGGCTCGACCGGCTGTTGTCCACCGTCCGGGTGCCGCTCCTATGAGGGCCGGGGCTTACCATGTGCCGGTTATCTTGCAGCGGCCTTTGGAGACCCGATCCGCTTCGGGGGACATCACGACCACTTACGAAGCTGCCGGATCCGTGTTCGCCGCGCTTCGCCTGAAAAGTCAGAGCGAGCGCTTTGCGGACAGCCGGACGGCAAGTTCCAAAACCTGGGAGATCCGCTTGCGGCCCTTTTCCGGATTGGCTGGCGGCTGGCGGATTCTATCCGGTACCCGCGTTTTCCGGGTTTTGTCGGTCTGCGATCCAACGGGCCGGAGACGGGAACTTCTATGTGAGACAGAGGAGGAAAGCCCATGAGCCTTTCCGGCATTCAAACGGCGCTGCGCGCCGGTTTGTTCTCCCTGCTCAAAGCTGATGGCGTCCTGTCCGGTTTGCTAGGGCCGGACCGGATTTTTGAAACACCGCCACGGGCAGATGCCTTTCCGTACCTCGTTCTTGAAAGCATGGAAACCCGGCCGCTACTGACAGAGATCGGCGAAGGTATGGTGCATTCACTGGCCTTAAGCGTGTTCTCCCGCAAGCTCAGCCGGGACGAAGCAGACCACGCTGCAGGCCGTGCGGTTGAGGTCCTGATGACAGGGCCGGTATCTTTGACCGGACACAGGCTTGTAAACCTCACCATAACGAACGTGCTCAGCCGCAAGCTGCGCGACGGACGGGGATATCGGGCATCGAGTTCCTTAAGGGCGGTCACCGAGCCGCTTACCTGAGATGACCTTCTGACAGGAGAACGCCATGGGCGCACAGCGCGGACGCGATCTGCTCTTGAAACTGGATGCCGCATCGAACGGCACGTTCGTCACCGTGGCGGGCCTTCGGGCGCGGCAAGTGGCGCTCAATGCCACCACTGTCGACATCACCACATCCGATAGTGCGGGCCGCTGGCGCGAGCTTCTGGAAGGGGCTGGAACCCGAGCGGCCAGCCTGTCCGGTTCCGGTCTATTCCGGGATGCGCAAAGTGATGCTGCCGTTCGCCAACTCTTTTTCGACGGGGCGATCCGGCCCTGGAAAGTTGTCGTTCCGGATTTCGGAACGCTGGAGGGCCAGTTTCAAATCACCAGCCTGGAATATGCGGGCCGTCATGATGGTGAAGTGACCTTCGAATTGGCGCTCTCATCCGCAGGGCAGGTGAGTTTCACGGCCATCTGACACGGTCAGGACAGATTGTCAGGCCGGTAAGGTGGAGCAAGACCAGCCGTGCGGCGGGCATCGACCGACGAATGAAGTTCAGCATCTTGGTCAATGACCCGGACATGTTCCGGCAACCAACGCCATGGAATACCACCCTTTGAGTCGTACAACATACCCGTCGGATCGGGCCGAACGAACTGTTGCAGATACTGCTGGTCGAATTCGAGGTCTGTGTAATGCCGTAAACGCCCGATCATCCATTCCAGCGCGCAATCGGATAATCCCTGGTCTGGATATCCGCCGCCGACATTTGAATGAACGCCTGGAAAATATACTTGCTCGATAATCCTGTTGGATGGAGTTTCGTTCGTATTCCAGAGCGTGGGGGAGAAGTTTTTGCGCCTTTCATCAATCGATACAGCGTGCAAAGCGACTTCAACGTCCATGCCCAAATTCGTGTCATGAAACTGGAAATCGCTTGCTCTGTAACCGTTTAGGAACTTTACCGGAATACCCAGAGCTCCGACCGTGTCCCAAACGCCGATGCATTTGACCGGTACATTCAAAAGCCTGTCTCCGAGGGGCTCCAACAGCTGCTGCGCAGTCCTTGAGTGCCGGTCAGCAGGACGCATTCGTTAGTAGGCCCACCCATCAGGCAATTTGCCAAGGTGCCGCGGATGGACAAGACCGATGGCGCCTATGAACCCGGCTAGGCTTCGCGCAGTGAAAGCGCCACGGGAAAACCCGAAAATATAGATCTCGTCGCCATCATTGTAGTTGTTGGCGAGGAAGCGGTAGCATTCGACGACATTGGCGCTCAGTCCTTTTCCGAACGCGCCGCCCTTTATTTTGTCAAAGATGTTTCCGGTCCCAACACCCTGACAATAATAGCGTATTTGCGGAATGCCTGCGGACGATACGGACTTGATCGCGCGCATGATCTTTAAAACGTTGGTGGAGGTGCTCTCTTTGCCTCCCACTTTTTCCGGAGCGTTCCAGGTGCCGTCGGCACAGATGACGAGACGTTTCATGAGGTTCTCCAAGCAAGGTAACTCAAAGTCGCAACGTGAGTGAGTTCAGCCTAAGCGGGAAGTGATTGGATTTCAAAGAAGGAGGGGGCTATGCCAAACAGGTTCCGAGGAGAGATTTCCGCCCAACTCGATGGCCGGACATGGACGTTGGTTCTGACGCTTGGCGCATTGGCCGAGCTGGAGGCAGCCTACAAGTGCGACAGCCTTCCAGCGCTGCTTCAGAGGTTTTCACCGGACAGCTTGTCTGCATCCGACATGATCGTTTTGTTGGGGGCCGGCTTGAGAGGTGCAGGCCACGATGTCACGAATGATCAGGTAGCGATGATGCAAGCCGCTGGCGGTGTCGCCGGATTTGCCGCGATCACGGCGGATCTCTTGACGGCTGCCTTTGGTGCCGCCGTCACGGAAGATGACGAACCGCTGGCGGAAGCGTCCTAATGCTGCCGTGGGCAGCTCTCCTGCGGATAACTGCAATGCGCTGGGCTTGGACACCGTCCGAGTTTTGGGCGGCGACGCCGCGGGAACTTGAGGCTGTTTTGGGTCTTGGCCACCCTGCGAATGGCCTCAAACGATCTGAATTGGACCAGCTGATCAGAACCCATCCGGACACGGCAACATGCGGCCGTGCCGGGGACCAGAAGGAAGGGAGACCTCATGACTGACCGTGATCTGGATCTTGATGTCCCGCTGGCGGACCTCGAGGAGTTCCGGACGAAGATGATGGAGATCGACCGCAGCGCCCAGAACATTTCCCGCAGTCTGGTGGGCGGCCTCAAGTCGGCCCTTGTGGATGGCAAATCGCTTGAAAGCGTCTTCAAGAAAATCGCGCTGTCCGCGTCCTCCCGAGTACTGAACTCAGCGCTCGCGCCTTTGGAAAAGGCCGCAGGCAGCCTCTTCGACACTATTATCCCGTTTGCCAAGGGCGGGGTCGTCGGCGCTCCGGCGCTGTTCAATATGGGAGATGGTGTGTCCGGTTTGATGGGCGAAGCCGGTCCGGAGGCGATTCTGCCCCTTGCCAGAGGGGCGGATGGGCGCCTGGGGGTCAGGTCCGCGGAGGGCGGTCGGTCCCCCATGCCAGCAGTGCAGATAAATGTGACTGCGCAAGATGCCGAAAGTTTCCGGCGGTCAGAAGTTCAGGTCTCGGCGATGGTGGCCCGCGCCGTCGGACGGGGACGACGCGGGCTCTAACACCGGCCTGAAAAGGAGGGGCTCAGGAACCGGCGTTTGCCGCAGCCGCAAGCATGGCGGCAATCTGGTCTTTCAGGTGAAGGCGCTTCTTCTTCAGATCTTCAAGAACTTCATCGGATGCAGGTGTCACATCGGTTTCGATGCGGTGCACTTCGCGGTTGATGGTGTGATACTCTTCGGCCAGGCGGGCGAAATGGGCATCGGTGGTCTTCAATGTGTGGAGCGCGTCTGCCGCGTCCGGGAATTCTTCATGCAGTTCGTGAGGAACGTGACTCATTCTATTTTGCCTCCTTTAGAGGCCCCCAAAGTGCCGCCGCCAGCGTCCAAACACCTTGAGACAGATCAATCAAAGTCCGATTTGCGACGGAGATTTTCATGGACACCTTTCTGAATGAGAGTTTTCCGGGAAGTATTGCCTTTGGAGCACTCGGCGGGCCGGAGCGCCGGACCGAAATTGTTCCGCTCGCGACCGGCTACGAGACCCGCAATGCGCGCTGGGCTGACAGCCGCCGCCGTTATGATGCGGCAACCGGAGTCCGGTCGCTTGAAGACTTGAGGGCTGTCCTCGCGTTGTTTGAGAAAGCGCGCGGCCGGCTTTACGGCTTCCGCCTGCGCGATCCTTTCGATCATGCGAGTTCAATGGCGGGCAATCCGCCTCAAGCCGTGGATCAGTCCATCGGGGAAGGAGACGGCAGCACGGTCCGGTTTCCGCTATTCAAGACATACGGGAGCGGTGATCTGGCCTATCGCCGGGATATCTGCTTGCCGGTGGCAAGCACTGTGCGCGTTGCGATTGACGGTGCAGAACAGACATTGGGCGCCCAGTTTCAGGTCGACGACACATCTGGAGACATCGTGTTTTCCGCCGCGCCGTCCGTAGGGAGTGCCGTTACAGCCGGTTTCCTGTTCGACGTGCCGGTCCGCTTCGACACGGACCGCCTGGACCTCAGCCTGACTCATTTCGAAGCTGGCGACATTCCCTCGATCCCCTTGGTCGAGATCCGGCTCTAAGAGCAAAGCAGGTAATTCATGAAAACTCTGCCGCCAGACCTGGCCGCGCATCTTGCGGGCCGGATTACCACCCTTGCAACCTGCTGGATCGTCACGCGCGCAGATGGCGTCCGGCTCGGGTTTACCGATCACGACCGGGCCTTGAGCGTGGAAGGTGTTGTGTGCCAGCCGCAAAACGGCCTTTCACCATCGGCGATGACCGACGGGCCGGAGTTTGCCACCGGGGGCGGGGATGTCTCCGGAACGCTGGAAAGCACGGCGCTTTTGGAGACGGATCTGGAAGCAGGCCTGTGGGACAATGCGGACGTCCGGGTCTTTCTGGTCAATTGGCAGACGCCGTCAGATCATGTCTTGCTGAGGCGCGCCCGCATCGGCGAGGTCGGCCGCGCGGGGTCGGTGTTCCGGGCAGAGCTCAGGGGGCTGGCGCATCTTCTGGAGAGCCGGCAGGGGCGGGTGTTTGCCCGCATCTGCGATGCGGATCTTGGTGACAGCCGGTGCAAGGTTGACCTGACCAACCCCGCCTATCGGGCAACGGCCACGGTAACAGTCGCACAACGCGAATGGCTCCGCCTCACCGGGCTGGAGACCTATGCAAATGGCTGGTTCAGCCGGGGCAGGGTGACGGTGTTGACCGGACCGCTTGCCGGATTTGCATCGGAGGTTGCCAGTCATCGGCAAGAAGATGCCGCGTCGGTTCTGTCGCTGTTTCAGCCTGCACCCGAAGAACTTGCGCCGGGAACGGAAGTCGAGGTCCGGGCGGGCTGTTCCAAGGATCTGGAAACCTGCCGGACAAAGTTTTCCAATCAACTGAACTATCAAGGATTTCCGCATATGCCCGGAAGCGATTTTGCCTTGTCCTATCCAAGCAAGAACACCGGGCTTAACGATGGCAGCGCCCGTGTCGAGTGATCCGATGGATACCCGCCGGGGGGCGGTTCTTGGCGAAGCGCGCCGCTGGATCGGAACGCCCTACCGTCATCAGGCAAGCTGCCGGGGCGCGGGCAGTGATTGCCTTGGTCTCCTGCGTGGCATCTGGCGCGTGCTCTATGGCGCCGAACCTGAGGCCTTACCGGCTTATTCGGCGGATTGGGCGGAAACTGGCGGACGCGAAACACTGATTGAGGCTGGACGGCGCTGGCTTTTGGAGATCTCGCCGGAGACAGCAAAACCCGGCGACGTTTTGGTGTTCCGCTGGCGCAATGGTGTGCCGGCCAAACATGTCGGCATCCTGAGTACGCCGCTTCAAGCCGCCCCCCGCCTCATCCATGCCTATGAGCGCGTCGGAGTGATCGAAAGTCCGTTGGTGCCAAGCTGGCAGCGGCGGATTGCAGCCGCTTTTCTGTTTCCCAAGGAGCATGACTAATGGCAACGCTCGTGTTGGCAGCTGCGGGAAAAGCCGCCGGGGCCGCCTTTGGGCTGGGCGGGTTTGGCGGGGTGATTGGCAAGGCGGCGGGTTCGCTTGCCGGAAATCTGATCGATCAGTCCCTGTTTGGCGGTGGGACTTCACGGGACATAGAAGGCAGCCGCCTGGCGGATCTTTCCGTCCAGTCGTCCAGCGAGGGCGCGTCCATCCCGAAAATCTATGGCCGGGTCCGCCTAGCAGGGCAGTTGATCTGGGCGACCAACTTCGAGGAAGTCGTGACCACGGAAGAGCAGGGCGGCAAGGCGGGCGGCAGCCGCAGCGCCGCGACCGTCACCACCTACAATTATTTCGCCAATTTCGCCGTGGGCCTGTGCGAAGGAAAAATCGCCCGGGTCGGCCGGATCTGGGCAGACGGCAAGGAACTGGACACACGGCAAATCACCTTCCGGGTCTATTACGGGTCGGATGATCAGATGCCCGATCCGCTGATTACAGCGTTTCAGGACACGGCGCCCGCCTATCGGGGCACGGCCTATGTCGTCTTCGAACGGCTGGATCTGGAACCCTTCGGCAACCGCTTGCCGCAGCTGAGTTTTGAGGTCATCCGGCCTGTCGAACCGCTGGAAAACCAGGTCCGGGCAATCACGATCATTCCAGGCGCCGGGGAGTTCGCCTACGCGCCGGGTGTGGTCTCCGAGGTGTTGGGCCCCGGCGAGCAGCGGCCCATCAACCGGCATATGGTTGCGAGCACCTCTGACTGGGCGGAGTCCATTGAGGAGCTTCTGGCGCTGTGTCCCAACCTCAAGCGCGTTGCGCTGGTTGTCGCCTGGTTCGGCGATGATCTGCGCGCCGGATCCTGCACCGTCCGGCCGAAGGTGGAAGCCAATGGCACGGTCACGGTGGGCGATGTCTGGCGTGTTGCCGGTCTTGAGAGGGACGAGGCCGACGAGGTGTCGCGCATCGACGGGCGGCCCGCCTATGGCGGCACGCCGTCGGACAGCAGCGTGATTGCTGCCATTCAGGATCTG
>CALDSI010000351.1 GCA_937911395.1 uncultured Labrenzia sp.
TGAAGCGCACGGCCAACGCTCATGGTGTGGCGCAGCCAATCCATTTCGTCTTCGGTATAGGCGAGACGGAAAGACCCGCAGCCATGCCAGGTTACGGATTGACCTGTCTCTTCTTCCAGTTGGCCGGCATAAAGATCGATGTTGTAGCCAACGCACTTTCCAAGGCCGAAGCTGGATGTGGAATGCGTGATCTGGCCCGCCGCGTGCCAAGTCGAGCCGGATGTCAATTCCGCCTTTTCCAAAAGCACAACATCCGACCAGCCCTCATGCGCCAGATGGTAGGCAAGCCCGCATCCCATAATGCCGCCGCCAACAATGACAACACGCGCCGAAGACGGCAGTTTCTGAGCTCCAAGTTCCGACACGTCGCATCTCCATGGACCGTGATTTTTCGATGGACAGCGTAATTGTACAAATGTACTCTCGTCAATCATGAATGATATGAATGTACCAAAATCTGATTTAAAGGCGCCGCAGACGGTGCTCGACGATCTGGCCGCCGAGCTTGAGGTGATGACCCCAGAGCTGCGCAAAGCGGCAAGCTATGTGCTTGAAAATCCGAACGATGTCGGCGTCAGCTCAATCCGCGAGATCGCGGATGCTGCCGGGGTAAAGCCCAACACATTTGTCCGCATGGCACGGTCTGTGGGTTTTGAAGGCTATGAGGACTTCCGGCAGCCGTTCCGCGAAGCGATCCGCAGCAGAGGCACGGATTTCCCGGACAGGGCCCGCTGGTTGCAGTCTCTGTCAAAGGGCGGACAGCTTGGTCAACTTTTTGCCGAAATGGCGGCCTGCGCGATCTCCAACATCGAGAACACATTTGCGGCCACCGATGCAAATGCCATGAAGGCGGCCGCCGATGCGATCGTGAATGCCCGGCACACCTATGTGCTCGGCGTGGGGGTCAACAACTCAAACGCGCGCAACTTCACATACCTATCTGATATGGCGGTCGACACGATCTGGACGATACCGCGGATGGGGTCTGTCGCAACGGACGACCTGGCACGGGCCGACAAGCGCGATGTGCTGCTCGCCATGACCTGCAAACCGTATAGGACCGACGTGATCGAAGTCGTTGAGGTCGCACGCGAACAGGGTCTGACAATCGTTGCAATCTCCGACAGTCCGGCTTCCCCCATCGTGGTCGGCAGCGATCACGCCTTCATCATCGATGCCGAAACTCCGCAGTTTTTCCCCTCGTCCGTATCAACGATCGCGCTTTTGGAAACGCTGCTTGCCTTTGTCATTGCCGACGCACCACCCGATGTCGTTGCAAACATTGAGAAGTTCCACACCCGCCGCCATGCCATGGGGCTCTACATGCAAGAATGGAAGGACCGCTCATGAACGTTCACAGCCAGCTGATCCATTCGCTCGAAGCAAGGTATTATACCGACCCTGCTCACTTTGAGCGGGAGAAGGACGGCCTGCTGGCACGAACGTGGCAATTTGCGGGACATGCGTCCTTGCTGCAAAAGCCGGGCGACTATTTCACGGTTGACATCGCTGGCGAGAGCATTGTCTGCCTGAAGGACCGTGAGGGTGTGCTGCGCGCCTATTTCAACGTTTGTCAGCACCGGGCTCATCAGCTGGTTCAAGGCGAAGGCAACACCAGGCTGCTGGTCTGCCCCTATCACAGCTGGACCTATGAACTCACAGGCGGTCTGCGGTCCGGGCCCAATGTCAAATCCGTTCCAGGGTTCGACCGCAACCAGATTTGCCTGAGCACCGTCCAAATTGAGGACTTCTGCGGCTTCCTGTTCGTGAACCTGGATCCCAATGCCAGGCCCATGGACGAATGGTTTCCCAATGTTCGGGAAGAGCTGAGATCCTTTGTTCCGCATATCGACCGGCTACAGCCGCTCGAGTGGGTAGAAATAGAAGAAAACTGCAATTGGAAAGTCTCGGTCGAGAACTATTCCGAGTGTTACCATTGCCCCATCAACCACCCGACTTTCGCAACCGGTGTCATCAAGCCCGAAACCTATGACATCCAGCCTCAAGGGCATTGCCTGCGCCATACAACGGAATGCCAAAATCTGGAGCGCATGACCTATGAGATCGATCTCGATTCCAACGAGCATGCAGGAGACTATTCCTCCTGGTTCTTGTGGCCTTTGTTCTCGTTCCAAGTCTATCCGGGCAATATCCTGAACAGCTATCATTGGCGCGCGGTCGATGTGGATCACGTCGTCGTCTGGCGCGGCTGGTACACGATTGATGGTGTCGACAGTGAAGTGGTGCGCCGTCTTGCCGTGCAGGATCGCTCCACCACGGTCGAGGAAGACATCTATCTGGTGGAATCGGTGCAGCGCGGACTGAAGAGCCGCGGATACAAACCCGGACCTCTGGTGTTGGACCCAGCCTGCGGTGTGCATTCCGAACATTCGGTACAGGCGCTACAAAGCTGGATGCGCGAAGCATGATGAAGGAAATTCCAGCGTACTGGCAAAACTTCATCGACGGCTCGTTTGTGGACGGTGGCGGAGGACGGCTCGACGTGCTCGATCCGAGTACCGGAGAGAAACTTGCCGAGCAGGCGCTGGCGGATGCCGCTGACGTAGACCGGGCTGTCAAGGCTGCCAAAAGGGTTAGCGATAGCCGCACGTGGATGGATCTTCGTCCTGTTGAGCGGGGACGGATTGTCCGCAAGATGGGTGACTACCTTCTGGACCGTATCGATGAAATCGCCCCGATCCTGACCCGGGAAGCTGGAAAACCCCTCTGGGAAGCCAAACTCGAAATCGAGGGCGCAGCACGGTATTTCGAATACTACGGCAATCAGGCCGAAACTATGGAAGGACGGTCGATCCCGTTGGGTGGCGGGTATTTCGACTTCACCGTCCACGAGCCTTTTGCCGTTTCCGCCCAGATCATTCCGTGGAACTATCCGATGGAGATGACGGCGCGGTCTGTTTCCGCGGCCCTCGCTGTTGGATCCGCTGTGGTGGTCAAGACACCGGAACTCGATCCGCTTACAAACCGGTATTTTGCAGATGCGGCCCTTGCCTGCGGTCTGCCGGCAGGGGCATTGAACATTCTTTGCGGTCTTGGCAAGGAGGCCGGAGCGGCCTTGTCCGCCCATCCTGACGTCAATCAGATCGTCTTTACCGGGTCCGTGGCAACAGGCTCGGCCATTGCGACGGCCGCGGCCCGGAACGTTGTGCCCTGTGTACTTGAACTTGGAGGGAAATCGGCTGCGATCGTCTATGATGATGCCGACCTCGATGCCTTTCTCTCGGATGTCCGCTGGGGGATCTACTTTAATGCTGGGCAGGTGTGTTCGGCCATGTCCCGCGTCATTGCCCATGAAGCCATCCATGACAGGTTGGTGGACGGCATCGTCGGTATGGCGGAAGGCCTCAAGGTCGGTCCGGGTCTCGAGTTTCCGGAATTTGGTAACAACATGGGCCCGATGATCTCTGAAGGCCAATGTCAACGCGCTGCTGGCATGGTCTCTCAAGCTGAACGCGAAGGAGCCCGGGTTGCGACCGGCGGCCGCCGCATGAACCGCCCGGGTTACTTTCTCGAACCAACAGTTTTGACCGGCGTCGCCCCTGATATGACGATTGCGAGCGATGAGGTTTTTGGGCCAGTGCTGTCGGTTCTGAAGGCACGGGACGAACGTGAAGCGCTCGAGATCGCTAACGGCACACCCTACGGCCTGGTGGCAGGTGTCTTCACCGCCAATGTCGATCGCGCCATGCGCGCCTCCCGGCAACTCCGGGCAGGTCAGGTGTTCGTCAATGAATGGTATGCTGGTGGGGTTGAAACGCCGTTCGGCGGTTTTGGCAAATCCGGCTATGGCCGGGAAAAGGGCCGCGAGGCCCTGCTCAACTACGTTCAAACCAAAAACATTGCAATCAGGATAGGCTGATGGATCAGGATCTGTTTGAAAAAGGACTTGCTCAACGCAAGGCAACCCTTGGCGCGGAGTATGTGGAGAAGAACCTTGCGGCCGCCGATGATTTTACACGGCCGTTTCAGGAGGCAATGACGGCCTGGTGCTGGGGTTTTGGCTGGGGCGATGATGTCATCGACGCCAAGACCCGTTCCATGATGAACCTCGCCATGATCGGGGCGCTCGGCAAGATGACCGAGTGGGAAACCCATTGCCGCGGTGCCGTCACCAATGGTGTTTCCAAGGAGGAGATCCGAGCCATCATTCATGTCATCGGCATCTATTGCGGTGTGCCGCAGGCGCTGGAATGCTTTCGTGTGGCCAAGAAGGTTCTAGAGGAAGCGGATCTCTGAAAACGCCGCATTATCGTTTTAAGATCTACGTTTTTTTCGCGATCATTGAGTCTTATGAGAGGCCGGGACCCGATAGCCCCGGTCTCCACTCTACATCAGTCCGCATTAGCGAGAGGTTGGTACGCGACCGCATCGATTTCGACCTTTGCGTCGACCATCAGCTGGGAACGAACCGTTGAGCGGGCCGGGCCACCATTCGGGAAATAGCTGGCATACACCTTGTTGAAGGTCCAGAAGTCTCGTGTGTCATCCAGCCAGACGCCGACCTTCACGACATCATCGAGCGTGCAGCCCGCTAGGGCGAGCGCTGCGATGACGTTTTCCATGGTGCGTTTGGTCTGGCTTTCGACGCCGCCCGGTTCGATCTCTCCATTTTCCTTCATGGCGACCTGGCCGGAAATGAAAACAAAGTCCCCAGCGCGTACGGCTGTTGCAAAGGGAAGAGGTTGTCCGCCGGCACCCGTTTTGCCGCCGCCGAAACGTTCAATCGTGGCTTGGCTCATTTTCAAGCATCCTTTTTGGTTTTTTAAGAGGAAAGGGTCATGTTCGGCGCGGTGACAGCACCGAAGGCAGTGGTCGAACGCGCAGCGGCACGATTGGCAGTGGCCGCAGCTTCGACTGCATTACCAGAACGCAGCCACGCGGCCATGAAGACACCGTTGAAACAGTCTCCGGCACCGGTCGCGTCTACCGTCTCCACGGCTTCACCCGGGATCGCCTTAACTCCGTCCCCGCAAGAGACGGCAACACCATCGGCACCGAGCGTCAAGGCAACAATCCGCGCGCCGAGACTGTGATAAAACCGGACGATCTCTTCCGGGCTTGTGTGCCCGGTTAGGGCACGAGCGTCATCGAGGCCCGGCAAGGCAATATCGCAGTGTTTCATGACCTCATGCGTCACTACTCGGGCTTCGTCCAGCGACCAGAGCGCGGTCCTTAAATTCGGATCAAAGGCAACCGCCCGTCCGTTTGCGACGGCGATTTCAATCGCGTGTCGTGTGGCGTCCCGCAATTCACCTGATACCGCCAGGCTGATACCCGAGGCGTAAATCAGCGATGCATCCGCGATGGCGGATTGAGGGGTATCCTTTCGGGTCATCCGGGACGCGGCAGACCCTTTTCGACAGTAGAGGAACTTGTGTCCGTTCGCATCATGCTGGACAAAATAGATCCCAGTATCCTCGCCCGGCTTTGACGTTACGTACTTCGTTGACACACCTTCGCGCCGCCAGGTTTCCTGAAGTGTTTCACCAAAGGTGTCTGCGCCGATATTGGCGATCAATCCGACATAAGCCTGCTGGCGCGCGGCCGCGATACAAACATTGGAGACATCGCCGCCGCACCCGGGCAAGAAAGAGCCATCCGGTTGCTCATTGAGTTCAAAAAGCGGCTCCCCGATACACAGTATATCGACCATGGATCAGACCACCTTGCCACGGGCAGATACGGGCGACGGCCCCAAACCATGTTCACCGCGGACAAGTTGAACCTCATCAACCATATTGCTGACCACGCAGACATGATTGGGCACGATCCGGATCCGGTCACCCACCTCAAGGCCAATGGTTTCGGCGCGCAGCACTCCGTGCTCTTCCGACAAGGCATCAACGGTTATGTCCGGGCGGTCAAGAACGTGGCCATGGCCGTTCAATCCGAGGAGATCGGAGGTGAGGACCTTGGTACCGGTATCGATGACGGCCCGGTCTGCAGCTGGCACAGAGACAACAGTTGCAAGCACCGTCAACGCGCAGTCGTCCCAGTCACAAACACCCCGGCTCACCAGGGAGCGGTCGTTGTAAACGTATGTGCCGATCCGGTACTCGGTCGCAACCGGCACGTTTTCAGCCTGCCACATCCCCGGTGATCCACCGTTCGAGATTGTCGCGACCTTCAGGCCATCCGCCTCGATCATGTCCCGGGCTTTGGTGAGCCAGTCTTGAACCTCTGCTTCCTTGCCAGCTGGCGGATAGGTCATCAGCCCGCCAAAGGCCAGGCCGGGGCTCTGGTTAATGATTTGCGCCAGATCGCGCGCCGCTTCCGGACTGGTGACACCGCACCTCTCTGCGCCAGTGTCGCATTCAACCAACACGGTGAGCCGGCTGGCGGTGTCAGAAAAAGCGTCCGATAAACCCTTCACGGTTGAGGCGTTATCCGCGACGACACTCAAGCGGACTTTCCCGGCCAGCGCCTTGAGCCGCTCCAGCTTCTCCGCTCCCAGGATATTGAATGTGATCAGGACATCGTGGATGCCACCGTCCGCGATCATCGCTTCGGCTTCGCTGATCTTTTGGCATGTGATGCCAATTGCTCCGGCCTCAAGCTGGCGCTTTGCCAGAAACGGCAGTTTGTGGGTCTTGATATGCGGCCGCAGCGCAAGGCCATGTTTCGTGCAATAGGCCTGATAAGTGTCGATATTTGCCTCGGCGATGTCGAGGTCAACGAGAACTGCCGGCGTTTGGATATCTTCAAAACTCATGCAAGGGCCATTTCGAAGGGGTTGGAGACGATCGGCCACAGCGGGCGCGTCAACCGGGTATAGGGCGTCGTTTTCGGATCATTGGGGTAAGGACCGTCAACAGAGGCATAAAGTACCTCCGCCGCAATCTTTGAAAATGCACCGTAGAAGTGGTTGGTCGACTTCACCACCAGAACTTTTTTGGCCGTGATGTCGATGCCGAGGTTGGTGAAGAGGTCCGGCGAAAATGCCTGGCTGCGATTGGAGTTCAGCACCACATCGATGCCGCCAAGCCGGATGACAGAACAGTCACCAAGGGGAACAATCGATGTGCCGAAGCTTTGCACGGCATCCCGCTGGTTTTTGAGCACAGTCACTGTGGCGTCGACCGGATCGCCAGCGGTCGAGGACGTCTTGCCGCCGAAGCGCAAGTTTAGACGTGCCCCCTCCCCGGCGGCATGACAGAGCCGCACGGCCATCGGGTCCCAGATGGTTCCAAACGCTGCAGAGTTGAGATTCTGGGTTATGGCTTCCCGAAGCATCAAGGTGGAATCCCCGGCAACGCCACCACCTGGATTGTCCCAGACATCCGCAACGACCACCGGGCCCTTGTCCGCTCTGGCTGCGTTGGCCAAGGCAACCGATGCTGTCAAAAATTGAGGTTTCGTCTGCCCCCGGAAGGAAAACAATTCCTCGCCCAAGCGCGTCGCAATTTCATTTCCCTTTGACCGGTCATTGTCGGTCACAACAACGATCTTGGCCCCAAGGTCCGGAGAATCCCCGGCCATGAACCCATGGATGGCCGAAACGGAAAGGACGGTACCGTCTTCTTCCAGCGCTTTCATGCGGTCAACAAAACCGCGCATTGGAGCCTGACTGGTCGGCAGGATATCGATCATGCGCAC
>CALDSI010000352.1 GCA_937911395.1 uncultured Labrenzia sp.
GATCCGCCGGGCGATCATTTACTTATCCAAATCGGAAATCAAATGACCTAATTTATCATTTTACTTCACTATTTGAGACAAACAATTTGCTCAAAATCGCGGGGAGGTCTAGATGCGCACTCAAGTTGTCATTGTTGGAGGAGGTCCCTCCGGGCTCCTGCTGGGGCAACTTTTGCACCTGAAGGGGATCGACGCGGTCGTTCTGGAGCGCAAGACCAAGGACTATGTGCTTGCGCGGATCCGGGCCGGTATTCTGGAAACGGGTCTGGTCGAACTGATGCGCGAGGCCGGCGTGTCCGAGCGCATGGACAAGGAGCGCTTTGTCCACACAGGCACCTGCATTTCCTATGAAAACGAAATGTTCTCGATCAACTTTGAAGACCTTATCGGTAAAAGCGTCATCGTTTACGGCCAGACAGAGGTGACACGCGACCTCTATGAAGCCCGCGAGGCGTCCAATGCCAAGACCATCTTCGAAGCAGACGGCGTTGCAATCCACGATGCCGACACCGATGCGCCTTACGTCACTTACTTGAAGAATGGCAGCGAACACCGGATCGACTGCGATTTCGTGGCGGGGTGCGACGGCTTTCACGGGGTCAGCCGGAAAACCATCCCGGAAACCGTCCGCAAGGACTATGAGAAGGTCTTTCCGTTCGGATGGCTGGGCATCCTGTCCGAAACACCTCCGGTACACGAAGAGCTGATCTACGCCAACTCCAGCCGCGGGTTTGCACTCTGTTCCATGCGCGATGAAAACCTGTCGCGTTATTACGTCCAATGCGAGCTCAGCGATAAGGTCGATGACTGGAGCGATGAGGCGTGCTGGGAAGAACTGAAACGCCGTCTGCCGGAAGACATTTCGGAAAAGCTCGTCACAGGCCCGTCGATTGAAAAATCAATCGCGCCCTTGCGCGCTTTTGTCAGCGAGCCGATGCGCTGGGGCCGATTGTTCCTCTGCGGCGATGCTGCGCACATCGTACCTCCAACAGGGGCAAAGGGCCTCAACACTGCTGCGTCGGATGTTCACTATCTCTACTGTGCGCTCTCAGCCTATTACCTCGACAAGGACAGCACTGGCATCGAAACTTACTCCGAAACGGCATTGGCGAGGGTCTGGAAGGCGGAGCGGTTCAGCTGGGCGACCACCAATCTACTGCACCGGTTCCCGGATCAATCCGAGTTTGATCTGAAAATGCAGCGGGCCGAAATCGAATCTCTGCATTACAATCCGACCGCCCAAAAGTGGTTTGCCGAAAACTATGTGGGACTGCCCTACTGATGCACATCGCACGGCTCACAAATGCGGACATTCACTGGCGCGAAGACGGCGACCCTGCCGGCGCGGCCGTCGTGTTTGCAAACTCCCTCGGCACGGATTTGCGGCTCTGGGACAAGGTCATCAAGCGTCTTCCCGAACAAGGCTTCCGCTACATCCGCTTCGACAAGCGCGGCCATGGCCTCTCCTCCTGCCCCTCTGATGCTTATTCCATGACGGATCTGGTCGAAGATCTGGAGGAATTGCTCGACCATATCGAAGTATCGCAATTCTCCCTTGTCGGTCTTTCCATCGGCGGGATGATCGGACAGCTGCTCGCCCGCCGTCAGTCGGATCGCATGACCAGCCTTGTTCTTGCCTGCACAGCAGCAAAAATGGGCACAGAAGACATGTGGCAGACCCGAATTGCCGCAGTCCGCAAAGGCGGTATCGAAAGTATCGCCGACGCTGTACTGGACCGCTGGTTTTCCGGCCCGTTCCGCCACTCCGACGAATGCATTGCCTGGCGCAACATGCTGAGCCGGACACCGGCTGAGGGTTACATCGGCTGTAGTCAAGCTCTGGCCGTAACGGATCTGACCGCGACAACCTCAGAATTGACGCTCCCAGTATTGGGCCTCGCAGGAACTGAGGATCTCGCCAGCCCTCCGGAACAGGTAAAGGCCACCATGGACCTGATCCGTGGCAGCCGGTTTGTTGAAATAGATGGTACCGGTCACCTGCCCTGTGTTGAGCAAGCAGACGTCTTTACGGCCCATTTGCAGAATTTTTTGAAGGAGAGCGCTCATGTCTGACCGGTATGAGCAGGGTCTTGATGTCCGACGCGCCGTTTTGGGCGACGCACATGTTGATCGCGCCGAAGCATCCAAGACGGATCTCGATGCGCCCTTTCAAACACTGATCACCGAGGCGGCCTGGGGCACGGTCTGGGCATCTGACGGCATCAGCCCGCGCGAGCGCTCCATGTTAACGCTGGCCCTCTTGGCTGCTCTTGGGAATTTCGAGGAAATTGCCATGCACATCCGGGCGACCGCCCGGACAGGTGCAAGCAAGCAGGATGTTCTGGAAGCCTTCCAGCATGTCGCGATTTATGCTGGAGTTCCAAGGGCCAATCAGGCGCTCAAGATTGCCAAGGACACTTACGCGGACATGGAACGGGAGGCGGCGGGCGAATAACGCCGGCCGGGAGGAACGTCACAATGAAACCAGGCCCCTATTACCAGCGTGACCGGCAATGGCAGCCGCCCGCGCTGACGCCGGACTACAAGACCAGCGTATCCAGATCACCTCAGTACTCGATGATCAGCCTGGAAACGACAGTCAGCGAAATCACGGGACCCGTCTTTGGACATAACGACATCGACCCGATCGACAAGGATCTTCTGTCGAACTACGCAAAGCCGGGCGAAAGCCCGATTGGCGAGCGCATCATCCTTCATGGACGGGTTCTCGACGAGAATGCAAAGCCGGTTCCGAACACACTGCTCGAAATCTGGCAAGCCAATGCCGGTGGCCGCTACCGACACAAGAAAGACACCTATCTCGCGCCGATCGACCCGAATTTTGGCGGCTGCGGACGCACACTAACGGACGAAAACGGGTACTACGCATTCAGAACCGTGAAGCCCGGGGCTTATCCCTGGCGCAATTGGGTGAACAACTGGCGTCCGGCTCATGTCCATATCTCCATCTTCGGTTCCGCTTTCGCCCAGCGCCTGATCACGCAGTGCTACTTTGAAGGCGACCCGCTGATCGCCAAATGCCCGATCGTGAACTCCATTCCTGATCCGGACGCGGTTGATCAACTGGTCGCACGGCTGGATCTCAACTCTACCATCCCCCTCGACACCATCACCTACAAGTTCGACATCGTGTTGCGTGGGCGCCGGTCGACGCTGTTTGAAAACCGGCCGGAGGGGAACTGATCATGCGCCAGACACTGGACTATTTGAAAGAAACCCCCTCCCAGACGGCGGGCCCTTATGTCCACATCGGCCTTGCGCCGGGAGCCGCCGGTTTTGACATCTACGCCCAGGAGCTCGGGCATGACATTGCAGGGCCAAACGCAAAGGGCGAACGCATTCGCGTTGAGGGCGGTGTCATTGATGGCATGGGATCTCCGATCAAGGACGTGCTTCTGGAAGCCTGGCAGGCCAATGCAGACGGCATCTATGCCCATCCGGAACATCTTGGCGAGGTTGAAGACGGGTTCAGGGGCTGGGGCCGGGTCATTCCGGATTTCGAGACTGGAAACTGGACTTTCGAGACAGTAAAGCCGGGTGCTGTAACGGACCTGAACGGCCGTCAAATGGCTCCGCATATCAGCCTCTGGATCGTGGCACGCGGGATCAATGTGGGGCTGCAAACCCGGCTTTATTTCTCAGATGAGGCAGCGGCGAATGCCACCGACCCGGTGCTCAATCTGATCGAGTGGGAGCGCCGCCGGGCAACGCTGATTGCCGAACGGACAGACAGCGACGGAACGCCGGTCTACCGGTTTGACATCAAGCTGCAAGGCGAAGACGAAACCGTCTTTTTCGATATTTGAGGCGGATATGAGCAAACCCTGCATCATCTGTGTTGCGATCACCGGCTCGCTGCCGACAAAAGAAAACAATCCGGCTGTGCCCGTCACTGTCGCCGAGCAGGTTGAAAGCACGCACGAGGCCTTTGAAGCCGGCGCCACAATTTGCCACGCCCATGTGCGCAACGAAGATCAAAGCCCCTCTTCCGATCCGGAGAAATTTGCCAGACTGAAGGAAGGTCTGGAAAAACACTGCCCCGGCATGATCATCCAGTTCTCGACCGGCGGGCGCTCAGGCGCCGGAAAGGCACGCGGCGGCATGCTGCCGCTTAAGCCGGACATGGCCTCTCTTTCCGTTGGCTCGAACAACTTTCCAACGAGGGTTTACGAAAACCCGCCGGAACTTGTGGACTGGCTGGCCGCAGAAATGCGGACCTACAGCATCAAACCGGAGATCGAGGCCTTCGATCTCAGCCACATTCACCAGGCAGCGGCGATGAACAGGGACGGCCGCATTCCAGGCAGGCTGTATGTCCAGTTCGTCATGGGTGTGAAAAACGCCATGCCTGTCGATAAGGATGTGTTCGACTATTACATCAAGACCGTTGAGCGGCTCGTACCGGATGTAGAATGGTGTGCAGCCGGCATCGGCCGTCACCAGCTGACCATCAACGAGTGGTCGATCGCGGCCGGAGGGCACACACGCACCGGACTGGAAGACAACATCCGCCTCGACAAGGACAGGCTTGCCCCGTCCAACGCGGCTTTGGTCAAACGGGCGGTTGAGCTTTGCGAAAAGTACGGCCGGCCGATTGCGGATTGGAAAATGGCCCGCGAGATCTTGCAGATTCCCCTTAAAGCCGCTTGACCGCTAGAGCATCGGGCGTTTTGATTGAAACGCCCAAAGATGCTCGACCACTAAAGAGCGATCAGCTTTCGGCGTAAAATCGATCCCGATTGAACGCCCGCTGATATAGTCTTCGATGTTTCTTGATCAAGCTCCCTTAGTTTGAGTCCAGTTTTCATGCCTGTTTCCCTGTTTTCCAGCCCGATTTTTTCCGATCTTTACTCTGACACCGATCTTGTCTCGCGGCTGGATGAGGACGCCGATCTTCGTCACATGATCCGGTTCGAGCAGGCACTTGCTAACGTACAAGGCAAACTGGGCATCATCCCTGAGGATGCTTCTGCAACAATCGTCACCGCACTGGAAACCTGCAAGATTGAGCCGACAGCTTTGAGGGAGGGCACGCGGTCAGCCGGAATTCCCGTGCCCGCACTTGTGGCTTCCTTGAGAAAGATCTCCGGTGACGACGCTGGCAGCTGGCTGCACTGGGGAGCTACGAGCCAGGACGTGATGGACACCGCACTGGTTCTCCAGGCAAAGAGCTGCCTCAATGTGCTGGAAGAGCGCCTTGGCAACCTGATCGACACTTTGGAAACAGAAAGTATGCGGCACGCCAATCAGCTTTTGGCCGGCCGGACACGGTCGCAGATTTCGACACCGGTCACACTCGGATACCGGATTGCGCAATGGGCACACGGCCCAATCGACGCTGAGTCTGACCTGCCAGCTGTTCGCAAGAAAGTCCTGAAAGTCCAGTTCGGCGGGGCTTCCGGCGTTAACAGTGCCGTGGTGCCAGATGGACCGCGCATCGCAGAAGCCCTTGCCAAGGAACTCAAGCTCCATTTTTCGCCGTCCTGGCACACAAACCGATCAAACGTCCTCGCGCTGTCCGCTTGGCTGCAAGCCCTCACCGCCGGTCTTGCCAAGATGGCCGGCGATCTTCTTCTTCTCGGGCGATCAGATATTGCGGAGGTCTCATCTGGAACAGGCGGCGGGTCCTCGACAATGCCGCAAAAGGCCAATCCTTTTCAGGCGGAAGCCATCCTGACGCTCAACACCATCGTGCAAACGTGCGCAGGCGGGATTGCGGCTGCGGCCAGTCCGGCAGAAGAACGCGACGGCGCCCGTTGGCCGCTGGAATGGGCGTTTTTGCCCCAAATGCTGATAGCAACCGGCGCAGCCCTCCGCCATGCGCAAACGCTTGCGGACACCATGTCTCCGAACCCAGACCGGATTTCCACTGGATTCAAAAACCATCCGGAAATCATGGCAGAGGCCGCGAGCTTCGCGTTGGCCAAGAACGGTGTGCCGAGAGCCGAAGCCAAGAACATTGTTGCCAAGGCCGCGTCACGAGATGACTTCCAATCGACCTTGAAGGAACTGGCACCCAACGGGATCGACTGGGACGCCGTTCTTGACCCGGCTACCGTCATACCGGCCTGCAAGGAAATGACCGCCGAGATATTCGCCCGGCGGTCGAGATAACCTCCCCGCTTCGCCTTGAACACGAAGTTTGACAGGCCTCAAGCCAATGACTGAGAGGGGGCGCTAACTGAGCACGCTTGGCAACCACAGCGTCAACGCCGGAAAGCTGACAAGCAGCACCACACGCACCAGCTCCGCGCCAAAGAAAGGCGCAACCCCCTTAAACGTCTCGATCATCGGCGTGTCGCGGGCCAGAGAGGAAATCACGAACACGTTCATCCCTACCGGCGGCGTAATCAGTCCAAGCTCCACCACGATAAGCGCTAGAATCCCGAACCAGATCTTCAGATCTTCGGTGCTCATCCCGAACCCGGCGCCGTCAGCGCCCTGATAAATCCCGCCATTAATCTCAACCAGAACCGGCCAGAAGAAAGGGATCACCAGCAGAATCATCGACAGACTGTCCATCAAACAGCCGAGTAGAATAAGCGCAACGAGCAAAAGGATCAGGACCGTCATCGGTTCAAGACCCGAACCGGCGATCCAGGCAGCTGTTTCCTGAGGCAAGCGCACCCTCGACATGAAGATCTTCAGAAGTTCCGCGCCAAGGATAATAAGATAGATCATACCCGAGGTCGCAGCCGTTTCCTTAAGCGCGCCCAGCATGTCCGGCCAGGACAACTTGCGCTGCAAGAGACCGAAGACCAGCACCAGAAACACACCGGCAGCAGCAGCCGGGGTCGGGTTGAAAAAGCCGAAATAGATGCCGCCAATCACAAGAGCAAAGATCAGCAGAACCGGGATCATTCCGGCCGTTGCCTCAATAAACTCCCTTCGGTCCGGCACTCCGCCTTTCGGGCCCGCCTCAGGTTTGATCGCCACATAGACAGCGATGGTCAGCAAAAACAGGACGACGGCCAGCAGACCGGGCAGGAACGCCGCCATGAACATCGTCACGATGTTCGCTTCAACGATGATCGCGTAAATGATCAGAACAACCGAGGGCGGGATCAAAATCCCAAGCACGCCGCCGGCGGCCAGTGTCCCGGTGGCAAGGGCCCCGGAATATTTGTAGCGGCGCAGCTCCGGTAACGCGACCTTGCCCATGGTGGAGGCCGTCGCAAGGGACGAACCACACACCGCCCCGAAACCGGCACAGCCGGCAATTGCCGCCATCGCCGTGCCGCCGCGCAGCCAGCCAAGCCAGGCATTTGCCCCCCGGAACAGCGCCTGGCTGAGACCCGTCTTGGAGGCGATCGCCCCCATCAGAACAAACATCGGCACGACGGACAGGTCGTAGATCGAGAACTGGCCGTAAGCCAACGTCTTCAACTGGCTGAAGACCAACGCCGGGCCATTGAGCAGCATTGTTCCGACGCCGCCAACAAGGATCATCGCGTAGGCAATCGGCATCCGGATCGCAATCAGGATGATCAGCGCGACGAGCCCGCCCACGCCGAGAACAACAGCGTCTGCCATTTATCGTTATCCTTTCGACAGGGCTGAAGTGTCACGCATCAAAGTGACGAGCGCCGCAAGGGCCAGCAAGACAAGGGAAACAAGGATCGGAACGAACGCCATCCAGTGCGGGATCTGCAAGATCGTGGTCGTATAACCGTATTCTCTTTGGTCAAGCATGCCGTGGAACATGCGCCAGATCAGCAGAGACGCAAACCCAAGCGCAACCAGCGAGCCAAGCAGTGTGAAGAACGCGATCAACCGCTTCGAGGCTCCAGCTGTGAAAATATCCGCTGACACATTGGCGCCTGTCAGCTGGCAATAGGGCAGGAACGCAAACACTGCGATCGCAACGCCCATTTCCGTCAGTTCAAAGTCACCGGGGAAAGGCTTACCGAACATGGATCCGATGATGGACATCATGTTCACCGCAACGACGGCCAACAGAACACCGCCGCCGAGGAGAGCCCACACCGCGATGCCCCGGCTGGCAATCCCGGTGAACCCGGAATTGCCTGTATGGTGATCTGACGGCATCAGTTGGACGCGTTGTTCGCGACAGCGGCCCGGGCCTTGTCCACCAAAGCGGACCCGTCGATGCCTTTGCTGGAGACTTCCTCGACCCAGCGTCCGACAACCGGCTCAAGCGCTGTATTGAACTCCGCGGTTTCTTCTGGCGTCAAGGTGATGTGCGTGTTGCCGGCCTTCACCGCGAGCCCAATGCCAAAATCATCTGCACCAGCCCAGATATCGCCAACTTCCTTCGACCAGGCTGCATCGGATGCATCGCGGAAGGCTTTCTGAACATCTTCCGGCAAGCTGTCCCAACGGTCCTTGTTCATGGACACCTGGAACACCGTCGTGCCAAAGCGTTCCTTGTCCGCACCTTCGATCTGATAATTGGTCTGCTCCTGGATCTTCAGCGGCGGAATGATCTCCCAAGGGATCATGGCCCCGTCAATCACCCCCTTCTGCAGCGCAGGCGGAAGTTCCGGCACCGGCATTGCAACCGGGGACGCGCCAAGCGCTTCAATCACCCAGGCGCCCGTACGTGTCGGGATCCGGATTTTTTTGTCCTTGAGGTCTGCGACTGACCGCACTTCGGTGTCGCGCATATGGATGCCCTGACCGGCATGCACATGAAGGAACATAACCTCGACACCTTTGTAGTCGTCTTTCAGATCACTCTCGAAAAGTTCCTTGAGCGCCAGATTGGTCGCTGCGGTGTCGTTCTTGTGAACCCCCGGCAGTTCGAAGACTTCAGAACGCGGGAACAGGCCGGGCGTATAGCCGTTGACCGTCCAGACGAGGTCCACAACACCATCACGAACCTGATTGATCAATTCCGGCGGACGACCACCCAAGGTCATCGCCGGATAGATCTCTATGGAGACCTTGCCGCCGGAATTTTCCTCCACCTGCTTGGCCCAGGGCACCAGCATTTTGGAGTGTGCCGGAGCCTTTTCACCCAGGAAATGATGCAGCTTGAATTCGTGATCTGCAGCCTGCACTGATGTTGCGCCGAGCGCCAACAGGGCTGCGCCGAAAACCGCCTTGAAATGCATGATCGTTCCTCCTCCTACGCCGGACATTCAAGTAAAAGACCAGTCCGGCTGTGGCCGCGCCTCTTTCGCGCTTTTGGTTGCCCAAGCTTATCGGGTACAAGGTGCCGCTGGCACCCAAATTCTCACCCATTCAAGCCTATCCCACCATTAAACAGGAGACATGTCTCCTCCCGAATTCAGTTTTTACTAATTCACTTGGTAATGTAAAATGACATAATGTTGGAATTGGTTTCCATTTTTGGAAACTAAAGCCAATTACCCGTGGCATCAACACCAGCCAGTCACCGAGACATCATCTCAGCCTGTACTCTGCTGAGGGAGCCGCATAGAGTGAGGGGCAGCCTCTTATGAGAACACTACAGGAGATAACTGGATGATGAGCCAACTGTCAGCGCGGATGACCGTTTTTGCTGCTGCGGCACTTGCGATCGGCTTCAGTGCAGCCGCGCATGCTGACGATGCCATTTCAAAGGTAAAAGCGGCAGCACCTTTGGCGGTTTGCGAGATTACTCCGAAGGAAAACGGCAAAGCCTACGTCATATGGCATTTGACGGCCTTTGATGAAGACGGCACCCGCTACTACCGGGCGATCACCAGCAACCTGATCGAACTGATCGTCAAACCGGACGGTTCCATCCAGAGCGATGCCAACCCGTGCACGAATGAACTGACATTCTACTCATCGAGTTATCGTTGAGCTGGCAGGATACGCAAAGGGCTGGCGCGTCCCGCATGCGCCGTCGCCTGCTGTTCGCGGGTCTGCACTCTTAGATTTTGATAGTTTTTGAAGAAGCGGTGCAGCTAAGAAACGCACTCAAGCAGGCCGAAGGCCGATAGCGCGTATAAAGAATGGTGCCGCTGATAGGACTCGAACCTACGACCCCATCATTACGAATGACGTGCTCTACCAACTGAGCTACAGCGGCTTGGCTCTTGAACAGCTTCAAGAAGCGATCTCAAAGACGGCCCCAAAAATTGGTACTGCCTGAGTGGGCCGCTAATTACCGGAGCTTCGATCCGGATGCAAGGGCTTTTCCGGGTCCGGGAAATGAAGACCACACGTTCAGGTCATCAGTACATTTCGGATTGAGGCTTCCCTCCCCAGCCTAGGCCGTGTGGACGAATTGGAGGCGTATTTCGTGAGACAAGTGCCAAGATATGGCGGCGACGGCCCTGCACAGCGTATCGATATACAGTCAAGGGACCGGCGGTGCCAGATCGCCGGCACTTATC
>CALDSI010000353.1 GCA_937911395.1 uncultured Labrenzia sp.
TCCGGTTTGCAAAGACGCGCTTCCTGCCGGAGTAATCTGCAGCCCATACGCGGTGTCTAAGTTTCATTCCCAGAAACGTCCTCCTGCCGGTGCAGTTTTGGGGCAGGTGAGGGGCCGGTGTCGAAGCGCATGTTGGCGGTTTGGGTGACCGGGCGGCGGGCCGAGACATTCTCTCTGCTTTCGCGCCAGACGACAAACAGGCCCGAGCCGATGATGATGGCGGAGCCAATGGCCACATAAAGGTCCGGGGTTTCGGCAAAAAACAGCGCGCCAAAAAATGTTGCCCAAAGGATCTGGCTGTATTGCAAGGGGGCAACAACGGCAGCCGGAGCCGCACGATAAGCGCCGATGACACAATGCTGGGCAATCACAGACAGGAACCCGATTGCCGCCATCAGGGCAAGGTCCGGCAGCGAGATCGGTTGGTAGACCTCCGGCATCACCAGAGACATGGCGATCAGCGACAGGAGCATCGGGTAAAGGATCAGGACGGCGGAGCGTTCTTCGCTGCCGATTTTCCGGATCAAGATTGACGCCAACGCACTGGCACAGGCGGCCAGCAACGCCGCAAGATGGCCGAGCGACAATTCCGTAACCCCGGGCCTTAGAACGATCATAACCCCAAGCAGGCCGATGATGACCGCTGCCCACCGCTGACCGCGCACCGTCTCGCCCAGGATCGGCACGGAAAGCGCCGTGATGAGCAAAGGTGTTGCGAAGAGAAGGGAATAGACTTCGGCGAGCGGAAGCGCGGTAAAGGCGTAAAACGCGCTCGACATGGAGATGATCGACAGGCCCGAGCGCAACAGAACCAGCCAGGGATGATGTGGCCGGAAATTGTCGACGGCCCGGTCGGCGAGCATTGAAATCGACATCGGCACAAAGGCAAAGAGCATAGAAAAGAATATGATCTGGAAGACCGAATAACTGCTGCCCAGCGTTTTGACGATGGCATCGTGGGTCGAAAAGAAGGCAAACGCCGCAAGGGCAAACAGAAAGCCTTTGAGCGATGCGGACATGGGCAGCGGCCTTGAAGAAGCGGGTTTTGAGTGGGTCCGGTCCTCTGCCGGGCGGCAGGGTCAGGTTAGTTCCTGCGGCCTGATAGAGCGCCGCACCAGCACAATTGTTAGCAGAAAAGCGGGCGCTGCCAAAGGCAGGAATGAGCCAAAATCAAGCCGCTGTGCACATTTTTCTAATCGGTTTAAGTTCAGACGAAGGTGATGTGGGACACAGGCGCTGTTTGCAACCACAGTGTCACCCCGGCCAAGTACAGCGCTGAGCCGGGGCCTACTCGCCGTGCCGCTCGTTGAAACGTCCAGTCCGGACAGCTCTGCGAATGAGTGGGCCCCGGGTCGCCGCTCCCTTGCGTCTGGGGCGACATAGAGAGGTATGGGTCACGGCGGGCCAGATATGCGCGGTTTTACTGATCGGAACCGGTCCTCCCACGGCGTGCAGGGTTCACTCTTTTCCAGGGCCTGATTTGGTTGGCCAAATGTGCTGCCGCACCCATCTCCGCCGTCCTCGGGCTTGATCCGAGGATCCATGCCGTTCCGTATCCAACCGGTCAGCTGTGCTTGGGGCAGGGGAACGGCGTGGATTGCCCGGTCATGCCGGGCAATGACGAATGATGGAGGTAAGAAACTCTGCCATTTGCGCAGGTCGGTCGCAGTCGGACGGCTGACGCCTCAAACAAACACCCGGGCAAGGGTGGCGACGGCTAGGGCAGTGGCGGCGCGTTTTGGGCCGGCAAGATCGGAGGACATCTGGCTCGGCATGTTCAGCGTGACACGGTTGAGGTCAGAGGCCTCCAGATGGTCAAGGTCGGCCGATTTTGCTGCTTCTTCAGCGGACCGGCGGACGTCGTCGAGCATCTGCACCAGCGACTGCCAGATGTGCAGCGGTGGCGCCTCGTTTGTGTTGCGCCAGCGAACAATTTCGTCTGCAGATGAGTTGAGGACGCGAGCTGCCTCATCCTGAGACAGGCCCAAATAGTCCATTACATCGCTGAAATTGCTCATTTTTGTTCCAGGTTCGGTCAGCGCGCTCGGTTGTTAGATAGCTTATATTGCATTGCAATATGGCGAAAGTGAAGCTCTCATCTGGAATTCGGTTAACCGGCGGCGGCTCAAATTGACAGAATCGCCCTGTATTCGGGGTGATTCCTGCCGATTGGATCGGCAGTTTTGTCAGGTCTTTCGTAGAAGGACTATCAGGGAGGCTCCGCAATCTGGTCAATTATCTGAAAACTCGAAAGAATTTGGATATCCGTGGAAAACGGTCCGCTGCCCAATTGTCCGGTTCGGTTAATGATAGGTTTATGCGACTAAGCACTCCGTTTGAGAAAGACGCCGGGCCTCTTTGATGAAATTCAAGGGAAAATCCTTCATTGCGATCGTGTTATCTCCCGAGCCGCCCTATCAGGACTGGTTCAAGGAGATCGACCGGATCATCGCGCGCACACCGGGATTTTTCATCGACCGGCCGATCGTTCTGGACGTGCGCGGCACCAAGATCCCGATTGAGGACCTTGAAACTCTTCTGGACGGCTTGAGCGAACGTTCCGTGCGGGTTTTCGGCATCGACGGGATTTCCGGAACGCGCCTCAAGCCCGGAATGCCGCCGAGTTTTGGCGGTGGACGACTGACGGCAGATGTCGAAATCCCGGAAACTGCTGCCGAGAATGAGCCGGTGACAGAGGCTGCTGGCCAAAAGACAATTGGCAAGACCGATGCGCCCAAAATGACAGCGAAAACAGATGCATCCGATCCGGACCCGGCAATCAAGACCGCTGAGAAACCGGTTTCGAAAAAGGCAGACCGGCAGCCTCGGGCGGTGCCACAGGCCAATGGGTCGTCGATCGTCATTACTGAACATGTGCGCTCCGGGCAGAGCATCCTGCATCCGGACGGCGATGTAACGATTGTCGGCTCGGTCAGCTCCGGTGCCGAGATTATTGCCGGCGGATCAATCCACGTTTACGGCGCCCTGCGCGGCCGGGCTTTGGCCGGGGTCTCCGGGCGGGACGGGGCGCGGATCTTTTGCTCGAAACTGGACGCTGAGCTGGTGTCTATCAACGGACTTTATAAGGTTGCCGACGATTTTGACGCGGCCCTGTGCAACGCACCGGCGCAGATCCGCTTTGAAAACGAAAGCCTTGTCTTTGAACAACTGAATTAACTCCGGTCGGGGCCGCGAAGAGCCTTTGCACCGTCAACAAGTGGGACGAACACCATGAGCAACGCAACGGTCGTTGTGGTCACGTCAGGCAAGGGCGGGGTTGGCAAGACAACCACATCCGCCGCAATCGCCTCAGCGCTGGCCAAGGAAGGTTATCAGGTCTGTGCCATCGACTTCGATGTGGGCTTGCGCAACCTGGACCTGATCATGGGCGCGGAACGTCGCGTCGTGTTCGATCTGGTCAACGTGGTGCGCGGCGAGGCGACCATAAAGCAGGCTTTGGTGCGCGACAAGAAGCTGAACAACCTGTTCCTTCTGCCTGCCTCCCAAACCCGGGACAAGGACGCCCTCACCGAAGAAGGCGTTGCCAGCGTCATCAGCGAACTGCGCCATTACTTCGACTGGATCGTCTGTGACAGCCCGGCGGGCATTGAGCGCGGCGCGACGCTGGCCATGCGCCATGCCGATGAAGCCATCATCGTCTCCAACCCTGAAGTCTCGTCCGTGCGCGACTGCGACCGGATCATCGGGCTTCTGGATGCCAAGACCCAAGTGGCGGAGCAGGGCGGGCGCATGCCCAAGCACCTCCTGATCACCCGGTACGACAGCGCCCGCGCCAAAACGGGCGACATGCTGGCAACTGACGATGTGGTCGACATCCTGTCCGTGCCGCTCATTGGCGTGATCCCGGAAAGCAAGGACGTCCTGAAGGCCTCCAACGTGGGCCTGCCGGTCACGCTGGCCGATGAAGGCTCGCCCGCGGCCCGTGCCTATATGGAAGCAACTCGGCGCCTTTTGGGGGAAAATATTCCCGTCACTATTCCGGAAGAAAAGAAGGGCTTGTTCGGCAAGATCTTCAAGGGGAGGGCGGCATGAATATCCTGAGCCTTTTTGGCAAGAGAAGCCAAAGCGCTTCGGTTGCCAAGAACCGGCTGCAGATCCTTCTCGCGCATGAACGCGCCGGCAACAGCGCTGATGCAGCGCTGATTTCCAGTCTTCGCGAAGACATTCTGGCGGTCGTGGCCAAGCGGATCGATATCGATCCCGATGCCGTTCGGCTGGAAATGGACCGGGACGGAGATGTCACCACGCTTGGCATCGATATCGAATTGCCGCCGTCCGCAGCCCGGGCGTCCTGACTTTATGAACAGCTGAAGACAGCCGGATTGGGGTTCCCCGGTCCGGCTGTTTTGTATTTCAAGCTTGCTGTGCGTCCAATCTCAAAGCGGAGACTTGCTGCTTGCCTTACAGCCGCACAAGAACGCTTTGCCCTCCTTTTCCGCCGTGTATTTCACCGGCGCAAAGTCGGTGCCATTGTGGCCACCGTCGCAAAACAGCTGGTTCGCGCTCTTGCCGCAGACACACCAGAAGCAGTTTTTGCCCGCTTCAACTTCGAACGGATAGCGCGCCTTTTGCGCAACAACTGGTTCAGACATTCAGTTCTCCCTCAAGTCTAAAGCAGTTTCACTGGGAAGATGACCGGGGACGCCAAGACTTCTTGCGGTTTTCGGCCGGTCCTGGTCCAAGTTTTTCGGGTTTTCTCAAACCTCTGCGACAAACCGTCAAGTGCCACTGGCGATAAGGACGCATGACGCTAGGTGTTGTGGGCGATGATGCTGGTTGACCTGAAACCTTTGAAAAGACTGCTTCGCCTGGTGGCGGGGTTGTTGTCCGTGCCGCCTGGGCGTGGCCGGATTGCGCTCGCCTATCTTTATGGTCTCATCTGCCACACGCTCTTTGCAGCCGCAGTCCTTGCCATGATCGCCGCGATGTTTTTCGGGATGAACCGCAGCCTCGGTACGCTTCCGGATCCATGGCGGTATGTCGGCAATGCGCTCCTTTTGCTCCAGTTCCCGCTGACCCATTCAGTGCTCCTGTCAGCTCGCGGGCGGAAGTGGCTGTCGGCGCTCGCCCCGTCCGGGCACGGCAAGACATTGGCGACCACAACCTTTGCCATCATCGCCTCTCTCCAGCTGCTTTTGCTGTTTGCGTTCTGGACACCAAGCGGTGTGATCTGGTGGCAGGCGGATGGGGCAGTCTTCTGGGTTTTGTGCGGGCTTTACACCCTCTCATGGCTGTTGTTGATCAAGGCGAGTTATGACGCAGGCGCCGAGGTGCAGTCAGGCGCGCTTGGCTGGATGTCGCTGGCGCAGAACATTCGCCCGATTTTCCCGGACATGCCGGAGACGGGGCTTTTCAAGATCATCCGCCAGCCAATTTATGTGTCCTTTGCGCTGACCACCTGGACGGTACCGGTCTGGACGCCTGACCAGCTCGCCGTTGCGAGTTCGCTAACGGCGTATTGCCTGCTCGCACCGATCCTGAAAGAACGGCGTTTCGCCTCACAGTTCGGGGACCGTTTCCGGCAGTACCAGACAGCCGTTCCCTACATTTTGCCCAATGTCACACGGAGACCGAAGAAATGATCGTCACCTCAGCCACCCTTCTTGTGACTGCGCTGCTGTTCGGCGGCATGACGCTCTATTCCTTTGGTTTCGCGGCCTTCGTCTTCACAGCGCTGCCGGCGGAAACGGCGGGACCCCTTATCCGGAAAGCCTTCCCGCACTTTTATCTTTTTGTGATCGCGACATCCTTGGCCGCGGCGCTTGGAACCGGATTTCTAGATGTGGTCTCTTGCGTAATAATGGTCCTGATCGCGGCATCCGCGATCTTTGCAAGACAGGTCCTGATGCCAATGATCAATGCGGCGACCGATACGGGCGAAACAAAACGTTTCAAGGTACTGCATGGCGCGTCCGTCGTCATAACGCTTGCGCACATCATTGCCAGCGCAGCCGTTTTGATCCGTTTGGCGATTTCTTGAGGTCGGCGGCCAGCGCTAATCAGTTGTATCAGATACGCTCTGCTCAATGTGCGTGGCCCAGACCTTCGACACTTTGGACAGTGGCAGCAGCGCTTCATAGCCCTCCTGCCCAAGCGGTGTCACGCAATACCCGCCATCCCCTTGTGTGACGAACCCAGCGGCCCGAAGTTCTTTCAGCCGGGCATTCAAAACAGCCGGAGAAATGCTCTCGCAAGCCTCCTGTAATGCACGGAATGTGCAGGGGCCCTCTTCGCTCAAGGTCCAGACGACCCCCATCGCCCAGCGGCGTCCCAGTAAGTCGAACAAGGCCATGATCGGCGCGCCGCTGCGCGATCCGCGGACAGCCTTTCCGGGAACGGGGATGTCGGTCATTTATCCTCCATTGCTATTAAAATAATAGCATGCTATTTCTTTCATAGCAGTTTAGAGGATAGGCCCATGCAGGCAAGAGACTTTCTATTGTGGTCGGTGCTCGCAGCGCTCTGGGGCAGTTCGTTCCTGGCGATTGGTGTTGCCGTCAAAGACATGGATCCGGCCATGTTGGTTCTTGCGCGTATGGCGATTGCGGCGCCCGTTCTGGGCTGTGTGCTGCTGCTGAGAGGAGGCGGGTTCAATCTTGGGATCCACGGCTGGATCATTGCAGCCGTGGTCGGCGCCAGCGGAAACGTCTTGCCGTTTCTTCTGATCAGTTACGCAGAACAGGAGGTCAACACCGGGCTTGCCGCACTGATCATGGGCATTGCCCCGATCATCACGCTGGTCGTCGCGCCACTGGTCCATTGTGAGGAAAGCCTGACGAGACTGAAAGTGTTCGGTGCGCTCGCCGGTTTTGCCGGAGTCGCTGTGCTGGCGGCACCGGACTTAAGTGCAGGCCGGATTGGCAGTCTTCTGCCTGAGCTTTGCCTGGTTGCGGCAGCCTGTTGTTATGCCTTCACGGCGCTTTTTTCGCGGAGATTTCCCTTTCCTGACCCCTTGCAAATGGCCGCGGCATCGGTCTTCGTCGGGCTATTGGCGCTGGGGGGATACATGGCTCTGTTCGTATCGGAAATTGGTCTGCCCGCTGCGCCGGTTCCGGCGCTGGCCGCGGTCCTTTATTTGGGGCTGGGACCAACAGCGCTCGCGGCTTTGATCTATTTTTACTTGATCCCGCGCATCGGAGCCGCCCGGCTGCAGCAGGTGAACTATGCAGTGCCTGTGATCGGCACCGGGCTGGGGATCACTGTGCTCGGAGAACAGCCCGGCTGGACCACCTGGCCGGCTCTTTGCCTCATTGTTTTCGGTGTTTTTCTTGTAACACGGCCGGACAAGACTGAACCGGCGCCTGCACGCCCAATGGGGGAACCTGCTGAGTAGACGGTTATAGCGTTTCGGTCGCAGGTAAGCATTGAGCTGATGTTTCGGTTGAGTCCGGAGGTTTCAGATATCTCCAATTCTTGCGAGACCGGTCCAGGCGTCTGTGTCTGCCTGCCCGGCAAAGTTTCTTAGTAAGTCGATAAGCCAAGCTGGTGGAAGATCACAGTGGCGCGCTTCTAAAGAGTGAACTTGTGCATAGGACACAATGCCGCTCTACGGGCTGTGCAACTCGCGTCAATGACCTTTTTTCCGGGACAGGCTGGCTTGGCGTGTTTATGACTGATGGTCGTACTTGAAACGCCATGGCCTTGGATCTGCTGGATGTTTTTTGCGCTCTCTGTCGCAACCACCTACATACTCACCAACATCGACGGGTTGTTCGCCTTTTTGGCGCTTGCGGCCACGGGACGTAAACCGGCGGCCATCGTTGGTTTTGTGTTGGCACAGGTCGTCGTTATAGGCGGGGCGGTTCTGGTGGGCGGTGGAGCCGCGCTTCTGGCGCCGGCCGATCTTGGTTTACTTGGAATTGTGCCGGTAGCACTCGGCTTTCGCGAAGTCTTGAAAAACCGCCGAAGACCCACGGTCACAGAAAAGAATCCGCCGGCCCCAGGATCGATCATTGGGGTGGTTGTCCTTTTCCTGGTACTCAGCACCGACACATTCGTTTTGATGGCAACGTTTTTTGCAGATACGAGACCCGAGCTCGACCGTTTCGTCCTCTCCGGCGCCCTGATCGCGGTCGCAACGCTTTTGGCACTTGGGACCTTCTTGAGCCGTCTCATAAAGCCAACACCGGCTGCAGAGAAATTCTTCGAACGCCTCGCCCCGCTCGTCATGATCGTCGCGGGGCTTTACATCTTGATGGACACGCAAACGGATGTGTTCTGAGTGGTGTATGAGGTTACCTGAGCAGTTTCAGCGAAGTTCCTTGGCCATCTGAGCCGTTTGCCGCCACCCGTCTCGTTCGTAAAGTGGCCGGGCCTGATCGGTCGCGGTCAAAACGGCATGGGTTATCCCGCGCGCCTTGAAGGCGTCATCGGATGCGACCATCAGGCTTTTGGCGATCCCCTTTCCCCGGTGGGCCGGTTCGACAAAAACGTTCAGCACATAGCCGCGTTGCAAGACGTCCGGGTGGAGATGGTGGGGAGGCCAGTCGATGACCATCAGCCCAACACCGCCGACAGCAACCCTGCCCACTTCTGCTATGAAGCCGAAGTAAGCCGCGGACTGTAGTGCGTTTTGCTGCCACTCTCGATAGGCCGGGCTCAAGGCAGCTTTTGCGGCCTCTTGATCGCCGGCCGCTTGAAACATGTCGTACCGGTGCCGGCAAATCAGATCGCAATCAGATGGCGCGACGGGGCGAAGAGTGACGGTCATGTCAGAAAAGGCCCTTGTTTCTCAGCCCTCGTAGACGATCTCGCGGGTTTCGCGGAACGTGACATCGGAGAATTTTTCGGTGATGTGGCCGACTTCCCAGACGTTCTTGAACAGGAACACAGGCTTGTCGTCCCGGTCGTTGGCGATCGACATGCGGTGGCCTTCGATCATCTTTTGCAGGGTCTGGCTGTCGGTCTCGATCCAGCGGGCGGTCGTGTAGGGAACGGCTTCAAAGCCAATTTCCGTGCCGTATTCTGCGCGCAGGCGATCGACTACCACGTCGAGCTGCAGCGCGCCGACAACGCCCACGATCCAGTTGGAGCCAAGATCCGGCTTGAAGATCTGGACAAGTCCTTCTTCAGCGAGGTCCTGAAGACCCTGGCGCATCTGCTTGACGCGCATGGTGTCGGACAGGCGCACGCGGCGCAGGATTTCCGGGGCAAAGGCGGGCAGGCCGGTGACGTGGATGTTTTCGCCTTCGGTCAAGGTATCGCCAACGCGCAGCTGGCCGTGGTTCGGAACACCGATCACGTCGCCCGGATAGGCAAGATCTGCGATCTCGCGTTCCTCGGCGAAGAAAAAGATCGGCGCGGAGACGGCGATCTGCTTGCCCGCGCGCACGTGTTTCAGCTTCATGCCGCGCTTGAAGGTGCCTGAACACAGGCGAACGAACGCAATGCGGTCGCGGTGCTTCGGATCCATGTTCGCCTGCACCTTGAAGACAAAGCCGGTGACCTTGTCCTCGTTCGGCATGATGGTCCGTCCGCCAGTCGCCGGCTGGGAGTGCGGCGGCGGGGCGAAATCGGCGATGAAATCGAGGATTTCCTCAATGCCATAGTCGCGCAGGGCCGAGCCGAAGAACACCGGGGTCAAATGGCCTTCCAGAAAGCTTTCCTTGTCGAACTCCGCATAACCTTCGCTGCCCAGTTCCACGTTTTCGGTCAGCTCATCCATGATCCGGTCGAAGACGGTGCCGGTCAGCGTGTCGTCATCCAGACCGGAAACGGTCTTGGTTTCCGTGTAAGGCCCGCCGCGGTCGCCGCCGGATGTGTGGAACTGCTTTTTCTGCCAGTCGTAAACGCCGAAGAAATCGGCGCCCATGCCGACTGGCCAGGTCTGCGGAGACACATCCAGGGCGAGGGCTTCCTGCACTTCGTCGAGGATCTCCAGCGCATGCCGGCCTTCACGGTCGATCTTGTTGACGAAGGTGATGATCGGAATGTCTCTAAGACGGCAAACCTCGAAGAGCTTGCGGGTCTGGGTTTCGATGCCCTTGGCCGCATCGATGACCATGACCGCAGCATCCACAGCGGTCAGCGTGCGGTAGGTGTCTTCGGAGAAGTCTTCGTGGCCCGGTGTGTCCAAAAGATTGTAGATGATGCCCTTCCGCTCGAACGTCATGACGGAGGACGAAACAGAAATACCGCGTTCCTGCTCGATCTTCATCCAGTCGGAGCGGGCCCGGCGGCGTTCACCGCGCGCGCGGACCTGACCGGCTGCCCGGATTGCACCACCCGACAGGAGCAGCTTTTCCGTCAGCGTTGTCTTACCGGCGTCCGGGTGGGAAATGATCGCAAAGGTGCGCCGGGTCTGGTGCGGCGCCGCGCCGTTGGTG
>CALDSI010000354.1 GCA_937911395.1 uncultured Labrenzia sp.
TCCGGGGGCTTCTGTCCATCTTGATGCTCGTCATGGGTATGGAAGCCTGGGCCCGGTTGTCGGAGCTTAAGAAGGTTGCCCACGCCTATCTGATCTACGGCCTGACAGCGCCTTGCTGCACGGTTTGCTTGGGTTCGGTATGGGTCTTGTCGCGCACCATTTTACAGGGTTCTCTGCCGGCGGTGTGGTTCTGCTCTCGATCATGGCGGCCTCAAGCTCCGACATCTCCGGTCCGCCGACCATGCGGGCGGCCCTGCCGGAAGCCAATCCGTCAGCTTACATCGGGTCCTCGACCGGACTTGGAACACCGGTGGCGATCCTGAGCATCCCGCTCTTCATCACCCTCGCGGAGCTGGTCATCGGGTTTTAGGGGATAAACAAAGGAAGCTCCGACTTCTGACAAAGCGCGATTTTCCCTCCGGCGTCATGTTCGGACTTGTTCCGAACATCCATAACATGTTGAAAAATATGGATCCTCGGCACAAGGCCGAGGATGACCACTGAGACGAATGAGATTTGTCATCAAGCTCAGTCTTTTGCCGGGCACTCGGACAAAAAACCGGGTGCCCATTGTCTTTGCTTGCTTAGAAACGGCCGGCGCGATGACCCGAACTGATACGTTTCCCAGTCCCGGTATCGCCGTAGTAGTCCACACTGACATTCCAGCTTTGCTTCTTCTCGTCTACAGCCTGGAACAATCGATCCGCGTATTTCCGGTAGCGCTTGATCATTTTTGCAGCGGCTTCAGCCGGATCGTTCAAATCGCTCTTTTTGAGGCAAGCGGCGGGTGTAAATGAGAAACGCCAGCGGTTCTGCGGATGCAAGCGATACAAATCATACGTTTCGTAGGAGGCATCAGTCCAGTCTCCTGCCCAGCACTTTTCACTTATTAGACGAAGGAGTTCGGGAGTGCTGTTGCATCGCTTTAGCATAAAGAAGAAATTTCTGTAGGCCGGCATATAGGAAAGCTCGATTTCATCGATGAAATTGGATGTATCCTCGCGGATTAAATGCCTTGAATAATCTTGGTTATTCCGGTCCCATCCCGTTTCGTAGATCGGATGATTAATGAAGCCATAGGGTTTGCAAAGGTCTGCGATCGCGTCCGCGACCTCAAGAAATATCTCTTTGTGCGGTAGTCGTTTTTTGGCTTTTGTCATCAGAAAACAGCAATCATTCAAATCAAGATCTTAACTCGTACAGCATGGGGATTGGTAGGCCAAGAAGTGCAGGGCCGGGCCAGAATTGGCCCCTGCGGATGAACGGTACTGCGGCGCTTTGGTCTCTAGTATTTTATATTGACAAATAATATGTCAATATGACAAATAAATTGTCATGATAAAGGCGCGGCAGCAGAACTCTGATGAGCTTTATGAGGTGATCCGGTTGATCCGTCCGGTGCACCGGCGATTGGCGCGGGCTGTTGAGGTAAAGCTGGACGGCACCGGCGTATCGGTCGGCATGCGGGCTGTCATGGAGGTGCTGGAAGAGGCCGGGGACTTGTCCGTTCCGGATATTGGGCGGTCCTTGTTTCTGGCCCGCCAGCAAATTCAGCTGATGGTCAACGAGCTGGAGCAGCTCGGGCTGTTGGAACGGCGTCCCAACCCTGCGCATAAGCGCTCTCCGCTTTTTACTCTGACAGAGCGCGGTCAGGATGTTTTCGGCGAGATCCGTTCAAAGGAGAACGATGAGATCGATGCCGTCAGCGCGCATTTTTCCAAAGAGGAGGTTCAGGCAGCCCAACGGGTTCTGTGCGCCATGCTCGATCACTTTGCAGAATTTGAAGACGACCCGGACCGTCCGCGCGGTCTGGAGTGAATGCGTTTAGGAGTTTGACATGTCTTTGTCGACCTTTGTCTTGAGTGTGCTGTTTGCCTTGGTCTTGGGGGCCGCCGGCTATTTTTTCCGGGTTGTCTGGATTTCCAGCAAGGCGACCAAGGGAAAACAGATCGACCAGGCGAAGCGCCCGAACACCGCCTTGCTGGTGATTGATGTTCAGGAAGACTTCACGCGCAATAGTCCGAAACCTTATTCCGAAGACGTGCGGGTCCGCGGCATTGCCCGTATCAACCGGGAAATCGAGGCCGCGCGCGCCGCAGGATACGACGTTATTCTGGTCAAACAAGTGTTCCGCCATTGGCCGGCCATTTTGGCGATGAAACTTCTGATGGGCGGCATTGGTACGCCTGGGCGCAAGGGGTTGGCCTTTGACAAGGATCTGAAGGCCGGTGATGCGCCCGTTTTTGAAAAGCCAATCGGCGATGCTTTTTTCAATCCAGAGCTGGACGCCTATCTGGCCGAGCAAAATGTGGGACGCCTCCGCCTGACCGGGCTCGATGCCTGCCAATGCGTTCAATTCACGGCCAAAGGCGCGCTCAACCGTGGCTATTGCGTTGAGATCATTGAGCCGGCAACGATGACCGTCACGCCGGAAAAGTGGCCGCCTATCAAGGATCAGCTTCTGTCGGCCGGAGCAGTGTTGAGCTGATGGGCCACCAAAGGTGCTTGACTTTAGGTGGCTATGTGCGCGGTATCTGTTTCTTTCGATGAAGATGGTTTGACTGTCGGCAGTTCGACACCCAACTGGGTGACCAAAAGTGCAGCCCCCATCAAGGAAAACCCTTTCAAGAAGTGCGCCTGTTGCAAGGCCCAAATCACCGGATCCGTTTCAGTAAGCAGTTCATGGCCGTGGACAACCAGCGTGACCGGGATGAGGAAAGCGACCAAAAGCCAGCCTCCAAGGCGCGGGCGCCAGTTGAGCAGGATCATCGCCGCTCCGGCCAACTCCACAACACCCGACACCTGGATCAGGAAAACGGGATAGGGGATCTTTGCTGGCATTAGCGAGAGATAGTACGGCATGTTGGTAAAGTGCGTCACTCCGGAAAGAAAAAAGAGCGACGTGAATAAAACGCGGGCAATGAGAGCAATGCTCCAATGCTGCGGGAGTTGGTGATCAGAAAGCATCAGACATTCCTTTCTTCCAAAAACGCCCCAAGGCGTCCGGCACCTCGGGGCGTCGTTTTGTTAGTCTTGAGACACGTCCGACACCGCTTTTAGAATGACGTCAGCAACAGCCTCAGGCTGCGAAAGCATCGGAACATGGCTCGAATCCAATTGTGTTACCTCCGCATTCATGCGCTGTGCGAAGAAGCCCTGCAGGCGCGGCGGAATGATCTGATCGGTCTCGGTGAGGATGTAATAGGTCGGCCGCATGGACCATGCAGAAACAGTAGGTGTTTCATAGTTGATCTGATACTGGATCGGACCTTGTGTCGCTGTAATCAAAGCAGTCTCATCCGCGGGCAAATCGGGTGCAAAAAAGGTTTGAATACCGTTTGCACTTAAGCGGATGTAGCCGTCTGCATCAGCTTGGATTTCAGCTTGCCAGGGTGCCGGAGGTTGGCCCTCCAGCAGACCGGCCATGGACTGCTCTGCTTCCAATGCAAGGCCGGCAACATATACCAACGCTGCGACTTCATCGTTAGAACCGGCCTCGGTGATGACATTACCACCATACGAATGACCGACGAGCACTACGGGGCCATCTTGCATGTCGATCAGCCGTGCGACCACGGCGGCGTCTTCTTTCAGGGATGAGAGTGAGAGTTGCGCAGCCCTCACCGGAATACCGGCCTCCTGCAGAACCGGAATCACTTTGTGCCAGGCCGACCCGTCGGAGAACGCACCATGCACGAGAACAACGGAGACGTCTTCAGCTGCAGCGCTCATTGGCAGGGCGAACACAGCCGCCAGCAGACCGGCGCGGAACATATTATGGGAATTGAACATTTTAAGATGCCTCTTTGATGAATACGCGTTACCCAAAGAGGTATGTGAAAGAGCAGGACTTGCCGATGATGGAGACACCGGAAGACTTAGCAGAGACCCCAAATTTCGGAACGGACGCCTTTTCCGAAGTGCTCAATATTGTTCATGTGCGTGGTGAAACAGCTCGGGTCATTACGCCTGATGGCCCGTTGGCCCTTAGTGTGTCGGCTGGCAAACCATGTGTGTACATTGTTGAGCGCGGCGCTCTTGAGATCAAAATTGACAGCGAGCCACCTCAGATTTTGTGCGAAAAACAGATTGCTCTCATGTTGCAAGGAACCCCTCATAGGGCAACCTTCAGCGCACTTGAGGGTAAGCATTCTTATCAGCGAGTGCTTACAAGTGACGGAGAAGCCGAGACCGGGAAAATCAATTGTTTTTGGGGAAGTTTTACAATTGACGGGGATCTGGCTCCGCGAGTTCTTCAGTCTTTGCCGAGGGTCATCGTTCTAAAAGGGCTCGCAGACAATCCAATCGAATGGGTGGATACGGTGTGTCAGCTCGTGCTGCGGGAACTCGGCGCAACGCGGCCAGGCGCAAGTCTGATGGTGTCGCGATTGTTGGACTTGCTATTGGTTATCCTTCTCCGCCGTTGGGCGCAGTCGGAGGATACCCTTCCTGGATGGTTGGCAGCGGCAAGGGATGAGCGAATTGCGCGCGCCATTTCCGCGATCCATGCGGATTCTGCCCGCACATTGACCAATGGCCAGCTCGCCAGTCTTTCGGGAATGTCTGTCTCAAGTTTCACCGAACGTTTCAAACACGTCATGGGGCAGACACCCGGTGCCTATTTGAGGTCTTGGAGGCTTGATCAGGCAGCAGAAGCGCTTTTGCATTCCAGCGCATCCATAGACTTGATTGCAGACCGTGTCGGCTATGCGTCTAAGGAAGCCTTCAGCAGAGCGTTTCAATCCAAATTCGGCATCTCCCCCTCTGGCTGGCGGGCTGCACGGCTGCGCTAATTTCAGATCCCCTTAAGAAAGGCTTCCGGTTGGGCCTCTATTTTTGCCGCTTGACATTGTCTCAAAGCTCGCGCATCTAAACTGGCATGACCAACTTGAGCGCATCCTTCGTGTATTTTTATTACGTCACCGACATACCGGCGGCTGCGTAGGATCTTGCTCTGACAAATCAAACCTAAAAAAGCCGCCGCGTCAGGCGGCTTTTTGGTTTTCAAGACACTGGCCCCTGGCGGGAACTCCCCAAAAGACCCAGGAAGCCGAAAATGACCAAACACATGATCGAAGCCGGAAAACCGGCGACAAAGCTCAAATCGGAAGCTCTTGCCGTGCTTCTGGAGCGCGGGCTCGTGCATCAGTCCACCGATCTGGAAGCTCTCGACAAACGCCTCAACGACGGTCCGATCACCGCTTACGCAGGGTTTGATGCAACGGCGGCAAGCCTTCATGTCGGTCACTTGATGCCCTTGATGACCTTGCGCTGGCTGCAAAGACTGGGGCACCGGCCGATCGTGGTTCTGGGCGGTGGCACCAGCCAGGTTGGGGATCCGAGTTTCCGCAATGACGCCCGACCGCTTCTGGAGGAGCGCCAGATCGCGGCCAACATGGCGACCATCCGCCGCTCGGTGGAACGTCTTGTTGATATGGATGGCCCGGAAGGGGCGCTGCTGGTCGACAACGCGGAATGGCTGAACGAGTTCCGCTTCCTGGAGTTCCTGCGCGATTATGGCTCTCAGTTCACCGTCAACCGGATGATGACCTTCGACAGCGTCAAGTCGCGGCTCGATGCCCAGATGCCGCTGACGATCCTGGAGTTCTGCTACATGATGCTGCAGGCGGTGGATTTCCTGGAACTCGCCAAGCGCCACGACTGCGTTCTCCAGGTCGGCGGCTCCGATCAGTGGGGCAACATTGTCAACGGCGTCGAACTTGGCCGCAGAGACGGGCGCAAGCTGCACGGGCTGACCGTCCCGCTTCTGACGACGGCCAACGGGTCCAAGATGGGCAAGACCGCGGTGGGCGCTGTCTGGCTGCATCCGGAGCATCTGTCGCCGTTCGGTTTCTGGCAATTCTGGCGAAACACGGCGGACGCCGATGTCGGCAAATTCCTGCGTCTGTTCACTGAACTGCCGATGCGCGAAGTGGAGCGGTTGTCGGAGTTGCAAGGTGCGGAGTTGAACGAGGCCAAGAAGATCCTTGCAACGCAAGTTACTGCCATCGTGCATGGCCCGGAAGAAGCGCGGGTTGCGCTGGAGCAGGGCGATGCCCTGTTTTCAGGAGATGCCGAGTTGACGGAGCCGACTCACACAATGGCCCTGTCCGTCTTGGCTGAAGGGGTCGGCCTTCTGGAGCTTGTCGTGGCAAGCGGCTTTGCCGCCTCCAATGGCGAAGCCCGGCGGTTGGTTGAGGGCGGTGGTGTGCGCCTCAACAACAGGGTGGTCGACGATGCGCGCCGCCGAATTTCGTCCGGCGATCTTGGTGCCAATGATCGGCTGTCCCTGTCTGTCGGCAAACGCCGCAAGGCGCTGATCGGCTTCGAATGAACTTCAGCAACGGTGCCCTGAAACGACCGGGGCACCGTCTGACCTGCTGATCAGGATCCGGCTTTCTTGCGCACCCTGAATTCATTTACCGGCGAACCGGCGATGCCCCAGTTTTCGAGAGGAACCTCTTCGATGACGACAAACGTCGTGGCCGGCTCCTTGTCCAGAACATCGACAAGCAGATCCGTCGTACCTTTGATCAGCTCGGCTTTTTGGTGCTCGCTGACACCTTCTTCCGTCACTTGAATATGCACATAGGGCATTTTTAAACGCTCCCTGATTGGCGTGGGATGATCTGGAAGATTTTCGCCATGATCTGCCAGCGCCCACCGTCACGCACAAAGGTGAGGAAATCGACGAAGTCGCTGTCCCCGATTGAACAGCGGACACGGGCAAAGGCTGTGTTGGCTCCAGCCATCTGGATCTCGTCAATTGCATCCGTGCGCACTTCTCCGCGCGAGGCCGGGGATTGGCGTGCGGCAACCACCGGAACATAGGCATCCATTGTCCGGTGAAGCAGCGGCGTTTCATCGGCGGTGGCATAGATCGCCTTGGAATGAAACACCTTCTGCAAGAGGTCCGTATCGCAGCGGTAGAGCGCTTCGAAGTAGTCCGCGATCACCGCCTGAAGTTCATTCAGAGCTGTGTTCATGCGGCCAGCCCTTCTTCCTGCAGCGTCCGCTGCGTGGCGGGCCGAGCCTTGATCCGGTTCACATAGTCTGTCGTGCGTGGCCATTCGGTTAGCGCAACTCCGATAAAGCTCGTCCAGTTCAAGATGACGAAGTCGTAGGCATCGGCAACGGAGAATGTCTCACTGAGAAGATACCCGCCGTCATCCGAGAGCATGCCTTCGAACTGGGAAATCTTCTTCCTCAAGGCGGCGAGATTGCGAGCACTTTCCTCTGCCGTGAAAGTTTTGCCTGAGAAGTACGGGCTGAAGGCCTTGTGCAACTCAGATGTCAAAAAACTGAGGGCTTCCAGCATCCGGTATTTCTGAAGTGTCGAGGTTCCACCTTGGCCCCCACGCTGGGGAAACTGTTCGGACAGCCAGGTGAGGATGGCGACGTTTTCGGTCAAGACCGAGCCATCTTCAAACTTCAAGGCCGGAACGTAGCCCCGAGGATTGATCTGCGCGTAGGCCGTGCCGTTTTCGGTTGTGCCAGCATCCGTATCGACCTTTTCAAGCGTGTAGGGAACGTCTGCCTCGTTGAGGAGAATGTGCGCTGCCATGGAGCAGGCGCCTGATTTGTAGAAGAGTTTCATCGGGTGGCTCCTTCTGGTTCCGATGACCGGAAGATGCTCACATTGGTTTCTATTGACAATATGGTAACTGATGGTAACCCATATTATGAAGTTACCATGAAGAAACCCGTCTGCACGCGGTCGGTTGGTTGGAGATCCCGCTATGGCACTGAAAATGCGAAAGAATAAAAGTCTGCAACCACCCGCGCCGTGCCTTCTGGCGGAGTGCATGCAGGTGATCGCCGGGGCGTGGGCCCCGAACGTCATTTGGTGTTTGAGATCGGGACCGAGGCGGTTCAGCGAGCTTCGGGCTGACATACCGCCAGTGTCGGCGAAGGTCCTGTCCGCGCGGCTGAAGGAGCTTGAGGAGCGGGATGTGATCGTCCGTCATGTCCGCCCGACATCGCCGCCGTCCGTTGAATACGAGTTGACCGAGATTGGCCAGGAGCTGATCCCGGCCCTGGAGGGCATCGTCCGTGGCGGGCACAAACTGAAGATCCGCAGCGGGTACTATCCGTCAAAAGCGGAGGCCGATTCGAATCTGGCGCAAGCGCTAGAGCCTGCTTGAGCCATCGGCCTATTGGGTGATCGTCATTTCTGCAAACTTGTAGGTCCCGATGCCGAAAGCGGTCAGTCCGATCCAATGCGGGTCTGATCTGCGGGCGTTGGTCGGCAAGCGGATGATTTCCTGCTCGTTGACGAAGAAAACAAATTCCTCGTCTTGCCGCTCAAAGGCAATCACGTTTGGCGTGTTTGGCTTAATCGCTGGGTGTTCGCCTTTATAAACACGGGCGAATCCCCGGCCAGATTGCCTCAACACATGATAGCCGCCGTCATTGTCGATGTTGAACCGCCAATTCTGACGTTGGCGATAGGTTCCGGCAACGATGCCTGCTCCGACACAGTAGAAGCGCCGCGGCAGAACCGTGACTGACAGGGAGGCCTCATTCAAACGGGTAATTTCCTTGTTGTCCTCGAAACGGACCCAATCGATGCTCTGGTGTTGTGAGTTCGTTTTCTTGGATGTGTTCCGCCAGACAAGGTTTGCGCCATCCACCGATATTGACCATGGACTGCGCCGACCAGGGCTCATGATTTGCCCCTCCAGAACGGTCTCAAGTTCGGTTGTATCGAATGTTTCAAGGTAAATCTGCCTGTCAGGCTCCAGCAGGGTCAAACCCCAAGCTGCAAAGCCAAAAAGGGAAATAGAAACAAAAACTAAAAGTCTTGTGAGGCCGGCCCACGTTTGCATGAAAAAAACTCCGCATCTGCAATCAATGCGGGTGTAGCGCAGGATAGGGTTTACAGATAGTTAAACTTGACAATGAGGTTAACGGGCCTCCAGTGCCCGTTGTCGTCTGGATCTCGTCAATCTTCAATCTTGCATGAAAACCGAGGAAGCCGCAGCGTCACACGAAGCAGAAAACTTATCCACGCTCTGCAAACCAGCCGTATACTTCCTCCCGTTCCTGTCCCACGGGGCCGAGGCCGGACCGTCCGTTCGAGGTGCCAGGAACCGGAGGTTGGGCGCTTTTTTGAAGTAACGGATCAAGAAACGCGCCGTCAGCAGTCAGCCGGTTATTGGACTGCCGCCGGGTTCCAGACGGGGACAGGTTAGACCGGAAGAGTTTCTTTAGGATCATTAGGCGCTGCCAGGGTCTGGTGTTTGTCCAAGAAAGATAAGACCGCTGGCCGGGAACAGCCTTCGGGTAGGCGCGCTGCCTTGCCAATCCAACCCATTCCTTACTCACGCTCCGGCAAGTCCGGCGCGCCTGCCGTCCCGTTCGTTTCGAACGGAATTCTGATCGCCAAAACGCCGGAGGGAGACCTCGTGGCGGGTTTTGTGCTGGGGATATTAATCTATCTTTGCTGTCCCGGCCTCCGAGCCCGGATCGATCGATTGAGACGTGGATCCGGATCAGGTTCGGGACGGCAAAAAACTCAAATCTGCAAACCATCTCCCCGGGCGAACGGGAGTGAAGACCTGGGGTCTCTTCGCCGTCCGACTTCCTGCTGGAGATTGCGGCGGTTAAACTGAAGCTCTGCAAATGAGTCGGCCCGGCTCTCCGCGGTTTGTCATCTAGCCGTGTGGATCCACAGCCCAAAGCGTCAGCTTGTCCTGTTTTCCGGCCGCTTCATAAGCTGGCAGCACACGTATTGGCGTTCTGAGGGTATCTGGAAGTCTTTTGGCGAGATCGTCCGATAAAACGATCTGTTCGCCCAGATCGCGGGCAGCGCTTTCGATCCGGGCCGTGGTGTTCATGGTGTCGCCGAGCAGGGCGATTTCTTTTTTCCAATCGCCGATTTCTCCGGCCGCCACCTGGCCGCAATGGATGGCAACGCGGATGCCCGGTTCCGTATCGTATCTCGTCCTGTAAAACGACGCCCGGCGATCCAGGGTGCGATGCATGCCAAGCGCGCAATTCAGACTGGCACCGTTCTTCACACCCTTTTCAAGTGGCCAGGTCACGATTACTGCATCGCCGATATAGCGATGAACATCGCCGCCGGTCTTGTAAATCGGGTCTGCGAAATCTTGCGCGACATCGCTCAAAAACGCATGGAACTGAAGTTCTCCAAGGCGTTCTGCAAGCGCGGTTGATCCGACAAGATCGGCAAACAGCACCACACGGTTTTCAAGTCTTGGCCGGGCATACCGGCCGGTGATGAGTGCAGTGGTGGCTTCCGTCCCCAAAAGGCGGGAGATTTCAATGCCGCTGGAAAACGCAAAGGCGATCGCCGCGGAAATCGCAAAATTCTCTATGAAATGCGCATCGAGGTGCTGCCACGGTTGGCCGAAGAGCCAATTGGGCAAGCTCATGCCGGCCAAGATGCAGACGCACCAAACAATTGTTCGAAGAAGCAGGAGCTGCCAAAGCGGCATCTGCCGGGCCATTCTCAGGCGGGAGTTGGAAAAAACAAAAAACTCAGAGCAGGAACAACTGAAGCCAATCAGGACACCGGTGAGCATGCCAACACTCACATCCGTGATGAAACTCTGCTCACCTGCGCGAAGCAAACCAATAAACAGTCCGACACCGGCGGAAGCCAGCGAGATCCATGCAATCGCGTTCAGTGTCCTGATCTGCCAGTGCTGAAACATTGCAACGTCCCACATTGTGTCCGTCCATGTGTATAGGCCTTTGACGGGCAGAAGAAAAACCCCGCTATCCCTTGCGGGAGGCGGGGCCAAAGGATGACCTCATCCCGTCCTTTGCCGGGTATCATCGCTTAGGGTGATATGTTGATTGTGGAACCGAATTTTCTTGCGAAAACGAGCCATTTCCAGCGATGACATGCCCTTGGTTGACGGTGAGGTTTTGCGCGGTTCCAAAGCCCTTTAAAAGACCGGCACGAAGTTCCGGATCCGGGGTTCTGTGCGACCCGCCTGCTTTCAGGAGGCAGGACACCACGGTGATATTTCCAAGGAGCTGAGAGCCGTCTTCCAAACGGGTCTTTCCGAACACCGAAGGGTTGTTCAAAAACCGGCAAACGCTTCCAATGTGGATATCAGCGCCGGGCTGATTGGCTTTCGCTGTAAAACCGCCTTCACCGAATTGATTGTCTGAACCGATTTCAATCCGGCCATGAGACGCGTCGATCATTGTGCCGGAGTGGAAAACATTTCCATTTCCGATAACGACTTTGCCCTCACCGGATGCCTGCAAAGTCACTCCAGGATATATAAGGTTGTTCTCACCGAGGAGGACGTTCCTTGAGACAAGAGTAGAGAACGGATCTGGTATAAGGTTCCCGTTGTCCATCAAAGCCACCGTCTCTTCGACCGTAAGAAAACCGGCTGCGATCCGTGCTTTGTTGATGGGCTCTATGTTGAGCATTTGGATACGTCCCCGTCTCTCGAGAATGTTCAGGCATTGAGAGAAAATTATTTTTCCCAACCTAAAAAAATCCGCTGCGTGTTGGGAAAAGCGGTGAGTGGAGTACATGACGTCAAGGATCATATTAACAAACGCACCAAGTGATAGTCGTGGTCGCGTTTTGAAGTCTGTCCCAGCGCTTTGGATTTAAATTTCTCTTGAATTAATGATGACACCGTACAGCAGGCAATTTCCTGTTCATTATAGCAATCACGGCGACCAAGAAAGCCTGGTGCCTGCATGGTTGAGTGTCTCGATCATCCTTCTGACTGACGCCGTCGTGTTACAATTGTTCATCGCTATCCAGAAATTGGCGACACAGCAAAAGGCGGCCCGGGCGGACCGCCTTTTTCCGTTTTGTTCGATGGTGAAACCTCTGTTTAGAAGAAACCGAGCTTGTTCGGATTGTAGCTCATCAAGACGTTTTTGGTCTGCTGATAGCTTCGGATCATCATCTGGTGGTTCTCACGACCGATCCCGGATTGCTTATAGCCGCCAAAGGCCGCATGCGCCGGATATGCGTGGTAGTTGTTGACCCAGACACGGCCGGCTTCGATGCCGCGGCCCATCCGGTAGCAACGGCTCGCATCGCGAGTCCACACTCCGGCACCGAGGCCATAGGTGGTGTCGTTGGCAAGAGCGAGGGCTTCCTCTTCATCCTTGAAAGTTGTTACCGAAACAACGGGGCCAAAGATCTCCTCCTGGAAAACACGCATCTTGTTATGGCCCTTGAGGATCGTCGGCTCGATGTAATAACCGTTCTCTAGTCCGGAGACATTTGCTGCCTTGCCGCCAAGAAGAACCTCTGCGCCTTCTTCAGCTCCGATGGTGAAATAGGAAAGGATCTTGTCGTATTGCGCCTTGCTGACCTGGGACCCAACCATTGTGTCTGCATGGCGGGGGTCGCCCTGTTTGATGGCTTTCACACGTTCAATGCAGCGTGCCATGAACGGCTCGTATATGTCTTCTTGAATGAGCGCACGGCTCGGGCAAGTACAGACTTCGCCCTGGTTGAAGGCAAAAAGTACAAACCCTTCGATCGCCTTATCGAAGAAGGCATCATCCTCCGCCATGATGTCGGAGAAGAAGATGTTCGGTGACTTTCCTCCCAATTCAACAGTTGCCGGTATCATGTTCTCCGCAGCGGCTTTCAGGATCACCTTGCCGGTTGCCGTGGAGCCGGTGAAGGCCAGCTTGGCAATCCGTTTGCTGGAGGCAAGAGCAGCGCCTGCTTCTGCGCCAAAACCATTGACGACGTTAACAACACCATCAGGCAGAAGGTCCGCGATCAATTCGATCATGACCATGATGGCAGCCGGTGTCTGTTCAGCCGGTTTTAGGACAATACAGTTGCCTGCAGCCAGTGCCGGTGGCAACTTCCAGCACGCCATAAGGATGGAGAAGTTCCAGGGAATGATCTGTCCGACAACGCCAAGCGGTTCGTCATAATGATAGGCCACTGTGTCCGGGTCGATCTCGGACATCGTGCCTTCCTGGCTGCGCAGGCACCCCGCGAAGTAGCGGAAATGATCAACTGCCAAAGGGATATCGGCGTTTGTCGTTTCGCGAATTGGCTTGCCGTTATCCCAGGTCTCGGCAGCCGCCAGAAGATCCAGGTTCTGTTCCAGGCGATCAGCGATTTTCAGAAGAATGTTCGACCGTTCGGTTGCCGAGGTCCGTCCCCATGCAGTTTTTGCTGCGTGGGCTGCATCTAATGCCAGCTCAACATCCGCAGCGCCCGACTGCGCGACCTCGCATATTTTTGTTCCAGAAATCGGAGTGATGTTGTCGAAATACTTGCCGCCAACTGGGGCAACAAACTTGCCGCCGATAAAGTTGTCATAGCGTGCCCTAAATGGTGCCCCGCTGACATCCGTGAATTTTGGCATCTCATTCATTGGTGTTTCCTCCACATTATTGACCGGTCCTCCACCGGCGCTGTGAGGAAAATGCAGACACTGAGGGGCCTTGTCAGCGGGCTCAGAAAACGTACGGCAGAGATGTGTTTCAGTATTGAGACAGGTGTGCGGGAAAATCGCCGATGCCGAGACGTTTCATCCGCCTGTAAAGCGTTGCCCGGCCAACACCGAGCGCACGAGCGGCTTCAGAAACATTACCATTTGCCCGGGTCAAGGCGCGGATCATGGCAGCGCGTTCAGCTTTTTCAAAGCCGGTCGGGCCGTCTTCCCGGCCCAGCAGATCACCGGCAGGAATAGGGGAAATTGCGCCCGTCGCCTGAAGGCCAAAAACCTTGCGCGCACCCCGTGTTGCGCCGATCACGATGTCGTCCGGATCCACGGCCAGAAGCAATGCCGTTTCCGAACTGTCATTGTCGGCGCAGATAATTCGGGCTTTCGGGAAAGCGGCATGGAAGGTTTCCGTTTCTATATGCCGCGCAGTTTGGGCAGCCATGGCGGCAATCAACCGGTTGAAAGCTTCGGTCTGATCAGCCCTCGCTGAGGAGACGTCGAGTGCACCAGCTAGCGTGCCATCTGCACCGTAAATCGGGGCGTCCATGCAACTCATGCCGACATTGCGTGCCAGAAAATGCTCGTTTCTGTGAATGATCACCTGGCGTTGTTCGGCAAGGCAGGTGCCGATGCCGTTGGTGCCCTCCGCACCTTCGCTCCAGTCGCTGCCCTGCGACAGGCCCCACTTGTCGAAAGCATCTGCATCCGCCAGCGAATAGCGCTGCTCAATGACAATGCCCTGCGCATCGGTAAGCGCAACGGTGCAGCCGGAATTGCCGACAAGCCCAAACAGCTGATCGAGCTTTGGCGCAGCGATTTCCAGAAGCATTGCTGCCTTTTCCTTGCGCTCGGCAAGGTTAATCGCGCTCACCCTGTCGCGGATGCGGCTTGTGGCAGGATCAAGGCCATGCTTGTCCAATGATCGCCGCCAAGAGGCCGCGATGCGCGATAAGGCAGGGGCGGTCCCTGATTGAACGGTCCTCAGAACCGTTTCAACGTGTTCCTGTGCGCCGGAAATAGCGCTCCTCCCATGATTTGCAAAAGTTGCCTGTCCTCATCAGGCAACCTTGAGATAGGTTAGCAATGAAACAGGCAAATTGCCAACCGGCGTTATAACTGGATTATGAAGTCGCGATCTTATTGCGGCGTTTAATGAGATCTCGAAATATCTTTTCCGCTTTAGCAGAGTGCTCGGCCCGTTCCCGGGCCCAAGCGTCTTCAAGTTCGCCTTTGGACAGGTTCCGGTCTTTCATCGCCCTGAAAAACTGCACCCGCTGAAGCGTCTGTTTCGACTTGAACGCGCCGTTGTTTTTCCGGCGCAGGTATTCTTCCTGCCAAAATTCCGCAAAGGCCTGATAGGTCGGGCAAGTGCCTTCAGCCCATCGATCCTTGATCCAGTCCATTCCATAGGTTGTGTAGGAAAAGTGATGGCCAATGAGGGAATGGAACCGCTTGCGGTTTTTCCGGTTATTGGTGTAGACGCCAGGGACAATAAAGACTGTTGGATCATATTGGTTCGCTTTTTTACGAAGAGCTCTTTCAGCGTCCGAAAGCTGGAGTGCCGATGGGCGTGTGCTGTCGCCGTTGGCGTATGCGATAAGCGAATTGATCATGCTCTGTTTTGAACCGGAAGGCTTGATGCCTGCATCGGTCAAAAGCTGTTTCAATTCAGACACTTTCAAAAAATAGATGGACTTCTCTATTACATCCAAATCGGTTTCCGCCATGCTCCGCATCTCAAATCCAAGGTTTAAATCCTGGCATCAGTCGGGTGTTTTGATCTCCAACCTTAGCTTCGCGGAACTAAATAGTATTGCATGGTGGATTCGGTAGGGTCACTTTATGTTTTCTCCAAAGGCCAACAAGAAAAACCCCGCCAACCCTTTCGGGAGGCGGGGCCAAGGGAAGATCTCGCGGGGAACGCGAAGGTCTTTTCTTCCTGCTTGTTAGCTCGTGCCGGCTACAGCTCTAATTGGCCTGCAGCCGGGATCTGATTTCCTTGCGAAGCTCGTCGATTGGCGCCTTCTTCGAACCTTCTATGGTATGCCAGAATGTCCAGCCGTTGCAGGCCTCCTGGCCCTGCACCAGCGCGCCCACCTTGTGGATCGAACCGGTGTGGTCGCCGGATTTCAAGGAGCCGTCTGCCCGGACGATCGCCAGATGCTTGCCCTTGGAACAGGTCAACTCGGTGCCCGGCTCCAGCATCCCGTTTTCCAAAAGCGTGCCGAACGGGATGCGTTTTTGGGCCCGTTTGCCTTGCTGCATCTCAAGCGCTTTTTCGTCACCCGGCTGGATCGCGGCGATCCGGGCTGTTGCCGCATCGATGTAATCCTGTTCGCGCTCCACACCGACATAATTGCGGCCGAGCTTGCGCGCGACGGCACCGGTGGTCCCGGTGCCGAAGAACGGGTCGAGCACAACGTCGCCCGGTTTGGACGAGGCGGGCAGCACCCTGTAGAGCAGCGCTTCCGGTTTCTGGGTCGGATGCACTTTCTGGCCATCCTTGCCCTTCAGCCGTTCAGCACCGGTGCACAGCGGCAAATGCCAGTCGGAGCGCATCTGCAGATCTTCGTTGAACGTCTTCAGCGCATCGTAATTGAAGGTCGGCTTGGCATCCTTGGATTTCGTCGCCCAGATCATGGTCTCGTGGGCATTGGTGAACCGCTTGCCGCGAAAGTTCGGCATTGGGTTCGACTTCAGCCAGACGATGTCGTTCATGATCCAGAAACCGAGATCCTGAAGGATTGCACCCACCCGGAAAATGTTGTGATAGGAGCCGATCACATAGAGCGAGCCGTCCGGCTTCATCACCCGGCGCGCGGCCAGCAGCCAGGCGCGTGTGAAGGCGTCGTAGGCCTCAAAGCTCTCGAACTGATCCCAGTGATCGTCGCAGGCGTCCACCTTGGACTGATCCGGCCGGTGCAGGTCGCCGCCCAGCTGAAGATTGTAGGGCGGATCCGCAAACACCAGGTCGACAGACCGGGACGGCAGCTTCTCAAGGGCGGACACGCAGTCGCCCTTCAGGATCGTGTTCAGCCAGGAAGCATCAGCTTCCGTCGAAGATGTTGGATGGGGTGCCACAGGGGACACCCCGGTACGCAGTACTCTCATTGCGACGCAATACCTCACGCAATTTCGAGTGTCATGGTTACCGCTTTTGGTAAATCAGGCGTTAAGCCGTCAGAACAAAAATTACCGTTGAATCAATGCTTTGTTTACAATGGTAAAACCTAAATGAGAAGTTAATGGGCTCAGCCGACCGAAAACGCCAGAATTCTGCTGATTTCATTGAGAGAACGACCGGAAGTTGATCGCCAATGGTTAAAGGCTTCCTGAATTGCAATCAGATTTTTTTTCGACATGGACTCATTCCCAATGACATTTTCGCGGATTAGAGCGTTAACCACGTCGCGGGAGAGGATGAATGTCTCCTTTCCCATGAAGCGAAGCGCATACTGACCGGAATTGCCACCAAGCCGGCTGCCGCGCTTCTTAAGGATGTCCATCAGGCCGATTTGTTCCTCGACCGGATACCGGGCAAAGAACTTCGAAGCACTGCCGTGGGCTTCGGCCAGATCCCGGAGGAAAATCGCATTCGCCTGGACGGACTTGATCTTCATGGCATTGCGCACGATGGCCTTGTTGTTGAGAAGCGCCTCAAATGCCTCATCCGGCAGGAAGGCAAGGCGGGCCGTATCAAAACCTTCGAAGGCTTCTTCGAAACCCGGCCACTTCTTCTCAATCACTTTCCAGGAAAATCCGGCCTGAAAGATCGTTTTGGTGAACATGGACAGCCAGCGGTCATCGCCGATTGTCTCCAGTTCTTCCGGTGTCTTGGGGCCATTGTGTTCGGCCATCAGGGCTGAGAGCTGGGCTGCACCGCCTTTTTTCTCGATTGCCAGTGCTTCGATGTCTTCAAAGGATTTCATAAAACCGTCCCGGCAAGTTTCTAATTTCTACCAGATAAGTCGGATATGCCTATCACAGGGAAGGATGCCCTAGCGTGTGCGAAAATAATTTCTTCGTGTGCAAAAATATTCAAAATCTGAAGCTGCACCTATTGACCGCGCGCGCATCTGGCGAGACTGTTGAAGGATAACAACAATAAGGATGATCACATGACCAACTCGATCCACAGAGCCTTTCAACAACCGGCGAGGCCAACACGCCTTGCGCCTTCGCACCCTTTGCAGGTTTTCAGCGATCCCAAGGAAGCTGTCGCGCGGTTGATTGAAATTTTCGAGGCGAACACGGCCTTCTTGAGGAAGCATTTTCAGGCGCTTCTCGACGGGGAAGAGCCGGAACATCGGGTGCGGGCGTTTTATCCGCAGGTTCAGATCGTCACCGACAGCCATATTCGTCATGACAGCCGCTTATCCTACGGTTTTGTCTCCGGGCCTGGGCGCCACGTTGCGACCATTACCCGGCCGGACCTGTTCCGCCATTATCTGGAGACACAGCTG
>CALDSI010000355.1 GCA_937911395.1 uncultured Labrenzia sp.
GCTTGAGAGGGACGAGGCCGACGAGGTGTCACGTATCGACGGGCGGCCTGCCTATGGCGGCACGCCGTCGGACAGCAGCGTGATTGCTGCCATTCAGGATCTGAAGGCGCACGGTCTTGAGGTCCTGCTTTATCCGTTCATCATGATGGACGTGCCACCGGGCAACGGTCTGCCGGACCCATATGGAAGCGCCGAGCAGGCCCCTTACCCCTGGCGGGGGCGCATCGTTCCGGTGGGCCCGGTTGCGGCGGATGTTGCAAGTTTCACAGGGACGGCCTCGGCGGCGCATTTTTCCGTCAGCGGCGGCACTGTCACCTATTCAGGGCCGGATGAATGGTCGTTCCGCCGGCATATCCTGCATTGTGCGGCGCTCGCCAAGGCGGCAGGCGGGGTCGAAAGCGTGCTGGTCGGCACGGAAATGCGGGGCCTGTCCCGCGCGCATGCCGGTGGTGGCAGTTATCCGTTCGCGGATCAGCTGCGCTTGCTTGCGTCAGACGTTAGGGCACTTGTCGGCAGCGACGTCAAAATCTCCTATGCGGCGGACTGGTCCGAATATGGGGCTCATCAGGTCTCTGATACCGAACTCCGCTTTCCGCTCGATACGGTCTGGGCGTCGCCGGAGATCGACTATATCGGCATCGACAACTATCTGCCCTTGAGCGATCTGCGCGATGACGGCGATCCGGACGGTGGCTTCAGCGGCTATGACCTTGCGAACCTGCGCGGCGGGGTCAAGGGCGGGGAATATTACGACTGGTACTATGTCAGCAGCGCGGACCGGGCCACTGGCACCCGCACCGCCATCACAGACGGCGCCTACAACAAGCCCTGGGTCTACCGTACCAAGGACATCTGGAGTTTTTGGCAAGAACTGCATTACGAGCGGGTCGGCGGTGTTGAGGACGCAGCCCCGACCGGCTGGGTACCGCAATCCAAGCCTGTCCGGTTCACCGAGCTTGGCTTTCCGGCCATCGACCGGAGCGCCAACCAGCCGAATGTTTTCGTCGACCCGAAGTCGTCGGAAAGCGCGTTCCCTTACTTCTCGCGCGGCTTTCGCGATGATGTCAGCCAGCGCCGGGCACTGGAAGCCTCGCTCAGCTGGTGGTCGAACAGCCATCCGGAATTTGATGCGGGCGACAATCCCGTGTCTCACGTCTATGGCGGACCGATGGTGGATCCGGACGGGATTTATCTCTGGACGTGGGACGCGCGCCCGTTTCCGGCCTTTCCGATGTTCTCCAACGTCTGGGCCGATGGGGGCAACTGGCGGCTCGGGCACTGGTTGTCGGGCCGGCTCGGAGGCATCTCCATTCAAGGCCTGTGCAAGGCGGTGCTCGCCGACTACGGCATATCAGATGAAGATGTAAAGGTCTTCCGTCTTGCGGGTGGTCTCGATGGATACACGTTGAGCGGCCCTGTCAGCGCCCGCGATGTACTGGAGCCCGTGCTGACCGCGTTCTCCGGACAGGCCTCGGACCGGGGCACGCATATCGAGCTTTCGACTGTTCTGCCGGAAACAGTGACCACCCTTCACGCGGACGGCCTTGCCGACCCGGGGGCGGAGGACAGCCTGCTCTCGCGGACACGGGCACAGGCGAGCGAACTCTCCGCTGAAATCCGCTTCGGGGCGGATGATCCGGTCAGTGATTTCCGCCGCCGGGTCTCCGCGTCCCGCAGACTGGAAGGCGGCAGCCGCCAGGTGGAAACGCAGATCCTGCCGGCATGCTCCATGCCCGAACCCTTGAGCATAGCGGCCGACCGGCGTCTTCACCGGATCTGGTCGGAACGCGAACGGCTGTCGTTTGCCGTTGGTCCCGACCGGATCGATCTGGAGCCGGGCGATGTCATTGCCTTGAGCGGAACGCCGACCGTCACATTTGACCCGCCGCTCGCCGTGCGCGTGACATCGATTGAAGATAACGGGATCCGCCGGATCGAGGCGGTGCGGATAACGGCGGAGCTGTCGCCGGCTGCAGGCGGTCCGGATGCCCCCGGCGGCGGCTACCAGAATTCCGACTTGAGCCCGCCTTATGTCGTGTTTCTGGATTTGCCCAAACTCACCGCCGGTGATCCGGACGATGCCGTCCGTCTTGCTGCCTACGCCAAACCCTGGCCGGGCGGACTGACTGTGATGCGCAGCGCCTCGGAGGCCGGTTTTGCAGCCATCATGAGCATTCCTGCGCCAGCAAGTATCGGAACCCTGGCCGTGCCGTTGGCTCCGGGGCCGATGTGGGTGTTTGACCGCGCAAACACGCTGGAGGTCACGCTTCTTGACGAGCAGCTGCAAAGCCGGAGCGAAACGGATGTTCTGGCGGGCGCGAACGCGATGGCTGTGCGCTGTCAGTCCGGAGGCTGGGAGATCCTGCAATTTGTCACCGCCGAACTAATAGCGCCGAAGACCTACCGGCTCAGCACCTTGTTGCGGGGGCAGCGGGGCACGGAAACCGACATGCTGAGCGGTGCGGCTTTGGGGGCCGATGTGGTGTTGCTCGCAGAAGACAGGACACCGCTGGTGCCGGTCTCCAGCGATCAATCCGGCCTCAGCCTCAACTACCGAATTGTGCCGGAAGGGCGGGCGCTGGACGATCCGGCAGCGGTCGCGGCAAGTCATGCCAGCACGCAGCGGGCGGCCAGGCCCTTGGCCCCGGTTCATCTCAAGGCCCGGCGGACGGGGGAAGGCATCGTCCTTACCTGGATCCGCCAGACGCGGGACAGCGGTCTCAGCTGGGAACAGGCCGAGGTGCCGCTCGGCGAGGCGTTTGAATCCTACGAGATCGACATCCTGACAGACCAGGGCGCGGTTCTGCGCACGCTGACATCCGACAGCTCGACTGTCCTTTATCCAGGCGCTGAGGAACTTGCCGACTTCGGCGGAACACTCGGTGAAATCCATTTTGCCGTTGCCCAGCTCTCCCAACGCACCGGGCGCGGTTATGAGCGAAAGGCTGTCCGTCATGTCTGAGACCTTACGTCTTGCCCTCCCGTTGCTGGCGGCCGCGCAGGCCCAGAAACATGTCACTCACAACGAGGCGCTCCTGACGCTCGACGCGCTGAGCCAACCGGTGGTGCAGTCCCGTGATCTGCCTGCGCCACCCGCCGCCAATGAGGGAGATCTTTTTCTTGTAGCCCCGGGCGCAACGGGTGACTGGGCGGGCCGGGACGGGGAGCTGGCCGAGTGGCGCAATGGGGCCTGGGCGTTTCATGCGCTCTTTGAAGGGCTCACCATCCATGTGCTGGCGGAGGGGCTGGAGCTGAAGTACCTCTCCGGGACATGGCGGGACATGGATGGCCCGCTGTCCGAAACGCGCGTTCTGGCGCGCGGAGGCTTCGGGGCGCAAAGCGAGCACCGGGTGATTGAGGCAGAGCTGTCCGCGCTGTCCGGCACTTTTGTTGAGACAGGGTTGATTATTCCGAGCCGGACGATCGTCTTTTGCGTTTCCACCCGCACGGTGACCGCAGTCACCGGGGCATCGTCCTACGACTGCGGATTATCAGGCGAGCCATCCAAGTTCGGCGGATCCTTGGGGATAGCTGCGGGCAGCAGCAATCTTGGCGTGATCGGACCAACGGCGTTTTACGCAGATACCGCTGTCCGGCTTACGGCCAACGGCGGTACGTTCAGCGGCGGCACTGTGCGTCTTGCGGTGCACTGCTTCTTTCCCGTTGCGCCTGAAGCGTGAGCGATCACAGCAAACACATCACTGCGTCTTTGACTTGAACATCCAATCCGGGAGAAACGCATGAAAGTCAGCGATCAGGGGCTCGCCTTTCTGGCGGCACATGAGGGCTATGTTTCGCGGGGCTATCTGGACCCCGCCGGCGTGGTCACCATTGGATACGGATTTACCATGCGCAGCCGGATCTTTGCCGGCTGGTGGCGCAAGCGCCATGGCCGGGGGCTGGCGGTCGGGGACAGGATCTCGCGGGATCAGGCCAACAAGTTGCTTCTGACACTTCTGGATGAGGAATATGCACCGCCCGTGCGCAAGGGTCTTCCCGGTTTGCCGCAGACCCAGTTCGATGCCTGTGTCTCGGTGGTCTACAATCTCGGCAGCCGGGCGCTTTCCTGGCGCTGGGCGCAGCAGCTGAAAGCGGGCAAGGTCTCCGAGGCCGCCCGCCTCTTGACACAAACGGGCCTGACGGCTGGCGGGCAGCGCCTGAAAGGGCTGGTCAAACGCCGGACGGCGGAAGCCCGGCTGCGTGAGCACGGCGATTACGGACTTGCCGCAGCCGCGGCACCGCCAGCCCCCGGCAGCGACATCATGG
>CALDSI010000356.1 GCA_937911395.1 uncultured Labrenzia sp.
TTCAAATTCCGCATCGGGGCTGAGTGCGGCCGGGATCAAGATGAATGGCCCGGCCGGACAGAGGAAATTGTGCCGCTTATGCGCAAGAGCTTCGGTGATGAGACCGCGCTGCTGGTCGATGCAAACTCCTGCTATTCTCCGGCGAAAGCGATTGAGGTTGGCCGGTTCCTTGAGGCCAACGGTATTTCCCACTACGAGGAACCATGCCCGTACTGGCATTATGACCAAACCCAGCAGGTCACTGATGCGCTCGACATTGACGTTACCGGCGGCGAGCAGGACTGCTCGCTGGTCGACTGGAAGCGCATGATCGACCAGAGAGTTGTCGACATCATTCAGCCGGACATTTGTTATCTCGGCGGCATGGTGCGCACCATGAAGGTGGCGCAAATGGCTCATGAAGCCGGTATCCCGTGCACTCCGCATGCGGCGAACCTGTCCCTGGTAACCCTCTTCACCATGCACTTGCTGCGCGCCATTCCGAATGCCGGAAAGTATCTGGAATTCTCCATTGAGGAGGAAGACTACTACCCGTGGCAGTATGACCTCTTCGTCGAATCTCCGTTCGATATCGTCGGCGGCAACGCGATTGTGACGGACGCACCGGGCTGGGGCGTTGAGGTCAATCCGGAATGGCTTGCCAAATCCACTTACAAAATCAGTTCTCTGGAAGGCTAATCATGGCGTCTCAACAAGACCTGATCGCCGAGTACGAAAAGACCGGCACTCTCTCTGCGTTGCCGCTTGGCCATTTCATCGATGGAGCGTTTTCGCAGCCCTCGCACAACCGCACCATGGAAAGCTTCGATCCGGGCAAGGGCGCAGCCTTTGCACGGTTTACGGCTGGAACGTCTGAGGATGTGGACGCAGCAGTTGTTTCCTCCCGGAAAGCATTCGAAACGGTCTGGCGTGATATGGCGCCGGTCGAGCGGGCGCGTATTCTGAACAAGACGGCCGAGCTTATCCTCGCCAACCTTGACCTGCTGGCGGTTGTGGAAAGCCTCGACAGCGGCAAGCCTTTGCAGGAAGCGCAAGGGGATGTTCGGGGTGCCGCGCGAACCTTCGAATACTACGCGGGCGCCTGCGACAAACTGCAGGGCGACAGTTTCCCTTTGGCGGGAGATTACATCGGCTATTCGATCCATGAGCCGGTTGGCGTGACGGCTCACATCATCCCGTGGAATTTCCCGATTTCAACCGCCGCCCGCGGCTTCGCACCAGCGTTGGCCGCCGGATGTACGGTTGTCGCAAAGCCGGCCGAGCAAACGCCGTTTACAGCGTTATTGTTGGCACAAATCCTGTCGGACGCCGGTTTGCCGGATGGCGTCTGCAATGTGGTGACCGGGACGGGCGTTGAAACCGGCGCACCGCTGACCCAGCACCCAGGTGTCGATCATATCACCTTCACCGGATCGGTTCAGACCGGCAAGGCCGTGATGAAGGCTGCAGCCGATGATGTCACCCGCGTCGTTCTGGAGCTGGGCGGCAAGTCTCCGGTGGTTGTGCTTGCCGATTGCGACAAGGAACAGGCGTTGAGCGGGATCATGGGGGCGATCTTTGAAAATGCCGGCCAGATTTGTTCTGCGGGGTCCCGGCTTGTCATCGAAAAGTCGATCCACGAGGAGTTCGTTTCTGAACTGGTCAAGCGCACGAAGGCGCTGAAGATCGGTCATGGTCTCAGTCAGCCAGAACTTGGGCCGGTAAACTCAGCCGAACATCTTGAGAAGATCGCAGGTTTCATAGATCGGGCAAAGGACCGGGGTGCAAAGATCGCTGTTGGCGGTAACGTCTCCACGGACCCGGCAACGGGCAAAGGTTGGTTCTTTGAACCGACCATCGTCGATGCGGTTCCGGCCAGGGATGAGCTTGCCCAGGAAGAGATCTTCGGCCCGGTGCTGACCGTGCAGGTGGCCGATGATGCGGATCATGCGCTGGAACTTGCCAACGACTGCCAATACGGCCTTGTCGCCGGCATCTACACATCGAACTTTGCCAAGGCGCATCAGCTCGCGCGCAAGATCGAAGCTGGCCAGATCTACATCAACGAGTATTTCGCAGGCGGCATTGAAGTGCCGTTCGGCGGCAACAAGAAGTCCGGCTTCGGCCGGGAGAAGGGCATAGAAGGTCTGAAGAGCTACTGCAAGACCAAGAGCATTGCGGCAAAGATCAGCTAATCCGTCACTTTAGCGATCGCGGTTCCGCGAAGGCCGGTTTTCCGTTCCCCGGATCCGGCCTTTTCTTTTTTCAAGATATCAGTCTTGCGCGACCAGCAGCAGCTCGTTGGTCACCAGGGTCGGACATTTTCCCGGCGTCGCATGCCCCTGAAACAGGCCCTTGTTGAGATCGACCGTCCGCAACGGCAGGGACAACTTCCCGTTATGCGCCTTTGCGGCACCGTTCTGGAGCAGGATTTCTGAGATCAGGCCGGTCATCGGTGGGCCATCTTCGAAGTGTGCGCCTGCAAGGCTGCCGAGGCCATGAACCGAGTAGCCAGTTCCAGAAAGCTGATTGCCGAGTTCCGTGATGGCGTCGTGAAGATCTGTAAATGGCGCAAGAGTGGTGATGAGCGCGTTGGCAGTCTTCCCGGACATCGCGTCTCGGTCTGACGTCACCCGGAACAGCGTGAATTCTGTCTCCAGATCCAGCGATGCGTCAAACGAGGCGCCAATGAGCCCGTGACCGGCGATGTTTGCGTCATCGGCGATCGTAAGTGTCTCCGGCAGGAGATGTCCAAGGTGCCAGGTGTCATTTTCCCGCCAGTAGGCGTGAATATGAGCGAACCAGCCGCCGTCCCGCCATCCGAGGATGGCAACAGCCTCCTCCAGTTTTGCACCCTTAGAAAAATGCGTATCGCTGTACCAGGCCGCATGGCGATCATCGACGGCCCGGTCGGGCATGACATATTCAAATGCAGCCAGATGAACGCCGGAGAGATCCAGGACAGCAGAGGAAAAACCTGTGGAATCTGCCCAGCGCCCCAATGAATTCAGTAGCGGCTCGTCTGCGGCGACCTGACATTCAATCATTGTGGCGTTGCATCGCGCATAAGGCAGGCGGTCCTGTGCCTTCGGGCCGGGATGCCGGATGTCATCCAGCGTATGCGGTGCAGGTCGCCTCATAGCAGGCCCTTTTCGGTCAGGAAGTCGCGCACGAGCTTCTTCGTGATCTTGCCATAGGCACTCGTCGGCATTTCCTCGATGAAAAGATAGCGGGCCGGCATCTTGTA
>CALDSI010000357.1 GCA_937911395.1 uncultured Labrenzia sp.
AGAGCGGCCGATGTCCTGCAGTATCGTTGCACCTTCTGGAGTTATAGAATTGAATTTAACCAGTTGATCAAGTGTAAGCTTGTCCCGTTTGAACTTACGAATTGTAAGTGCAGGACCATCAAGAGATAGTGGGGGGGCGATTACGTTCACGCGGGATCCATCGGGAAGACGTGCATCACAGATTGGACTGGCATCATCTACACGCCTGCCCACCTGGCTCACGATCCGTTGGCAAATGTTCATGAGCTGCGCGTTGTCGCGAAATGCGATGCTGGTCGGCTCAACCTTTCCCTGGGTTTCGATGTAGACCGTGTGCGCCCCATTGACCATTATGTCGGCAATGTCGTCGCGTGCCAACAAAGGCTCCAGCGGACCATACCCAAGAACATCGTTACAGATGTCTTCAAGCAAGTCTTCCTGCTCGGAAATCGACATTACAACGTTTTTCAACGCAATAATGTCATTTACAACGTCCCGGATTTCGTCCCGAGCATCTTCTGCATCCAGCCGCGCAAGCTGAGATAGGTCTATCGCTTCAACAAGCGCGTTGAAGATTTGCGCTTTCGTCTCGTAGTATTCACCGGTCTTTTTTCTGCTTGGAGATGCCGCGGTCGGCTCCGTTGGTACGCTTACGGCTACGGTGGGGGCAGCAGGCGCGCGTGGAGCAGGTGAAGGTAAAGGAGCCGGAGCTTGTTGTACGGGCGTTTCTGGCATTGGCGCAGCCGGTGCCGTGGCTGGAGCTTCCGGTAATTCCGGCACGTTTCCGGGCCGAATTTCGGGCGCTCCAGAAGATGAACTGCCACGTCTACCAAACATAGTGAACCTGCCGCTCCGTTGCCTTGGCCTTTAGCCTGCTCTTCGTTTTAGTTTGGAAAACAATCCGCCCAAAGGCGACTTCGACGCCCTGGCGGGTTGTGCTTTTCCTGAAATAGTTTGCGCCAAATTCTCGAACATTCCCGCAATCGCATGCTTGCTGTCGAGCTCTCCAATCATCTGGCCGTTGTTCGCAGAAGTGCCAAACAAGTGCGGATCGAAGGGGATGGTTGCATCCACACTTAGCCCCAAAGCGTTTGCAAACTCGTCCGGCTTAATTTCCGGCCGCTTTGGAACATTCACCTTATTCATCACCAGATGCGGCAATTTATCGTTCGGCCGTATCTGTTTAAGTAGATCGACCGCGTTCTTCGCATTCCGAAGATTTGCAAGGTCCGGCTCAGCCACTAGCACGATTTCATCCGCATTCAGCAGGGTGTTTCTGATCCAGGAGTTCCAAGCATGCGGCACATCTAGAACGACGTGTGGAGTTCCCAATCGCATCGTGTCTATGAGCAGCTCAAACGTTTTCTCACTGTGATCATATGTCCGCTCCAGTGTTGCTGGTGCTGCAAGCAGACTCAAATGGTCACTGCATTTAGAGAGTATTCGGTCCAGATATGTTTCATCTAGTCTTTCAGGCGCAGAGATCGCTTCAAAGACGCCTTGCAATGGGTCTTGATTGTAATCAAGCCCGGCCGTCCCAAATGGCAAATCCAGGTCAGCAATCACGACTTCACTATCGAACTTCCTTGCCAAACACCAAGCGCCATTGTGGGCGATAGTCGAGGAACCACAGCCACCCTTCACACCGTAGAATGCAATTGTTCTGCCCAAAGGCTCTGCTTCAGGATCGTTATACAGACTGCTGATGGAACCAATAAGCTGGAAAATTGATACTGGCGTAATCAGGTACTCGCTTACACCACGGGAGATGAGCTCCCTGTAAAGGGTGACGTCATTCACGTCCCCAATCACGATGACTTTTGTTCCAGCGTCGCAGTACTCGGCGAGCTGATCAAGACTCTGGAGCAAATCCTCCCGAGCGCCAGACGTTTCAACGATGATCAAATTAGGCGTGGGGGCTTTTTCGAACATATCAATGGCAGCTGGTATCCCCCCCATTTCTGCCTTCATATGCGCTTTTAGCATCCGCCTGTCTTCCGTTGCAGCTTCAACAACATGCATTGTGCGATCTTCCAAGCAAAATGCATGAATAGTTATCCGCGGGATCATCGCGATGTCGGATGTGTCAGCAGAAGCTGTGTACCCATGTCTATCCTGATTTAAGGGCGTTTGCGCATCACCGGAAACACGCATCGGCTCAGAGCTGGTTGTCATCATGCCGTTACTCCGAAACTTCTGCGCCAACGCCTTCGGTGAAGGTGCTGGCAGTTGTTTCGCCCAATCTGTATTTCTCGATCACAACAGCCCGCCGGTTTTGGTCCGACGGCGTCGTCGCCCGTGGAGTGATGAGGTCTGACGGATTCTCGACCATTGCCGCTAAGTTTGCCTGCGTGGCACAGCCGAAGTTGTAGTAGTTTGTGTTTTCGCCGATACCACCGCCGATGTTTTTCGGCCAGACTCCACACTCTCCAGTCGTCGCCTTCATGCGCGCATATGAGAGACGGATTGGCGCATCAGCGGACGAATCAGTGGAGCGGTATGTGCGCGTTGTCACGTGCTTCCCGTTGATTCCGCCTCTGTTCAATGCTCCTCGGATATCATGGACAACCGCGTGAACTGCACTCTCATTTGCAGCGCCGGTCGGCACCAGGATTTCCACGTTACCGCTCCCGTACCGGCGCGAATCCATCGCGAAAGACGTAATGCTATCTGTCACGGGGCTTCGTAGGTTCCTCGTGTTCTTGCCAACCGGTAAATCAAGGGTTTCCGGAGCTTCGGAGACTACGATCGGATGCTGATACCGATAATCATGGGTCGCAAGTAACTCTGCATTCGATTTTGGCTCTGTCTGGCAACCAGACAATATAAGTGCAGCCAATACGAACATGCCTTTTGAGACAGTCAGTTTGACTCGGGGATCGTTTGCAATATTCATCCGACCGTCCTCATTTGTAGATGAAACCAACTTGGCCATGATATGTGCCTTGGACTTGCTCACCTGCCGGATTAAAGGTTTTGTTTAGCCGGTTAAGAAAAATCGCCTCAGCATCTGATGGAGCAAACAGGTTCTTATCGGGCCGCACCATCTTTTGCGCTGCGACCGGCTTAACAACGTAAGGTGTTACAAAGACAGCGAGTTCTGTTTGCTGTTTCAGGAAATCACGGCTTTTGAACAACGCACCGAGCACTGGGATTTGCATCAGTCGAGGCGCACCTTCGACAGCTTGCTGATAGGACTCCTCTAGCAGCCCCGCCATAACAAGGGTTCCGCCAGCAGGAAGTTCCAT
>CALDSI010000358.1 GCA_937911395.1 uncultured Labrenzia sp.
ATCAGTAGAGCCCGGTTAGAAAACGGCTTTGTTCAAAAGATATTGGTACGGAAAATACGGTTGCAGGCATGAATGTAGCTCCCGATATGAAGACAGCTGTTGGTACGAATGAGGCTGCGATGCGCGCCCTGGAGCCTAGGTATGTTTCCCCGGCCGATTGGGATGCGCTTGCCGTCCAGTTTCGCGACGTTATTCACGAACAGACAGAGTGCTTCAACGCTCTACGTTGGCAACCAAGTCAGCTTGAACGGATCGCCTTTTTCAGGGACGACGTACTCGTCAGCGGCGCTGTTGTTCTCCTCGTGCACTTTCCATTCATGAACACGGGCGTTGCCGTCATAAAGTGGGGACCCTTGTGGCGCAGAAGGGGAGCAGCCGTCGATCGCAGCATACTTGGCGAGACCATATTGGCGCTCAAAACTATCTATGCCGAAGAACGGTCTTTCTTTCTGTCGTTCTTCCCGCGCGCGGATGCAGAAGTATCTGAGATCGAAGAACAAGCGCTCAGGGAGGCTGGCTTCGATCAAGGAGAAGACCTGGATTCTCCGGAGCGGTACTTTGTGAATGTCGGCATATCACTCGATGAAATCCGCAGCAGTCTGTCGCAGAAATGGCGCTACAACTTAAGAAAGGCTGAAAAAAGAGGACTTTCAGCCCGCATTGTGGAAGGTCATGCCGGTGCCAGGGAATTTATGTCCCTCTATCAAGAAATGATGGATCGCAAGAATTTCCATGACACGTCTGCCATTGATACGCTCGAGGAGTTGATGGTTGCGAACGAAGCCGCTTTGCGGCCACTTGTTGTTTTCATTGATGATGCGTGTGGTGAACCTGTTGCAAGCGCGGTCGTAGATGTTGCGGGCGAGCGGGCGGTTTATCTCTATGGTGCGACCCGTGGCAAAGCTTTGCCAATGAATGCTGGCTACATGATGCATTGGGAAATAGTCAGAAGGTTGCAGGCAGATCCCAACAACAGATGGTACGATTTGGGCGGCGCGGATGCCGACAGTCGTCTCCATCAATTCAAACGTGGTTTTGTCGGCAAGGCAGGGGTGATCTCGACAACACCGAGTTATTATCATTTCGCCAACAAGACCCACATCAGGTTTCTTGGTAAGCTGTTGTATTTCGCGCGTCGCATGAAAGGCCGAATTCTTCGTCGGCTTCATGAAGTGATGGGTGGCAAAAAAAACTGACTGCAAACATGGCCAAGTTGATCGCCCAAATGGCGGCTCTTACAGGCGGGCGTTTAATCGGTGCCACGCTGGTTTTTCTGATTACTCTGCTTCTTGCCCGCTCATTTGAAAGCGATATTTTGGCGAGCTACTCGTTGGCTCTCTCTGCCGCGAGCATTTTGTCTGTCTTGTTACCCCTTGGATTTCATGCGATCGCCACACTTTTTGCGGCTGAGTATCGATCACTTGGAAAACATCAAGAGTTAAGCGCATTTGCGAAATATGCACACACAATAACCTTTCAGAATGCAGCACTTGTTTTGGCTGTTGTTGCTGCCGGTTCCTTTTTCCTGCCGGAACACACTTCCTACGATGTTCAGACGCTGGCGGTTTTCAGTGCGGTCGTCGGTTATTTCATGGCTACGATATATCTCAACAGCGCCCTGCTTATCGGCGTAGAGGACCATTACTGGGCACATCTACCGGACATGGTTGTCCGTCCCGCAGTGTTGTTGGTCATTCTCTTCCTGCTTGGCTGGGCAGGGTTGAAGTCGATCACTTTTGTTCTGGCGGCCTTGCTTGGTACACTTGTCCTGACGTCTGCGTTTCAGTCTTGGGCCTTGCGAGAGAGGCTGCCGCATGGGAACAACGAGCCAATAACGCCAGAGACACAGGAGAGCGAAAAAAAGAAGTGGTGGCAGATTGCGCCAGACCACATGAAGATTACGCTTTTGTGGGACTACTTTTTTGAATTCCACATACTCCTTGCCGGTTTGTTGTTCATTCCGGAACAGGTCGCTGCTTTGTTTGTTTGCTTTCGCATTCGCCAACTTGCGGGCTTTGGACTGCGGAGTGTTTACAGTCTACGACTGCCAAAGGTAATGGCTGCGAACGCCCACGAAGACAAAGAAGAAGCACAAAGATTGCTCGGCTCTGTTGTCCGATTGTCGTGTGCTTATGCCCTTTTGGTTTGGGCAGGGATCGCCTTTGCCGGGCCGTATGTCCTTCAAATATTTGGTCCCGAGTATGCTGATGCCCAGATAATCCTGCTTACCTTAATGGCGACAATTGTTGTGCGAGGTGTATTCGGCCCATCGGCAGTTGTCTTGGGCATGGCACGGCACGCAAGTTTCGTCGTGAAAATCCTTTTTTCCTCTTTGGTTCTGTCACTCCTTTTGATGTGGGCAGGATCAACTTATTTTGGATTATGGTCAGTGGCTGGTGCGTATTTCATCTCAACAACATTTTCAGCCATCGCAATCTGGTGGGCTGCCAAATCGCGCGCAAATCTCAATACTGCAATCTGGTCCAAGTAACCGTCTTGATTTGTTTGCGGACTGGGTTGGTTCGCGGTCTGGGTTTGATTGCGGTCTGGGTTGGCCGATCCTCCGAAGCGACTGTCAAAGCCCCACAACAGTTACGTTCCTGCCAAAATTAAAGCGAAGATTTCGCACGCAGTGGGTTTCTGCTCATATAAATTCGCCTAAACAAAGAATTGCCGCGGCGTTCTTTTACGTGGACCGAGACATTGGGACATAGAGAACGAACTGCAGGTTTAACCCCCACTGCAGACCTTGGTTTAAACCGGCGCTCCTACCGAGTTTCCACTCATTCCGCCTGTTGCACTTTCACACATCAACGTCTCAGGGAGAGCGTTTCGAGGCCGCGTCAGAGTTTCAATCTCGGCTAGCGGATCACCCGTCTTTGAAAACCATATGTTTTAGGAGTTTTGGTAGCGGAAGAGGGTTTGGAAAACTCAATACGCGAAGTATTGTTCCGCTGCTCCTAGAAATTCAGAAACGCCAAATTCCGCTTGATCCCGGATAATCCCGTGAAAACCAATTTGTTGCCGTCTAAATGCGATCAGTGCCATTTAATTCTATCGAGCACAGGTTCAGAGGTCGAAACCCGCAGCTGCTTTAAGGCGCTGAGAAAATGCTTGTATTTTGTGTGAGGTGGGAGAACGACCGATAGTCCCGGAACGGAACAAGACCGGTGGTCCTGAACAAATGTTATTCGCGTCCCTTTCAGATCCAGAAGCAGACACTAGCTAACTTCAGAATAGTTGCGGAGGAAACGGGCCATGCGGATAATTGTGATCGTTGCTGTTTTGTTGCAGGTCTTGGTTGTTTCTGCAGCCTCATCCGAGGAGCTTGACCTAGAACTTGTGCTTCTGGCAGATGCCACAGGCTCAATTGATGACGCGGAAATCAGGTTCCAGCGCCAGGGCTATGCCGAAGCGATCACCGATCCGCAGGTCCTGAACGCCATTGCCGACAACGCCTACGGCAAGATTGCCGTGACCTATGTCGAATGGGCGGACATGTTCTCCCAGGACGTCGTGGTCGACTGGATGGTCATCGACGGGCCCCAGTCGGCGCAGCTTTTTGCAGAGCGTTTGATGGCACCGCCCCGTCAGGCCTTTGGCCGCAATGCGATAGGCGCAGCGCTCCTAAAGGGCAAGGAGCTGATCGACACCAATGAATACAAGGGGCTGCGGCGGGTGATCGATTTGTCGGCGGACAGTGCCAACAACTGGAACGGGCCAAGTATCACCGAGGCAAGAGACGCTGTGGTGAACTCCGGCATCGTAATCAACGGCCTGGCGGTCTTGTGCCGCCACTGTTCCGGCCGTCCGGTGTCTTATAATCTGGAGGACCGGTTCTTTTCCGAGATCATCGGTGGTCCAGGATCCTTTGTCGTGACGGCCGACAGTGCCGACACCTTCGCCGGGGCTGTGCGCAAGAAACTCATTTTGGAAATCGCGGACACGCGGTCTGCGCCGGATGCCCGTGTGCGATTTGCAGGGATTGAAGGAACCAGTGCCGCGAACTGATCAGGGCGGGAATACCTATTCTTAGATATTGAACTCAAACCGGCAGGCATCCGCCCCGCAAGCTCCGCATTCGGTTTCGGTGACACGGACATGCGGGCCGATCAGCTCCTGGAACAACCGCTCAAAAACAGCCACATGCCAATGGCAAATCGGATGATCGGCGTGTTCCCCGGCGATCAGTGGATTGTCATTCAGGATAAAGACCAGGGGTGTGCGTCCGCCGATTTCAAACTGTCCAGAGCCTGCAAAGGTCCAGGCATTTTTTGAAATGGCGTTCGCCAAAAAATGTTTTGAAACGCTTACTGGGAGCGCCTTTAACAGCGTTTGTGCCAGACCGGGGATCCGGTGTTTCAAGACATAGTCGGCCGTGCCAACACCGGCGGCCCTTGATATCTCTACAGCGAGGTCGGGCAGGGTGGCCCGCACCGTCTTGTGAAACCGTGCCACGGGGCCTTCCGGGATCAGGCCGCTCATGTCCGGAAGGCTCGCAATGCGGGCGTCCTGCAAGAGCGTTTCGAAAAGGTCCTGACCGCCCCGGTCTTCCAAGGGGGAGCGAAATTGGGTCAAGGCATTCGGGCCGATCATGCCATCAGCCTGAAAGCTCTGCCGGCCCATGTCAGGCGTTCTCCGCCATTTGTTCAGTGCCGCCGCCACAGGCAAGCGCTGCCGCCGCTGAAGCTTTTTTGCGGTCCGCCGCCCGTTCCTTGCCTTGCAGCCGCAGCGCTTCACGGCGCTCGGCAGCCCGTGCCGCACGATCAGCTGCTGACTCCCAGTCCGCCACTTGGGCTTCTGCCAAGGTACGGTTCTCATTGAAGTCGAAATGCACCTTGTCCTTGGACTGCGGGCCCCAGTAGCCGGCCTTTCCAAGGTCGTAGAAGGTGCGCGCAAAGCCGGCCTTTAAGAAGGCCTTCAGGCAGCCCAGAAGATAGCGTCGGCGGAATCCGGTGCCGCGCCATGGGTAATGGAACAGCGCCTTTTGCATGTAGAAGCGCCGGTAGTTCTTCATGACACCGTTTAAAAGTTCGCCGCGTGTCATGGCCTCGGGCTTCATGATCGGTGTGACGAAGTTGTATTTTGAAAAATCAAACACCTCGACCTGATCCCGGATTTCCTGGAAGAGCGGTGTGAACGGCCACGGTGTATACATGGCCCAGTTGGCAAGGTCGGGCTGCCAGTCCCACGCCATCTTGTAGGTCTCTTCCAGGGTTTCTTCCGTTTCATTGTCAAGCCCGACAATGAACTGAGCCTCGACGAAGATGTCGGCCTCCCGCAGCAGCCGGATGGCTTCCTAGTTGTCGTTGACCTTGGTTTCCTTGTTGAACTGGTCGAGTTTTAGCTGCGCCGCCGCTTCCGTTCCAAGGCTCACATGCACCAGACCGGCCTCGCGGTAGAGCGGTAAGAGGTCCTTGTCGCGCATGATGTCGGTAACACGGGTGTTGATGCCCCACTTGATTTTGTCGGGCAGCTCGCGTGCGATCAGCTCGTTGCAGAATTCAATGAACTTCTTGCGGTTTATGGTGGGCTCTTCGTCGGCAAGGATAAAAAAGCCGACATTGTGCTCGACGACCAGCTTTTCGATTTCATCGACAACCTTCTTGGGATCGCGCACCCGGTAATCGCGCCAGAATTTCCACTGGGAGCAAAAGGAGCAAGTGAACGGGCATCCCCGGGCAAAATTGGGGATGGCAACGCGGGTGCCGAGCGGAACATAGGTGTATTTGTTCCATTCTAGGATGTCCCAGTCCGGCTCGATCGCGTCGAGGTCCTTCACGGTCGCGGCCGCATGGGTCGCAACGATCTGGTTGTCGTCCTTGAAAGCAATGCCCTTGATTTTTCTGCGGTCTTCCGGCCACCGTTCCTCGTCGATTGCCCGCATCAGCTCAATAACGATTTCCTCGCCTTCGCCCCGGACAATGACGTCTACCCAGGGCGCTTCGCTCAAGACCTGCTTGTACATGAAGGTGGCGTGGACACCGCCGAGAACACGAACCGCATGCGGATGTTCGTCTCTGGCGATCTCAAGAATGCGTTCGGCTGCGTAAATCGACGGGGTGATCGAGGTAACGCCAATGACATCCGGTGAAATTCGCCGGATCTCTGAGGCGATTTCCTCGTCCGAAAGGTCATTGGTCATGGCATCAACGAAATGTATGTCGTCGAAGCCTGCTCTTTTGAGGCTTCCGGAGAGGTAAGCGACCCAGGCCGGAGGCCAGCTCCCGGCGATTTCCGCGCCACCAGAGTGGTAGTTTGGATGAACGAACAGGATGCGCATGGGATCACCTCTCATATGTGTCAAATAAAGTTGACACATGCATCGTCTCAGAAAAATGACACAGATCAATCGGGCGAATTGCGTATTTTTGGCAGGCTGAGCGGCTGCGTCGCTCGCAGCTCAATTATCTTCCCTTGCGGTATTTCACGATTGCCACACAGCACTGTCATCTGCTTATGATTTGAGGCTACAGGGCTTTCCAGACCTGATCCTGCAGGCAAACCATCTAGTGCACGCCTAATTTCCAAGGCGCATTCTTTGCTCTTTTTGTTGTTTGCCTGATCCGGGCCGGTAAGTTTTGAGGGAGGAATGCATGGACGCTCAAAATCTCGACTGGATCAAGGTCGGGCGTGTGAATGATTTGCCGGAAGGACGCGTCAAAACGGTTACGGCGCGCACAACATCCATTTGCCTGTCCCACTTTGATGGCCAATGGGCGGCCATGGACAACCATTGCCCGCATCAGCGTGGCCCCCTGGGGGAAGGCTCCATAGAAAAGGGCGCGGATGGCAAGTGCTGGATCCGCTGTCCCTGGCACGGATGGGACTTTGACCCGTTGACGGGCAAACCGCCCGGCGGGCATGAGGACAGCGGGCAGGCGCTTTATCCTCTCAAGGTCGAGAACGGCGAGATCTTCGTGGGTCTAGAACCGGAGCCGGAGCATGAACGCACCGTGACCGATGTGATGGCCGAGACCATGGTCAACTGGGGTGTGAAGCGCATCTTCGGAATGGTCGGTCACTCAAACCTCGGACTTGCCGATGCCATCCGGCGTCAGGTGAGCAAGGGCAAGCTCGGCTATATCGGCATCCGGCACGAGGGCGCAGCTGCGTTTGCCGCCTCGGCCTACGGCAAACTGACGGGCAAACCCGCCGGCTGTCTGACGATTGCGGGACCCGGTGCCACCAATCTTCTGACCGGCCTGTGGGATGCAAAGGTGGACCGTGCCCCTGTTCTTGCTCTGACAGGACAGGTGCAAACGCAGGTTTTCGGGCCGGGTGCCTTTCAGGATATTGATCTGAAGTCCGCATTTGAGGCCGTGTCCAGATTTTCGCAACCGGTCCTCAGCACATCCAAGCATGCCGAGCTCATGTCCTTGGCACTCAAGACGGCGCTGGTGGAACGGGATGTCGCCAACCTGATCTTTCCGGATGATGTGCAGACCCTGCCCAGCGCCAAGGATGCCGGACATCCGCAAGGCCGGTTGGGCCGGATTGAAGTCACGCCTTCGTCCCGGGATCTGGATGAAGCTGTCAAACTGGTCAATGGCGCCAGGCGTCCGGCCATCGTGCTTGGCTATGGGGCGAAGGATGTGCGGGACAAGGTCATCGCGCTTGCCGAAAAGATGGATGCGCCGGTGCTGACAACATTCAAGGGCAAGGGGCTCATTCCCGATACCCATCCCTTGTCCGCCGGTGTCCTTGGCCGCTCAGGCACTCCGATTGCCAGCTGGTTCATGAATGAGGCGGATCTGATCCTCTCTCTCGGGTCGTCGTTTTCAAACCACACGTGGATCGCGCCCTATAAGCCGATTATACAGGTGGATTTCGAGCGGATGCAGCTCGGCAAGTTCCATCCTGTCACATTGCCGGTCTGGGGAGAGATCGGAACCTTCTGCGATGCCGTGTTGGGACGGGTGCAACGGCCCGCGGATGCACCGGACCAGAAAGCCGAGGTTGCGGAGCGCTGGGCCATCTGGCGTGAAGAAAAGGAACGGCGTCTCTCGGAAGAGCGGACAGGCGGGATCCACTCGGCAGCGGTCTTCAAGGTGCTGACGGAGCTCTGTCCGGAAGATGCGATCATTCCGGTGGATGTGGGCAACAACACCTATTCCTTCGGCCGTTATTTTGAGCCACGTGGCCAACGCATCCTAATGTCCGGATATCTCGGGTCAATCGGGTTCAGTTTGCCGGCTGCGCTGGGCGCCTGGTGTGCCACGCAGGATTTCGAAGAGTATCGCGGCCGCAAGGTCATCTCTATTTCCGGTGATGGCGGGTTCGGGCAATATGCGATGGAGTTCACCACGGCCGTCAAATACGGCATGAACATCACGCACATCCTTCTCAACAATTCCGAACTCGGTAAGATCTCCAAGGAACAGCGGTCGGGCGAGTGGCCGGTCTGGGAGACAAACCTCACCAACCCGTCCTTTGCGGCCTTCGCCCGTTTGTGTGGCGGGCATGGGCACCAGGTCACGGAGGCGCGAGAGCTCCATGCCGCCATTGCCGAAGCGATCACCCATGACGGACCCTCCTTGGTGGAAATCGTGACCGACGCGGATCTTGTGTAAGGGGAAGATGATTTGGGTACGGCGTTCTTGGGAAGGATAGAATGCTGAGGGGTATTGGACTTGCCGGCACATGCTGTGCCGCGCGGGACTTGATCCGGGGTCTCGGGTTCAGTGTTTGCGGCGGCTTAGGGTCCCGGCTCAAGGCCAGGAAAGCGCTGATTTGCTGGCGCCAAGAAGCGCCAGATACTTGTGTAGGGGGAGAACATTGGAGACAGCTGCATTTCTGATCGAACTGGGCCGCTATTACCTCTATGCAGGCGGCGTTGTTTCTGTTTTGTTCCTCGTTGTCGGAATTGACCGGATAGAGCCATCCGCCAACGGGTCCTATGCCTTCCGTCCGCTGTTGATCCCCGGCATTTGTCTCATCTGGCCGCTGGTGATCTATCGCTGGGCTGTTCTTGAAAGAACCAGGGGGGACAAACCATGAAACGGGCCCACCGGACTGCCCATGCCCGGATCTGGACTGTGCTTGGCATCGCACTGCCCCTGGCTTTTTTCACCATCCTGGCTTTGCGGCAAACCCCGCCCGCGGACCGGCCGGCAATCCTGATTGAAGCGCCTGCAAATGCGGCGGCAACCGGGGAGGGGAACCAATGAGTGTTCAGTACACTCCGGTTCTTTGGAACAGGAACAAGCTGGTCTACGACGCCGTGCTGCTGATCGCGGTCGCGCTCTACCTTTACGTCTTTATCCGCTATGCTCCGGCCTTTGAGGATGTGACCAAACCGATTGACGGGGCGACTTTGCGCATGCGCGCCTTCGGCAGCTGTGCGTTCTTGATGCTCACCGTTATCCTCTGTATCGGCCCGCTTGCCCGGCTTGACCGGCGCTTTCTGCCGCTTTTGTACAATCGGCGGCACTTCGGGGTCATGACGGCGGGAATTGCAGCGGTCCATGCCAATTATGTGCTCGGTTGGTATTTCAATTTCTCGCCAACGGACAAATACGTCGCGTTGCTCTCGTCCAACACCAGTTACGGTCAGATCCTAGGCTTTCCCTTCGAGGCGCTGGGCATTGGGGCGCTGCTGATCCTGTTGGTGCTGGCCGCCACCAGCCATGATTTCTGGCTGAGTTTTCTCGGAGCCCCACTCTGGAAAGCGCTGCATATGTCGATTTATATCGCATACGCTCTTGTTGTGCTCCATGTTGCGCTGGGCGCGTTGCAGGGCCCCGGGGATCCGATACTGACAAGTCTGGTCACGGCGAGTGTTGTGCTGGTTTGCGGCCTCCACTTTACGACCGGCCGGATGGAGGCAGCGCGCGAGCGCGGCGAAGCGACGGCAAAGGCTTCGCTAGAGCAGGCGGGCTGGGTCATTGCCGGCGAGGTCGACGAGATTGATGAGGATTGCGCCAAAGTGGTGACGCTGGACGACGACGAGCGTGTCGCGATCTTCAAGTATGACGGCAAGCTGTCCGCGATCACAAATGCCTGCGCCCACCAGAACGGCCCCCTTGGGGAGGGGAAGGTCCTGTGGGGCTGCATTACCTGTCCCTGGCATGGATATCAGTACAACCTCGCTGACGGTCGGGCTCCGGAACCGTTTACCGAGAAAATATCGACCTACCGGCTAAGATTGATTGGATCGACGGTGCTCCTGGATCCGAAAGCCTTGCCGCCCGGAACGCATGTTGAACCAGTCAAACTGGGAGTGAGCGCATGAGCTGGAAACAAACCAAGGACGCGCCGTTTTTCGTAGGCTATCTGAACGCCGTTCCAAAACCGCTCGCCGTGTTCGTTCTGGTCTTTGCGCTGTGTTTTGCGGGCGGCATGGGACTGGCCGCTCTTGCGCTCTCCTCCACGCAGAACGACCCGGGCAGCGGCGGATTTCAATGGGGGAACCGCTTTGAACAGGCCGGACTTCTAGAGCTGAGGCCCTATCCGGTGTTCCGGGTGCCCGGCGATGGGAAGAGCGGGCCGCGGACCTATATGCTGTCCGGTCAGGGAAAACGCGGCGTTTTCGCTCAGGCGGAAGCAAATGCGGTTACGCCGATCACCTTGCGCGGTGTTCCTGTCAATCGGGGCGACCTCACCATGATCCAGGTTGGCAAGGTCGAGGCAACGGAAGATGGCACGGGCAACTTTACACCAAGCGCGGCGGTGCCGCTTGGCCGCTGGAAACTCGCCGGAGAGATCTGTGACGGCAAATGTTACGCCGGTGCCATGCGGCCCGGGCAAGGGCTTGCCCACAAGGCCTGTGCCGATCTCTGCATTACCGGAGGTATCCCGCCGGTCTTTGTCTCCACCGGTCCGGTCGAGGGGCGCAACTTTTTTCTGATGGCGGACAAGGATGGCAATCTCCTCGGGGACGAGATTAGGGACCTGCTTGCGCTTTACATCGAGGTGGAGGGCGAGGTGGAACGGTTGGACGACCTTCTGGTCTTCAAGGCAGATCTTTCAACGGCGAGGGTCTTGAGATGAGCGGGCCTCCCAAACGTCCGCCTGTGCAAACGATCCTGATTGCTCTGGTTTTGACCTGTGCTGTGACAGCTGCCGCCTATTACGCCTGGATCTACGCCAACATCGGTGTGCGCACCTATGCCAGGGGCACTTTACTCACCGACATGCGGTTCTTTGTTGGGCTTCTGGCTGTCTTCGTTGTGCTGACATTTGCGGATCGGATCATCGGTTTCATCGCGGCCCGGATGCGAAGCCGGAAAAACTAGGTGGTATCGTGGTCTAAGTGTGTGCTTGACCTCAGAAATCAGTTCAGTACCAACCGCGAGATAGGTCCCGGAGAGCATAAATGTGCGGTTTAGCGGCTCAGTGGCCGGGCATTTCGGGCGGTGTGGCATCCCAATGATCGGCCGGATT
>CALDSI010000359.1 GCA_937911395.1 uncultured Labrenzia sp.
ACCGATTGGCAGACGCGATCCAGGCGCACACCGATCTGGAAGGCCGAAAAACCACCGGCACGACCGTTCTGATCCCGTAAGGACGGTTGAGAATGCGTTCAGCGCGCGCACAGGAGCTGGCCCGGAACCTCTATAGCCCGGCGATGCGGTATTTTCTCGCCGCTGCCGAAGCTGGATCTATCCGGGCCGCATCGCGCGAGCTGAATGTTGCCTCGTCCGCAGTCAACCGGCAAATACTGTGGCTTGAAGAAGCCCTTGGCCTGCAGCTCTTTGAACGCGTAGGCCGGCGGATGCGGTTGTCTCAGGCGGGCGAGGTACTACTGGCGCACATCCGGCGGACCTATTCGGACTTTGAGGGTACGGTCGCCGAGTTGGACGCCCTGAAGGGCTTGCGGCGTGGCACTGTGTCGATTGCCTCGGTCGAAAGCGTTGCCGAACGGCTTTTACCGGCGGTGATCAGTTCGTTCCGCCGGACTTATCCGGGCATCCATGTCAATGTTTCGGTTTCCTCTTCGCAGGAAGCGGCCAGGAAGGTGGAAGCGGCCGAAGCGGATGTCGGGTTTACATTTGATCCTCCCGACATGTCGACCCTGACCGCGGCCTTCCATCATGATCTGGTAATTGGTGCGGTGATGGCACCCAACCACCCTCTGGCGGGAGAAAACGGACTGAGTCTTGCCGACTGTCTCCGCTATCCGGTTGCCCTTCCGGCAGAAGGTTTGTCGATCCGGGCCCGAATTGATGTCATTCGGAGCCGAATTCCTGGTGCATCCATGACCTATGTTGAGGCGAATTCCTTGCGGTTGATGCGGGCGCTGGCACGGGATGAGAACGTCATTGGTTTTCAAACGCAGATCGGCTGCGAGGAAGATATTGAAGCCGGACATTTGATCTTTAAGCCATTGAAAGATGAACCTCTTCAGGCCGATCGTCTTTGTGTGGTAACATCGTCCTTGCGCGCCTTGGCTTTGGCCCCGGCGATGTTTTTTGATCACGCAGTGTTCGCCTTGAAAGAGCGGCTAGCATCCATTGATGCCAATTAGGCATCATTAAGTACGCAAATGAGCGCTTTGGATCTGCGTCTATTTCAGGCACATTTTTAATGTGATGGATTTTGCGGCACTGCCGCAAGAGGGAGAGAGTGATGGGGCGTTTGACAACGCACGTTCTGGATACCGCTTTGGGAGTCCCTGCAAAGGGTCTCAAGATAGAGCTTTGGTCTACGAACGATGCGTCGGCTCACATTTCAAGCCATGTGACCAACGACGACGGACGGGTCGACGGTGCACTTCTCTCCGATGATGTGTTTGAAACCGGAACCTATGAGCTCCGCTTCCATGCAGGCGAGTATCTGAAACGCACCAATCAGACTCTCCCTGATCCATTGTTTCTGGATATCGTTCCAATCCGTTTCGGGATCGCCGACGCAAACGCCCATTACCATGTGCCGTTGTTGCTCTCGCCGTTCGGCTATTCAACCTATCGGGGGAGTTGAGGGATGCGGGACACGATCCGGTTCATCAAAGGCGGAGAAATTGTCGAGCTCCATGATGTCGGGCCGACAGAGACACTTCTTGACTATTTGCGGCTCCGGCGGAAGGAAACTGGCACGAAGGAAGGCTGCGGAGAGGGTGACTGTGGTGCCTGCACCGTCGCGCTTGGCCGGGTTATTGATGGCAAGCTGACTTATCAGCCGGTGAACAGCTGCATTCAGCTCTTGGGCATGGTCGACGGCGCTGAACTGGTGACCGTGGAAGATCTTGTTCAGGACAAGCGACTGCACCCGGTACAGCAGGCCATGATGGATCTTCACGGGTCGCAATGCGGGTTCTGTACACCGGGTTTCATCATGACGCTGTTCACCCTGTATCACGCAGAGGGTGAAGAGAAATCCCGCAAGACGGTCACGGAATGGCTGGCCGGAAACCTTTGCCGGTGCACAGGATATCGTCCCATCGTCGATGCGGCACTGGAAGCCTGTTTCAACGTTGCCGATGACGCGTTCACCTGGCGGTCGAATGAAAC
>CALDSI010000360.1 GCA_937911395.1 uncultured Labrenzia sp.
TGCTGCTTTTGGAACCCGCAACCACGGTGAACACCGGCAACACCGCCGACCCGCGCCGGGTGACCGAGCTGGCCAGGGTTTGAAGTGTAGAGGCGGCCCGAATGACGTCATTCAGCCAAATAACGAAGACACCTGCACCCACGAGCTGGCATTATGGCCTTGCCCAAAACCGACCCAAGAGCGTTAAGCTTTTTCAGAGCGAAGAAAAACTCGAAAGCTGACACTCACCAGGCAATTTTTGCAGTCGGCTTTGGGCCGGTTAAGGCCATGACGGCATAGTCCGGTCATATGGTTTTTGACACGCGCTTTTCGGCACCTTTCGCTGTATAGGCCAGCACAAGCGCAACACCCGAGAAACCGATCAGAATCGAGAGCAATGTCGCGGGTCTGGGGATCGCGTCCAGCGCCAAACCTGTGGCCGCGGCAGCACCTGCGCCCATCAAAATGGTAATTGCACCCGATAGACCGGACGCTGTCCCAGCCAGCTTGGGGTTTACCGACATGACACCCGCATTGGCTGACGGTATCGTAAGACCATTGCCGATGCCGATCGAGATCATCCAGGGAAAGAACGACAGCGCGTCCGCGCGGCCAAGGGAAAGCAGCAGCGCCGCGATCAAAAGGGCAATCAGGGTGATGAGCCGTCCGGTCATCATGAGCAACGACAGGGGGACCTTCTGGCCCATGCGGATGACGATCCAGTTGCCCAGCATGAAACCAACGGGCGGCAGTCCCATCACGACACTGACCCCAACGGGAGACAAGCCGAAATACTCGGTTGCGACCAAAGGGATCCCCGTAATGTAGACAAAGAACACGCCGACGGAAAACGCCATGCAAAGCGTGTAGCTCCAAAATCCCGTGTCGGCGGCGAGCTCTGGATATCCCTTCAATTGTTCGCCAAAACTTCCGTGGCGGCTTGCGTTGGTCTCACCAACATCCTTCCAGGACAACAGGCACAAAGCGGCGCCGGCAAGGGCAAAGGCCCAGAAGTTTGACCTCCATCCAAAGCCGCTTTCCAGAAGCCCGCCAAGCATCGGCGCAAGCATGGGGGCAAGGGCCATGGCCATGCCGATTTCACCCAGACGGACGGCAGCGTCTTGCGGTGCGGCACTGTCTCTGACGACCGCACGGGAGATCACCGCCGCTGTTGCGATAGCCCCTTGAACAAGGCGGAACCCCATGAACACCCAGAAGTCTTCAGCGATTGCACACCCGGCCGAGGCGGCAAGAAAAACGGTGACCGCTGCCAGCAAGACTGGCCGGCGGCCATACCGGTCGGACAGCGGTCCGACCACGATCTGAAGAAAGGCCGTCAAGAACATATACAGCGAAATGGAGAGACTGACGTCGGCATACGACACACCGAAATCAGCGCTCATCGCGGTCAAGGACGGAATATGCATGTTCAGGGACACAACCGAGATCGCCGACAGCAGGATCAGGGAGATTTGGCGTGGCGGGGAATCCGCAGGACTGAGAACGGTCAAATGCATTGCACGGCCTCCAGCCGCGTTATTCGGTCGTCTTTATGGATCCATCCGCAATGGTGTGTGGAATGGGCCCGCACCAGTGTCGGGCAAAATGGTATGTGGAACCTGGACCTGAATTCGCGCTTTCTAGTGGCGGTTTATATCGTTTTCCAAGAAAGAACCACAGCTTGGCGGCAGCTTGCCGAATATCCACGCCCAGACACCATGAAGATCTCCAATCGACAGCGGGGAGCTGAAAATTTCGCTTAAGAAGCCCCCTCCCCGGATGGGCAGTGCGCGAGGATGACCTGCCGTTTTTCCTGTGTCTCAAAAACCGGGAGCGTCCATTTCGAAACCAACGAAGTCACGCGGGCCCAACTCTGCGAGTGCGCTGAGACTATCAGGGTCGTGGCCGTTGAATCGGCGACCAGCAAATCATCTTTTTGGGTGTTGAGATCTTTCTTCAGACATCTACAGACGAAAAAACCGAAAACAGCCAGATTCAGCAAAACCCTAACGTCTTAAAAGCCAACAGCCTGTCCGTCCTTTCGAGGGTCTGAACCAGCGACATATCCACCATCTGGCAAGCGATGAACGAGTTGAGCACCACCAAACCCAAATGCATTATCAGGGCTTTCAACGGAGATCTGGTGCCCCAAAGCGCTCAAGCCCTCGCGTACTTCAGCTGGCATTGTCAGTTCACAGGCAACTTTGAGCCCTTCAACCATCCGCCAGCGCGGCGCACAAGCTGCGGTCTGAACGTCCTGATCCCAGAGCTGCGTCCGCAGCAAGAGTTGGACATGACCCTGCGCCTGGATGGGTCCTCCCATCATACCGAAAGCCATCAAGGGCTGGCCATCTTTCATGGCAAAGCCAGGAATGATCGTGTGCATGGGGCGCTTTCTGCCAGCAACACAATTTGGATGCCCCGGAATGGTGTTGAAACCAGCACCACGGTTTTGAAGGGAAACGCCAATGCCCGGCACGACCACACCGGAACCGAACCCGGCATAATTCGACTGTATGAAGCTAACCATCATACCCGAGGCGTCACCGGTATTCAGGAGGACCGTTCCACCGCGCTTGGGCGCACCGACGCCATGATCAATTGCCCTGTTCGGGTCAATCAATTGGGCACGAGACTTAAGGTAGGCGGCGTCGAGCAAATCGCGCTCACCGACAGACCTCATTTCCGCCCGATCGGCAACAAAAGCATGCAGATCCCGATACGCCAGTTTTATGGCCTCGATTTGCAGGTGAAGCGATTGCACATCATCAGGCCCATAGTCACGAATACCAGTGTGATCCAGGATCCCGAGAGCCATTAGAGCGGCAATACCCTGTCCATTAGGGGGAATTTCGTGCAGGTCCACGTCATCAAATTGCTGTTTGAGCGTGCCACACCACTCGGCTTCGTGAGAAGACATGTCCTCGAGGGTCATAGCCCCACCGTTGACTTGTAGGAAATTGACGATTTTCCGTGCCAGCGCACCATTATAGAAAGCTTCTCCGCGGGTCCGCCCGATCTCGCGAAGCGTTTCCGCGGCGCCTGGATTTCGAAAGCGCTCTCCGGCCTTTGGCGCGCGGCCTTCGGGCAGAAATGTTTCCGCAAAACCTGGCTGATCGCCAAGCAAGACTGCGGCGTTGGACCACAGTTTTGCAATCACAGGCGAAACAATAAAGCCTTCATCAGCGTACCCTACAGCCGGGGCCAGAACGGTTTTAAGATCCAGTTTGCCGAAGCGTTCAGACAAACTGACCCAAGCGCTGACAGCGCCCGGAACTGTTACAGTGTCCACGCCGAGGTCCGGCATCCCATCAGGGAAACGGTCCAGGTTCCAAGCAGCAGGAGACCGGCCGGAAGCGTTGAGGCCATGCAATTCCTTGCCGTCCCAAAGAATACAGAAAGCATCCGAGCCGAGCCCATTTCCTGATGGCTCAACCACTGTAAGTGCAGCAGCTGTCGCAATCGCAGCGTCAACCGCGTTTCCGCCTTGTTGCAAGATGCTCAAGCCAGCTTGCGCAGCCAGAGGCTGAGACGTCGCAACGACATTGTCCGCAAGAACGGGGGACCGTCGAGACGGGTATATTGGATCATGACGCATCTTGCGCGTTCTTCCCATTGTTTTTGTTTGTTTTGATATGGTTCCGGACGGCCCATGCAATGGCCAGGACCGCGGCAATCAAGAAGATCAGACTGATCGGCCTTGTCAGAAAAAGCGTTGGATCGCCGTCCGTCATCAAGGCGCGCCGCAGATTTGTCTCCGCGATTGGACCAAGAATGACCCCGAGAACGAGAGGCGCCAAGGGGTACCCCAAGGAGCGCAGCGCGTATCCAACGAGGCCAACGAAGCCCAACAGATATAGGTCCGTAACCCGGTTGTTCAGCGCAAACGCCCCGACCACACAACACACGAGCACTGTTGGCACAATAAGCCATTTTGGCACCGCTGCGACCCGGAGAAACAGCCGCATGGACAACACCGACACAATCAGCATCATGAAGGATGCCACCGCCATTGCAATGAACATTCCGTAGACGAGGTCACTATGGTCCAGCACCAGCCTGGGCCCGACTGATATGCCGTGCACCATCAGCGACGCCATCAGGATAGCATCTACAGCAGACCCTGGAATTCCAAGTCCAATCAATGGAATAAGCCCACCACCTGCCGTGGCGGAGTTGCCGGATTCCGAAGCAATAACGCCGTCAGGTGTGCCATTCCCAAACTTTTCCGGCGTCTTTGAAGCCCGCTTGGCCTGGTCATAGGCAACCAGATTGGAAATGGATCCCCCGGCTCCCGGCAATGCCCCGATCAGCACGCCAATCACTGACGATCTGGCCAGGTTGACCGGACTCATCAAGACTTCCTTCATGACCTTGAAGGTCTTGAAATCTATCGCTCCTGTGACCAGCGAAGCACCGGATCTTACAGTCCGGGCATCTTCAACTTCGCTGAGAAGTTGGGAGATTGCGAAAATGCCGATCAAAACCACCAGGAACGGAAGCCCGGTTTCAAGCATTTCGAAACCAAAATCGAACCTTGGCCGGCCAAGGATAGGGTCAGCACCAACCGTAGAAATTGCCAATCCAATCAGTCCGGCAAGCAGGCCCCGGAGCACGGAAGAACCGACAAGACTTGCGACAATCGTCAAGGCAAAGACGATCAGGGAGAAGTATTCCCATGGCCCGAGCTTCACTGCAAAAACCGCCAGCGGCGGGGCCGCAACCACCAAAACTGCGGTCGATATCAGCGTCCCAAAAAAGGAAGCCCAGACGCCAAGCGACAAAGCGCGGCCTGGATCACCTTTGCGGGCCATCGGAAACGCGTCGAAGGTGGTCGCGACAGAAGATGGGGTCCCCGGAATTCCGAGCAAAGCGGCCGAGATCAAACCACCTGTCAGACCGCCGACATACACCGACAACATGACGGCTACACCCTGCAAGGGATCCATGTTGAACGTCAAAGGCAGCGTCAAGACGATTGCCATCGTCACCGTGAAGCCGGGAATAGCTGCCGCAATGATACCGGCAACGGTACCAACCAGCATGAACGTCAGCGTACTCAGGGCGAAGATCTGGGAAAGCGCAGACAAGAGACTATCCATGGAACAAATCTCCGCGTGGCAAAAAGACGTTGAACACGTCAGCAAAGAGAGCATTCAATCCAAAGGAAAATGCAAGCGCCACGAAAACCGCAATCAATATCGTCACCGGACTGCGCGGCATCAGGAGCACCTGTATAGCCAATACGAATGCGAAACTGGCCAAGGAGAAGCCAAGTACCGGCAACACAAGCAGATATAAGACAAAGATGCCGAAGCAAAGTAAGACCAGGAAACGCGATTTGACCCAGCGAAGGGTATCGGCACCAAACCGGTCCCAGGCGTCACGCGGTATCTTACGCAAGCTATCTACAACCGCGATGAACGCGACCAAAATGATGGTTCCAAAAACAAACCGGGGAACCGCCCCTGCCCCAAGTGTTTCAAACATTGAACTCGGAATGTGGCCGGCAGAAACAAACAGGGCAACCGATGTTAGAAGCAATACGATGTAACTCAAGAAGCGGGCGATTTCGCCCGCTTCCATACTTTGGTGTTTGTCGTTTTCACTCACTGGACGACAACCGATGCTAGGGATTTCACCGTGGCATCAAGCTTTGCCAAATAGGCGCGATACTCTTCCTGCCCCATGAAGGTCACCTGAGAACCTGCATTGTTTGTTTGCTCGATATAGGTTTCATCCTGAGCCAGGTTTTGCAGAGCAGCCTCCATGACATTGCGGACTTCCTCCGGCGTCCCTTTCGGCATGACGATCCCGCGCGTGACAGTCAGCAGAATATCTTCGCCTTGTTCGCGAAATGTTGGAATTTCGGGCAAGGCCGGGTGACGTTCAGCAGATCCAGCGACCAAAAATTCCAGATCGCCGTTTTTGGCAAACTCGAGCGAGGAAGCCACGTCACCGATGATCAGATCCAGATTGCCGCCGACAACCGCACGAACCCGTTCACCAGTGCCTTCATAACCCACATATTTGAATTTCAGGTCGTAGGCTTGCTCGATCATCGCAGCGAAAAGATGTGGCAGGCCGCCGAGCGTGACACCCATCGTAAGCTCATTCGGGCGCTCCTTAGCGTAAGCAATAAACTCGTCGAAATTGGAGTAGTCTTCTGTCGGTTTCGTGATCAGAAACTGCGGGGAAGCCGTCATCAAAGCGATCGGCTCAAAATCTTCCCACGTCAGCTCCGTCAGGCCAGTCAAAGTCGCCATTAACAGGCCTTCGTGGACCTGCGAAATTGTGTAGCCGTCGGCATTGCGCCGCGACGCTTCGCGCAATCCAACTGTTCCCCCAACGCCAGGCATGTTGATGATTGGCAATTCCACACCAAGGTGAGGTTCGATGTTCGCTGAAACCAGACGCATCAAAGTGTCTGAACCGCCACCTGGCGACCATGGCACAATAAATTCAACCGGACGCTCCGGGTAGTCTTCAGCAACGGCTGGGGCAGCCAACATGGCAGCTGTAAGGAGAGCTGCGAGGCCCTTTATGAGTTTCATGAGTGAGTTCCCTGGTTGGTCAGCAATTCTGAGTTTTTTTGTGTCTAAGGACCGTATCATAAGTTTTTTACCCTCAAAGAGGATAATTATTGCTTTTAAGATCAGTTTTTCTTAATTTAATCGGATGGATACTCGTCAACTCGAGACATTTCTCGCAATAATTCAACGCGGTGGGTTCGCGGCAGCCGCCAAAGAAGTCAACCTCACCGCGTCAGCTGTCAGCCAACAAATTTCCGCATTGGAAACAGATCTCGGGACTGCTTTGTTTGACCGTTCCCGGCGCCCTCCGGCCCTCACCACCAAAGGCCGTGAAGTTCAGGCGGCAGCGCGCTCGATATTGCGGATCGTTGCAGACACAAAGGCTGCGATTGAAGGGGAAGACATTGGAGGTACACTGGCCCTTGGAGCCCTGAGGACATGTGGAACCAACATTCTGCCGCAAGCGCTCTCGCAGCTCAAAGACAGCTATCCCGAATTGAGGTTCAGGTTGGCAATTGGTCAATCTGAAGACTTGATGGCGGACGTTGTCTCCGGCCAGTTGGATGCTGCCTTGGTGGCTGACAACGTTGCAGTGCCGCCGGGCCTCCAATGGACATTGGTATTCACAGAGCCGTTGGTGGTCCTCTCACCCTCTGGTTGCCCGGGCAAAAATCTTGAGGAACTCGCACGCGACATGGCCTTTATCAGATACGGAATACGAGTGCCCCTGGCCCGCCAAATCGATACCGAAATCGCCCGGCTCGGGATAACAGTTCAGCAAGTCATGTCGGTAAATACGATGTCGGCGGTCGTCGGTTGTGTTCAGGCTGGATTAGGCTTCGCCATTGTGCCCTATGCGGCATTGCGTGGCCTTCAGAC
>CALDSI010000361.1 GCA_937911395.1 uncultured Labrenzia sp.
ACCAGATTGCGCGGCCGCCGGCAAGCGCGGCCCACAAACCGACGGCGATCATCGCTAGAACATGATCAAGGCCGCACACCGGGTGCGTGAAGCCGGCGGCAAAAGAGCCATGCTCTGCCGGGTCCAAGTGGGCGAATGCGGGAGAGGCCGAAACGGCCACAAGAAGCGCGGCGGCGGCAAAACGAATACTCATGTGTGATCCTTCATTTGGTCTTTCGGGTGCCCCGGAGTGGGTCGCACCTGACATGTGGATTTTGGGCAACCTTTTGGCTGATTCTTTTGCCTTTGAAAAATCAGATAAAATACGAAGGCATTTTGTTTTGATTGAGCGCTGCTCTGCGCGTCTGAAACAGTGAGCCATTGTCTTTCGATCATAAGTGCGCAGGATGTAAACTACCGACCACTTTCAACGAGCGGGCTTGATTTTGAACAATGCGTTGCCCGGCGAAGTTGCGCTGAATGATCCGCAGAGGGTCGTAGTCCAGAAGCATCGGTTTCAACTGGCAGGAAGGAATGAATGAGCGACAAGGCGGACGACACAGAAAAAGAAATGGATGTGGTCACGCGCTTGACCAGATGGGCTCAGATCCCGCTTCTGATCGGGCTTGCCATAGGCATGATGCTGTTTCTGGTTACATTCTTTGTCGATATCCTGGATGCGGTCCGGACTTTTGAATTCATGGATCGCAAGAAGACCATCCTGCTGATCCTCAATCTGCTGGACATGGTGTTTATTGCCAACCTGGTGATCATGGTGGCAACCAACACCTACAACAGCTATCGGATCCGGGCCTCTGCGCATGGCGAAGATTACATTTTGCAGGGCCAAATGGCCTACCGGCGAATGAAACACCGGATCGTCTCCACGATCATCATCATCTCCTCGATCCATGTTCTCAGCGAGCTTTTGGAGTACTCCCAGGCAACCGCGCTGCAAGTGGCCGCCTTGTTTGGCTTTCATTTGATCTTGCTGGCGACCTATGTTGTGACCAATGTCTTTGAATCCAACGAGAGATAGTGCAGAAGCGCTGCCCCTTGAGACACTGGTCTTGAAATGCCGCAAACTGATGATCGTCCCGAAGCCATACTCCAAACGGCCGAATTGAGCGGTGCCGCACAGGCGGCATCCGGGGTCACCAGCATCTGTTTCCTGCTTCTGGACAATTTCTCGCTGCTGTCCTTTTCATCCGCCATTGAACCCTTGCGCATTGCAAACAAGATCATGAAGCGCAAGGCGTTCGAGTATGTGTGTTGCACACTGGACGGTAACGACGCCCTGGCGAGTTCCGGTGGGATTATGCGGGCGGATTGCGCATTAGATGATGTTAAGACGGCGGATCTTCTGGCGATTTGCAGCAGCGATGATGTCGAACTGAACAGCCTGAGCCCTGCGCACAAAAACCGGATCCGCCGCTTTGCGCACCAGAAAACCCGGATCGCGGGTATTTGTACTGGGGCCTATGTTCTTGCGGATCTTGGGTTACTCGAGGGGCGGCAATGCACGATCCATTGGGAATATGCTGATCTCTTCAAGGAGCGCTTCCCAAAGGCCAGACTCATCGACAGCCTGATCCAGACCGACGATCATTATCTAACCTGTGCTGGCGGAACGACGGCGCTGGATCTGATGATTGGCTATATCGCCGATCTGCATGGCGGAGCGGTTGCCAGTGATGTTGCAAGCATCGCGCTGCATCAGGACATGAGATCGGGCAGTGAACGGCAGAACACGCTGATGCGGGACGAGCTCTACCTGATCCCGCCGCGTCTGCGCCGGTGCATTGAACTGATGACCGAAAACGTCGGAGAAACCCTGTCCCAGAACGAGCTGGCGGCGCGGCTCAATGTCAGCCCGCGGCAGCTCCAACGGGATTTTCAGCACTATTTCGAGTGTTCGCCGCTCGCCTATTACAGCAAAATCCGGCTTGATATTGCTCAGCGGCTGGTCTGCCGGACAGCGATGCCGATCATTGAAATTGCGGTGGCTTGCGGGTTTGCCAATGCGTCTCATTTTGCCAAGCGCTACAAGAGCTTGCACGGCAAGAGCCCGATCGAGGATCGGCAGGCGAAAGGCCGGCCCCGGCAAAAATGATTGCTGAAACGAGCGGAAGGTGCCGGAGGACGGCTGGATTATAGCGAGTCGTGTTTAACTTAATACAGGATGCTTCAGATTTCGAGTACGAGGCAAAGCCGAGTGGCAGCGAAACCTGAATCCGTTTAAACGCGATTTGCTCTAGTTCCAGCCGCCGGCGTAGGTCTTGTAGAAGATGTGCAGGCCGATCTTGCCGCGCTTCGCCATGGACTTGGCCCACCGCGGATTGACGTAGTCGGCGTGGTAGTGGGTCGACGCATCGACCATCTTCAGGAATTCCTTACCGTCGGAGACATCCCGGGCGATACGCTCAGCCTTCTTCCAGGCGCCTGGGCTTGCGATCCGGTCTCGGATGCCATCACAGGCGAAGGAGAACTGGCAGCGGTTGCGCTTGTGCTTGTTCTGATAAACGACACCGCAGATGGAATCCGGATAAGACGGGTTCTTGACCCGGTTCAAGACCACCTGTGCAACTGCGATTTGACCCTCTTCGGACTCGCCGCGTGCCTCAAAGTTGATCGCCTCTGCGAGACACTTTTGCTCTTTGCGGGTGCCGACAGAAAGGGGAAGCGGGACCTG
>CALDSI010000362.1 GCA_937911395.1 uncultured Labrenzia sp.
ACCGGAATGATCAGCAGCAGGCGGATGACAAGCAGTTCTTGTTCGGCAGTTTTTGCAGACACGCGATCAGGCCCTTCCTTGGCTTTATGTACGTGTTTTCACGTAAGCTCAGCAGACTGATCTCGCACTGTGACAAAACGCCCGTTGGCTGCGGCATTCTGGCAGATTCGATGTCTCTCCTTGCCCTAATTTATTATCGCCTGCGAACTATCAGCACGCTGATGACCCTTGCCATCCATAGGTTGGGCTTTAAGTTGCAGATTGTAAGTTATTACGATGCTCCGGAGACCCAACGCCGTGCCCCTGTTGCCCCCAAAATCCCTTTTGATTGCCGCCACTCTCACAAGTCTTGTTTCGGCAGAAGCCATGTCTGAAAACAGAATCGACCTCGTCCGCCCTGATGCGCCGGAGCTTGCAGCTCATGGCGCGCATGGGGTCGGTCGAATAACGCTGCAGCTCACCAATCCAAATCAATACGACATTGTCCGGATTGCGGCGGATGAAACGCCGGAAAGCTATGACCGCCCATTGACGGTGGAAGTCTTTTATCCGGCTGAGGCGCATGATGCGCCAGAACCGATGCGGGTCATCCTGCGGGACGGACAGCGTGAGGCCGACATTCACGGGCTCTCCAAACCGGAGGCTACCCCTGAAAAAGCCTCTGCCCCCTACCCGCTTGTGCTGATTTCACACGGCTATCCGGGCACCCGGTTCCTGAAGAGCCATCTGGCGGAAAATCTCGCTACCAAGGGTTATGTCGCGGTCTCCATCGACCACACCGACAGCCTATATCAAGACAAGGCAGCCTTCGGATCCACGCTGGTGAACCGCCCGCTTGATCAGATGTTTGTGCTGAATGAGATGGACCGGCTTGCCAAGGACGATAACTCGCCACTTGCGGGCCTGATCGACACCAGCCGCACCGGCCTCATCGGTTACTCCATGGGCGGCTACGGCGCGATCATCTCTGCCGGCGGCGGTGTAACCGATAAATCCATCGGTTATGAGTGGGGCGCGCCGGATGGGCTTTTGGGCATGCACAAGGCTGGCAGCGAAGACCATGAAGCGCTGATTGATCAGCGTCTCAAGGCGATTGTCGCCATCGGTCCATGGGGGAGAAACCGCGATTTCTGGGACGCTGAAGGGCTTTCCGGTGTGCGCGTGCCCGCGCTTTATGTGGCCGGCAGCGTTGACGATGTTTCCCAGTATGAAACCGGCATCCGCAAGATCTGGGAAGAAAGCGGTGGTACCGTCCGGCACCTTCTGACCTTCATCAGTGCCAATCTCAATGCGGCAGCGCCCATGCCCGCACCGATGGAATCCTATCCCTTCAATGAAGAGCTCGGCTGGGCGCCGTTTGAACACTATGCAGATGCGGTGTGGGACACTGTGCGGATGAACAACATCATGCAGCACTTTGCGACGGCCTTCATGGATCTCCATCTGAAGAACGACACGGACAAGGCTGTCTATCTGGACCTGATTGCGACGGCAGAAGATGGCGTTTTTGCCCGCAATGACGATGGCACGGACAAACCGGAGCACACCTATTGGCACGGCTTCCCGGACAGATCCGCAAAGGGCTTGTTGTTCGAAACCCGCTCAAAAGGCGAATAAGATCGGCATTTCACAAGCGGCGTGCGGAACAGGCCGCCGCTTGTTAACCTGACATGCAAGAGCCCCTTTTACTCTGACGTTCAATCAGGATAGAAATCCTTTGGATTTTGAAGTTTCGAACGTTGGGGAACTTTGTGTTCCAATCTTACCGATCTCTAGCCAGGATCTGCTGGGCTTGCCTTTCGGCCTTGGTGCTTTCGCTCACCAGCGCGGTAGCTCTCAGTGTCATTCTTCAGCCATCTGCAGCAGAAACCGGACCGGTCATTTTAACGACACACGACCTTCCCCCTTACGGATCAGTTCAGGCCGACGGGAGCTTTGACGGGATTGCGGTTCGTGTCGTTTCCTGCGCTCTCGATGCAATTGATCGCGCGTTTGAAATCCATGTTCTGCCTTGGAAACGCGCGCAGCTAGAGGTTCAAAACGGGTATGCGGACGGCTTTTTTGCGGCGTCCCAAAATGCTCGGCGCGATGCCTATGCAACGGCCAGCGCGATCATCGCCCGGCAGACATGGACATGGTATCTCCTCAAGGATCAAATCCTCAGCCCGAAAGACCCTGCCAATCGCTTGTCCATGCTGACGTCCAGCTTTCTCGGCGCGAACATGCAAACGTGGCTCCGCCGGAACGGGTATCGCACAACGGATTTTCCGCCCAGAGACACGAATGCCCTTCTGGAAATGCTGCTGGCCGGACGCTTTGAAGCCGTGCTCGCCAACAACCTGGTTATGGAGCGCATCCTGGACACCAGGGGCGTTTTGAGCGAAATCCGCTCAGAGGTGCAGCAAGACAAACCGCTTTCAGTCTATTTTTCGAATGACTTTCTTCAACTCAACCCGGGTTTCCTGGCCGAGTTCGATGCAGCAGTGCCGGACTGCCGCGATGCTGAGGCGGCCTCCGGCGACATCAACTCCTGACAAGATTCACGGACGGCGCACGACCAGGTCGATCTCCACCAACGCGCCGACAGCAAGCGCGGTCACACCGATGCAGGTCCGTCCCGGCAAACTCCCCTCCTCAAAGAAGGAGCGGTAGGTTTCGTTCATTTGCGCATAATCGCGTTCAAATTCGGTCAGATAGACCCGGGCGAAGGTGACATTCTCCAGTCCCAGTCCGAGCCCCTCAAGCACGATCTTCAAGTTGTCCATGACCCGGACGGTCTGCGCCTCAATGCCTTCCGGCAACGGCGCATCCGGGGCATCCGGATCGGTTGGCATCTGACCGGTGACAAAGACCCAGCCGTCGGCTTCCACAGCATGCGAGAACGGCGCAACAGGGCGCGGTCCGCGGTCGATCATGTGATGAATTGGCAGCACGGCTTATCTTCCCTTATTGTTGGCTGGACTAAGAAGACAAGCGGATTGCCAACCAAGACTCAAGCCTTTGGATAAATCCACTGCTCCGGTATGTGTGCGGTTACCGTCTCGCCCGCTGCAATCGTACCCGGCTTTTCGACAAAACCGACCAGGCCGCGCAGCCTTCTGGCTTTTTGCGGGAACAGGAGATCCAGACCGCTACGGTCCGGGAACTGGCGATCGATTGCCGATCCGGCAAAGCGGCACGGGGCGTTATCACCATCGACCCGGATCACCACACCGCCCTCAAATTCAAGACGTGTGCGCGGAGGGATCAGCGAGAGATTGGGAATGCCGGAGAGCGTGATGTTGCCGCCAATCCATTCGGACTTGAGTTCGGGGATTTCCATGCGCTCAGCAATGATTGCCAGTTCTTCCATGGACAGGATGGAGATCTGCCGCTCGTTGCACATTTCTGTTCCGCGCGGGTACCACGGCTCGCGCCCCCCGGACTTGCGGGTGAACCCGGCATGGCGATCCCCCGGCACCCCCTCAAATGTCAGGGCGAGACGCTCGACCGGTTCGGTCTGAAAGTCCTCCGTCACCGGGGTACCGAAAACGCCTTCCACTTGTCCGGCAATCTTGAACTTCCGGGTAACGTCCAGTGTATCGGCAAGGCAGGTGTCTTGGTCGGCCATGGTGTCAGTCCTTAGATCATGTATTGCCAGCTACGTACTGGAATAGAACGTTGACCGCCAGCAAAAGCCTGTGATGAGTTCATGCAAATGATTGATGGAAGTGCGACGCAAGCCTTGCGCAGGGACAAATTTTTGATCTACTTGCGAAAGTAACGAACAAATAAGACCGCCGTGGTTTTCTGGGACGAACTGAAAGGAACCGCTGTTGTTGCTCGTCTTGCAGTGCCGCCGATCCGGCAGAAATCTCGTCAGCGCTCTCATTGGTGGGTTTGGCTTCTTGTTGGCCGCCTTGCCGACGGCACTCGCCGCGGATCAGGTGCTGTTTTTGCAGGACAACGCCTACGCGCCTTATATGACCGTCGAAAACGGTATGCCAGCGGGGCTCTATGCCGAGATCCTTTTCGAAGCGCAACGCAGAATGGACGCGAGCAACCTTTCGGTTCAGGCGGTTCCCTGGACGCGCGCAACGGTTCTGGTGGAAAACGGGTATGCGCAAGGTCTGGTCGGCAGCTACTACAAGCCGACCGACAGGCCGTGGATCCGCCATTGGTCCGTGCCCATCTTTTTCGAAGAAGTCAGCATCTTTTGCCGGTCCGGGATCGCGCAGCCCGGGTGGATCTATCCGGACGACTATAAAGGCCTCCTGTTCGGCAATGTCGCCGGCTACAAGGCGCCCGGAGACCGGTTCTTTGAGCTCGTCGAGCAGGGAATGATCAAGCTGGAAGAAGCGCAAACGACCGAGCAGAACCTCGATAAACTCGCCCTAGGGCGGATTGATTGTTATGTCGTGGAGCGCATCGCCACGGAAGTCCTGATCCGGGAAAAGGACATCAAGAATGTTCAGATTGCAGGGACGGCTTCCTTGGAAGCTGCCTATATCGGGTATTCCGACAAGTGGACCGGGCCGAACGCAGATGCCTTTATCAAGGCCATGGATAAAACGCTGACGGTTATGAAGGCTGACGGCACGATTGACCGGATCATCGCGAAATTCATTGGAAGTTGAAACCACCGGCTGCACTGCAATGTCATCATATCTTTACGCGCGTGTTTATGGATAATTGACACTTTCGATGTTTCGTAATTTCTTGAAATAAAAACTATCGCTACGTAATCACACTGATCGACATACGGGACAGGCTCGGCGATTTTGCAACGTCAAAACAACAAAAAGCCAGCGAGAACCTTCAGAATGACACCTGCGTGCGCACCACAGGTCATAAAAGACCTATGAAAACCGTGCGACAAAGCCTTCTGACGATTTGTGCCGCTGTCGCGACGATATGCGCAGGCACAGTAAATGCTGATGCCGATGAACATGTGCGGCTCGTCACGCTGGTTCAAGATGCGGACTATGCCCCGTTCATGACGGCCCAAGAGGACGGGCCCGCTGGGATCTACGCGGAAATTATTAAAGAGGCCGACAAACGGCTGCCGGGTTACAAGATCGAGCTGACATCCGCCCCCTGGACTCGGGCCAAGTTCCTCGTGCAAAGCGGCAAGGTAAACGGGCTGGTCGGCACCTATCACAAGCCAATCCGCAGGCCGTGGATCCGCCATTTTTCAACGCCTATGGCGACAGAGACGATCTATGTCTATTGTCGGCAGGGCGTTGCCCAGGACCACTGGGAATACCCAAAGGACTATGCGGGGCTGCTCTTTAGCAACAATGCCGGTTTCTCAACTCCGGGCGCGGAGTTTTTTGAGATGGTTTTGAATGGCAAAATCCAGCTCATTGAAGAACAGACGACTGATGCCAATTTGCGTCTTTTGCAAATAGGCCGCGCTGATTGTTATGTGCAACAGCAAGAGGCTGTCGAACTCTCCATCCAGTCCAACAATTTCGACAAGATCAAACCGATCCGGGAAGTCCACACGGAAACCGCCCATATCGGCTACAGCCAGCATTGGAGCGCGGAGGACGGCGATACCTTCATTGCCGACATGGACAGTGTCCTGAAACAGATGACCGCCGATGGCACGATCAGGAAGATCATCATGATCTGTACCGTCGGCACGATATAGCACTGTCCCGGCCTGACCGAAG
>CALDSI010000363.1 GCA_937911395.1 uncultured Labrenzia sp.
TGGAAGCCTGTTTCAACGTTGCCGATGACGCGTTCACCTGGCGGTCGAATGAAACTCGTGAGCAACTAAAGAAACTCGCAGACAGCCGGGATATATTCCTTGGAACCAGTGAACGGTTTTTCTCCTCGCCGGCATCTTTGGTTGGCCTGGCTGCGCTTTACGGTCAGCATCCGGATGCCACCCTGGTCTCTGGCGCGACCGATGTCGGCCTCTGGATTACAAAACACCTCCGCGATCTGCCCAAAACCATCTGGCTCGGCCGGATCGAGGGCCTGGACCGGGTCGAAGAAAGCGAGTCCGGCATTTTGATGGGGGCGACGGCGACCTTTGCCGCGACAGAGGCCGCGATGACCAGGATTTCTCCGGATTTGGGCGAACTCTGGAAGCGCATTGGTTCAAAGCAGGTTCGCGCATCCGGAACAGTTGGCGGCTATATCGCCAACGGGTCGCCGATCGGAGATTCGCCGCCAGCACTCATTGCACTTGGCGCAACTTTGGAGCTTCAGTCTGCAGACAGTGATCGCGCTCTGGCATTAGAAGACTTTTTCATCGACTACGGGAAACAGGACCGACTTCCCGGGGAATTCGTGACCGGGCTGTTTGTTCCGCGCCCCTCCGCCAATCAGGTCTTTCACTGTTACAAGATTTCAAAGCGTTTTGATCAGGATATTTCATCCGTCATGGCCGCCTTCCGGTTCACCATCGTCGATGGCCGGATCATCGATGCTCGGATCGCCTATGGCGGCATGGCTGGTACACCAAAGCGTGCGGCTGGAGCAGAGGCTGCTCTGAAAGGTGCGATTCTTGAGGATGCGTCGACCTGGGCTGCATCCATTGAAGCCCTGAATAGCGACTTCACGCCACTCACAGACATGCGGGCGAGTGCAGAATACCGTATGGAAACGGCGCGGGCCTTGCTTGCGAAAGCCTTGATGGAAACCGACGGGACGGCAGCGCAAAGCGTTCGGGTTTTGGCAAAGGGGGAGGCAGATCATGACCGCGCCGCTTGATCAGAGCAAAGTGACCGCCCCGCTGAAGCATGTTCGCAAACCTCTGGCCCATGACAGTGCAGAAATGCATGTCACCGGCACAGCGCCTTACATTGACGATCTGACCGAGGCCGTTGGCACGCTGCATGTCGTTCCGGGCTGGGCGCGATCTGCGGTCCGCGGCAAGATCAGTTCCATCGACCTGACAGATGTGAGCGCAAGCGACGGTGTTATTGCTGTCCTGACATCTGATGATATTCCGGGAACCAACGATTGTTCGTCCGGCTTTGGCGATGATCCGGTTCTGGCAGACGGTGAAATCCTGTTTTTCGGCCAGGTTGTTTTTGCCGTTGTTGCCGAGACGCGGGATCAGGCGCGCAAGGCAGCCCTGAAAGCCAACATCGAGGTTGCGCCGCTCCCACCAATCCTGACGCAGGAAGATGCTGAGGCTGCAGATACGATGGTCCTGCCGGACTACCAGTTCCGCCGCGGGTCTCCTGAAACCGGGATGACAGCGGCAGAAGAGGTATTGTCCGGCTCATTCCGCATTGGCGGGCAGGAGCATTTCTACCTAGAAGGCCAGATTGCCATGGCCGTGCCGCAGGAAGCGGGTGGCATGCTGGTGCACACATCGACCCAGCACCCGACGGAAGTGCAGCACACCGTGGCAAAAGTCCTTGGCGTCCCGGATGCCTTGGTCACGGCTGAAGTCCGGCGCATGGGCGGTGGCTTTGGCGGCAAGGAATCCCAGGCGAACCAATGGGCGAGCTTGGCCGCGCTTGCTGCCCACGCCACAGGCAAGGCGTGTAAGGTCCGGCTCGATCGCGATGACGACATGATCATGACCGGCAAGCGGCACGATTTCCGCGTTGACTGGACGGTCGGCCATGATGGTACGGGCAAGATCCGCTCAGTCGACATGGAGTTCCTGGCACGGTGCGGCTATTCGGTCGATCTGTCCCTTGGTGTGAATGACCGAACACTGTTTCACGCCGATTCCAGTTATTTCTATCCAGATGCGGCCATCCGGTCCCGCCGTCTGAAAACAGACACGTGCTCCAATACTGCATTCCGCGGATTTGGCGGGCCTCAAGGGATGCTGGCTGCCGAGCGCATGATTGATGCGATTGCCACCAAGACCGGCCGGGATCCGTTGGATATTCGCAAGCTGAACTTTTATGACGGCGAGCGCAATGTGACACCTTACGGCATGCCGGTGGAAGAATACGCGGTGATGCATGATCTCATCGCCCAGCTGGAAGAGACCTCTGATTACTGGTCCCGGCGCGACGATGTCCGCGATTTCAATGCGGTGAATGCCGTCCTGAAAAAGGGGTTGGCCCTGACGCCAGTGAAATTCGGCATTTCATTTACGCTGAAGCACCTCAACCAGGCTGGCGCACTCGTTCATCTTTACACCGACGGTTCGGTTCATTTGAACCACGGCGGCACCGAGATGGGGCAGGGGCTTTATCAAAAGGTCGCCCAGGTCGTCGGCGAAGAATTTGGCGTGACACTGGACAAGGTGCGGATCACCGCAACCAATACCTCCAAGGTGCCGAACACCGGCCCGACAGCGGCGTCTTCCGGCACCGACCTGAATGCCATGGCCGCAAAACTTGCAGCGCAGGAAATCAAGGGGCGTTTGATCTCCTTCTTGTGCGAACAACACCAGTGTGGCCCGGAAGCCATTCATTTCGGAGACAACAAGGTCCTCATTGGCGATCAAAGTTTCACTCTGGCGGAAGTTGCCAAACAGGCGCATATGGCACGGATCCAGATGTCCCACGCGGGATTCTATGCGACACCCGGGATCACCTGGGATCGGGAAAGCGTAACCGGCCGCCCGTTTTACTACTTCGCCTTCGGTGGCGCCTGCGCCGAGGTCACAATTGACACCATGACCGGCGAAATGACGGTTGACCGGGTCGATATTCTGCATGATGTCGGCCATTCGCTGAACCCGGCCATTGATCTCGGCCAGATTGAGGGCGGGTTTGTGCAAGGGATGGGGTGGCTGACCACGGAAGAGCTCGTCTGGGATGAAAAAGGCCGGCTGCGCACCCATGCCCCGTCGACTTATAAGATCCCGACGGCGTCGGACATTCCCGAGGAGTTCAACGTCAGCCTTTATAGCAGCAACGGCAACCCGCAGGACACTGTTTACCGGTCCAAGGCGGTCGGCGAACCCCCGGTGATGCTGGCAAACGCTGTCTTCTGCGCCATCAATGACGCGGTGGCGAGCCTGGCACCCGGACAAATACCGAACCTTGCTGCGCCCGCAACACCCGAAGCGATCATGAAGGCTGTCCGGGAATTGCGCTCACGAAAGGTTTCGGCATGAAGGTCTGGGGGCACATCGCAAACTGCCTGAAAAGCAGCGGCGCCTGTGCCCTCGTCACGGTCGCTGAAACTGGCGGATCGACACCACGGGAAACCGGCGCACGGATGATCGTGCGGCCGGACGGCGGTTTTTTCGGCACGATCGGCGGCGGCACTTTGGAATTTGAAGTGATTCGTCAGGCGGCAAACGCTGCAGGTCGCAAAATAGCAGGTTTCGAACTAAAAACCGTTTCTCTCGGGCCCGATCTCGGCCAGTGTTGTGGTGGCCGTGCCAAAATCGCGATTGAAGTCTTTGTGGCGGAACACTTGGATACCGCTGAAAGGCTGGCACTGGAAGAAAGCAAACCGTATCCATTCGTTACGCGAGCAATTATCGACAACGGCTCCGTTCGCGAACGCGAGATCGCGGATCAAATCCCCGAAAACGTATTTGAAATTAAGGGCTTAAACGGCAAAGAGCTTCTGTTCGAACAATTCGGCGAAACGCGGCGGATACTTTTCCTCTTCGGTGCCGGGCATGTCGGAAAGGCACTTGTCTTGGCGCTGGCGCCCTTGCCGTTTTCGATCGTCTGGATCGATGGCAGAGCGGATCAGTTCCCATCTGCTGTCCCGGCCAATGTCACAAAGGTCTGCACTTCGGACCCCGCGAAAGCACTCGAGGATGCGCCCAATGGTGCCTTCGTTCTTGCCATGACCCACTCACACGGGCTCGATGAAGAGATCATGGCCCGTGCGCTCCTCGCGCAGCGCTTTGGCTATTGCGGTGTTATTGGTTCCAAAACCAAGCGGGTTCGGTTCCTGAAACGTCTCAAATCACGCGGTCTGAGTGACAGCGTTCTTTCGACCATGGTCTGCCCGGTCGGGGTGACAACGATAAAATCAAAACATCCGGCTGTGATCGCAGCAGGAATAGTTGTCGACCTGATTGCCCGGGACGAGGCCTGTTATCAACAAGCCGCTGCAAGCGGGAGGCTTGCACATAAATAAGACATGAATAATAAGGCGGCATCCAACCGGGGGACAGTGTGGGTACAGAAAACCATTCAGAAGTGGACACGGCATCTGCCCCGTTCGCGAGATCCGGCAAAGACAAGTTGCTGGACGCGCAAGGGCTGACCAAGCGGTTTGGCGATATCCTTGCCAACGACGCCGTCGATCTGACGATCAACAAGGGTGAAATTCACGCTCTTCTTGGTGAAAACGGCGCGGGCAAATCCACGCTCGTCAAGATGTTCTACGGGTCGCTCGAGCCGGATGGGGGCGAAATCTGGTGGGATGGCCAGAAGGTTGCGATAGACAATCCTGCCGCTGCCCGCGAACTCGGCATTGGGATGGTGTTCCAGCACTTTTCCTTGTTCGAGGCGTTGAATGTGGTCGAGAACATTGCTCTCGCACTGCCAAATCCCGGCAACATGAAGGACCTGGCCAAACGGATCGAAACAGTCTCCCGCGAATACGGTCTTCCGCTGAACCCGAGTGACATTGTCGCCGATCTGCCGGTCGGTATTCGTCAGAGGATCGAAATCGTCCGGTGTCTCCTTCAGGAACCCCGTCTGATCATCATGGACGAGCCGACGTCTGTTCTGACACCGCAGGAAGCGGACCAGCTTTTCCTGACCCTGCAACGGTTGGCGTCCGAAGGCTGCGCCGTCCTTTATATCAGCCACCGTTTGGAAGAAGTTCAGCGGATCTGCCATCACGCGACCATCTTGCGCCACGGTCAGGTAGTCAATGAATGTGATCCCACGAAGGAAACACCAGCAACACTCGCGAGCATGATGGTAGGCGCTGAAGTGATCGCGGTAAACGCGGCAGCCCAAAAACCGGCTATCGGAGATATCCGGCTTGGGTTGCACAAGTTGTCCGCCCCAGCGGCCACACCCTTTGCAACTGCGCTGAACAACATTTCGCTGGAACTCCGTGCGGGCGAGGTTGTGGCTATTGCGGGCGTTGCCGGGAATGGGCAAGGGGAATTGTTCGACGCAATCTCCGGTGAAATGCGCGTTGCCCCAGACATGATCCTGCTGGATGGAGCTCCCTGCGGCGCCAAGGGCATCAATTGGCGCCGGAAGAAAAACGCCGCCTTCGTGCCCGAAGAGCGGCTCGGTCATGGCGCCGTTCCTGGCATGAAGCTCTCCCAGAACATTGTGCTCACGCGGCACAGCACAGGTGACAAGCTGGTCAACGGCGGGATGGTGTCCACGGCCAATGCCGGAGAAATGGAGCAGCGGATCAAACAGGCATTTGATGTCCGTATGTCGCATGATGACCCAGAAGCTCGGTCGCTGTCAGGCGGCAATCTGCAGAAGTTTGTTGTCGGTCGCGAGCTCGACCGGCAACCTGGCGTCCTGGTCATCAATCAACCCACATGGGGGGTCGACGCAGGGGCTGCCGCGCTGATCCGTCAAGCGATCATTGATCTCGCCCGAAGCGGATCTGCAGTTCTGGTGATCAGCCAGGATCTCGATGAAATCTTTGAAATCGCCGACAAGATCGCGGTGATCTCCAGAGGTTTTCTGTCTGAACCAGAGCCGGCAGCGGATATGACCCGCGAACGGGTTGGTCTTCTCATGGCAGGCGGAGCCGAGACACAAGGGGAGGTCGCCTGATGCGGATCGAACTCGTCAAGCGCAAGGAACACAGCGAACTGATGTCGCTGATGTCGCCGCTGATTGCAGTCGGTCTGACAGCTCTGTCAGCCGCGATCATATTTGCCATTTCCGGCGTCAATCCGGCCCTTGGCCTCTACAAGTTCTTCATTGAACCTTTGACCGAGCAGTGGTCGCTGGAAGCAACGATCGAAAAGGCAACACCGCTCATCCTGATCGGTTGCGGACTGGCGGTTTGTTACCTCTCCAACAACTGGAACATCGGCGCCGAAGGGCAGTTCGTGGTCGGGGCAATGTTCGGTTCCATCCTGCCAGTCATGTTCCCGAGTTTTGAAAACAGCCTGACACTGCCGCTGATGCTGATCTCCGGTGTGATCGGGGGCGCGCTTTGGGCGATGATCCCGGCACTGTTGAAGACCCGGTTCAACACCAATGAAATTCTCACAAGCTTGATGCTGGTTTATGTGGCCGGGCTTCTGCTGGATTATCTCGTTCGCGGTCCGTGGCGGGATCCGGATGGCTTTAACTTCCCGGAATCCCGCATCTTTTCTGACGCTGCAACCTTGCCGGACGTTTTTGGCGGAATGATGAGCCTGGCGACGCCAATTACCATCATCATTGCGTTGGTTCTCGCGCTTGTTTTGGCAAAGACCATCAAGGGCTTTGAAATCCGGGTGATGGGTGAAAGCCCGCGTGCCGGCAGTTTTGCCGGATTCTCCGCAAAACGGCTGACTATCTTTTCCTTTGCCTTGGCAGGTGGCTTGGCCGGTCTTGCAGGCACCATGGTCGTCTCCGGATCGCTGAACCAGCTTTTGCCGTCAATTTCTCCGGGCTATGGCTTCACTGCGATCATCGTGGCCTTCCTGGGGCGGTTGAACCCGATCGGCATCATCATCGCGGGGTTTGTGCTTGCCTTGTCTTATATCGGCGGGGAGGGCGTTCAGTCCGGCCTCGGTGTCTCCAACAAGATTGCAAGCGTGATTCAGGGCTTGCTGCTTTTCTACGTGCTCGCTTGTGACACGCTGATACTCTATCGCATCCGCATGGTCTCCCGCCGTGCTGCCAATCCGGCCGGGGAGGTTTCTCATGTTTGAGGCTGTTCTGCTCACAGTCATCACAGCGGCAACACCGCTTCTCATTGCGGCAATTGGCGAATTGGTGGTGGAGCGCTCCGGCGTCCTCAATTTGGGCGTCGAAGGCATGATGATCATGGGCGCCGTTATCGGCTTTGCGATCGCAAACCAGACCGGCTCCGGCACGCTTGGGGTCATTGGTGCCATCGCAGCCGGCATGGCGATGTCCGCTTTGTTCGGGTTTCTCGTGCTCGTCCTGGTCGCCAATCAGGTCGCGACCGGACTTGCGCTGACAATCCTCGGTCTTGGACTCTCCGGCATGATTGGGGAAGCGTATATCGGAGTACCGGGATTGCGGATCCCGGAACTCTACATCCCGATCCTGTCCGACATCCCGTTCATTGGACCGGTCTTCTTCCAGCAAGATGCGATCGTTTATATCGGCTTCGCACTTATTATCGGGGTGGCTTACTTCCTCTTCCGGACCCGGGCCGGCCTGATCTTGCGCTCCGTTGGTGACAATCACGGATCGGCACATGCCTTAGGTTATTCGGTTCTGAAAATCCGGTTCATGGCGGTCTTGTTCGGCGGGGCCTGTGCGGGTTTGGCCGGTGCTTACATGTCGCTGGCCTATACACCACAGTGGGTGGAAAACATGACGGCCGGCCGCGGCTGGATTGCGCTTGCATTGGTGGTGTTTGCATCCTGGTTGCCGTTCCGCGTTATCATCGGGGCGTACCTGTTCGGCGCGGTCAGCGTTCTGAATTTGCATGCCCAGGCAATCGGCCTTGGCGTTCCATCACAATTCCTGTCCAGCCTGCCGTATCTTGCGACCATTGGAGTACTTGTGCTCATTTCCGCAAACCGCAGACTGACGCTGGTCAATACACCGGCTTGTCTAGGCAAGCCGTTTGTCCCGGACCGGTAGCGCCTCCCCGTTACCGGTCGGGTCCGGCCCCTCGCGATCAGGGCTGGATCTAAGCAAAAAGATCGTACACAAAGAGAGATCAAACAGAGGGGACCAAACTGATGAAATCTCTATTGAAAGCAACCGTGGCTGCCGCCGCGTTCCTCGCAGCAGGAACCGCAGCAAACGCAGCCGATGTTAAGGCATGTTTCGTTTACGTCGGACCAGTCGGTGACTTCGGTTGGACCTACCAGCACGACCAGGGCCGCTTGGCCGTTGTAGAGCATTTCGGCGACAAGGTCGAAACTGCATTTCTTGAAAGCGTTGCGGAAGGCCCGGATGCAGAGCGCGCCATCGAGCGTTTCGCGCGTGAAGGCTGCGACATCATCTTCACGACATCGTTCGGCTACATGAACCCGACCATCAAGGTTGCCAAGAAGTTCCCGGATGTGAAGTTCGAGCACGCCACCGGCTACAAGACCGCCGACAACGTCGCAACATATAACTCCAAATTCCACCAGGGCCGGTACATCATTGGTCAGGTTGCAGCAAAGCAGTCCAAGTCCGGTGTCGCAGGCTACATCGCGTCCTTCCCGATCCCGGAAGTCATCGCAGGCATCAATGCGTTCATGTTGGGCGCACAATCCGTCAATCCGGACTTCCAGTTGAAGGTTGTTTGGGTGAACACCTGGTTTGACCCGGGCAAGGAAGCAGATGCTGCCAAGGCGCTGATCGACCAGGGCGCAGACATCATCACGCAGCATACGGACTCCACCGCGCCGCTTCAGGTTGCTCAAGAGCGCGGTGTTCATGGTTTCGGCCAAGCATCCGACATGGTCGCTTTCGCACCGGACGCACAATATACCGCCATCATTGATGATTGGGCGCCGTACTACATCCACCGCGTTCAGGACGTTCTCGACGGCACTTGGGAAAGCCATTCCTCTTGGGAGGGCCTTGCAGAGAAACACGTTGTCATGGCCCCATACACCAATCTGCCTGCAGATGTCGTTGAAATGGCCAAAGCGACCGAAGCCAAGATTGTTGGCGGTTGGGAGCCGTTCACCGGTCCGATTACCAAGCAGGATGGCACAGTTGCAGCAGAAGATGGTGTGCGTCTCGACGACGGTGCGATCCTCGGGATGAACTGGTACGTAAAGGGCGTTGATGACCAACTGCCGCAGTAATCCCGCACTCTGAGAGCCGAAGAACCCGGTTCTCGAACCGAGGATTACGCCGGGGACAGTCAATCACCTGTCCCCGGCCTTTTTCTTGAGCGGAGGGGTCTGGCAGTTTTCCTATACTCTCAGATAGACTTAAGCAGCTCCGCATTACTGTATGTGAAGTCTGCAGGGCGCGTGTCGGCACGACAGAAGGAATGGACCCAGCATGGAACGCCGCAGTTTTTTGACCGGAACCATTGCAACCGGCAGCACGATCCTGGCATCAGGCGCGAGCGGGCATGCAGCGTCTTCAGAAGTCACGCCGGAAAGCACCGCAGCTCAACCTGCGAAACGCACCGACGGGTTCTACCTGGCCCTCGGCGGCGGTGCCGCCAAGGCATTTGCGCATATTCCTGTACTCGAAGCACTGGACGATCTCGGGGTGAAACCGGAAGCAATCGCCGGTACATCCATGGGCTCCATTCTCGGCGGCTACTATTCTAG
>CALDSI010000364.1 GCA_937911395.1 uncultured Labrenzia sp.
GCTGTCAGTAGTCCGACGACACCGCCGCCGACCACGCAGATGTGATCCCCAGGTGATGGTTTTCCATCCCATAAAGCATTGAGAGCGGTTTCTAAATTGGCCGCAAGCGTCGCCCGCTTGGCCGGAATGGAAACAGGCACAGGGACACAGGCATCCGACGGGAGAGTGTAGAGATCTTGATGCGGAAAGAGCGAAAAGACGAGCTTACCTGCAAGTTCGGCGTCTCCGTCAATAACGGTTCCAACGCTGGCGTAGCCGTATTTTACCGGGAAGGGAAACTGCCCCTCCTGAAAAGGCGCACGCATGCGATGCCACTCTGTTTCCGGAACCGCACCGCGGAGAACAAGCCCTTCCGTTCCCCGGCTGATTACACTGTTCAACGCTTTGATCAGAACCTCTCCCGGCTGCGGCTTCGAGAGCTTAGCCGGCCTAACCGCACACCCTCCGCCGCCGACATACCAAACGGCATGAGCTTCATGGAGATCAGCTTCTTCAGCGGGAGTTGGCATTCTGCAATTTCTCCGAACCGTGACACGCTTTTGCCACCACATCCACTTATCGCTACGCCTATTCATGCCATGTTTGCAAGGATTGGAAGTCCGAAAAATGTTGCAAGTCATTGATAAACCTAACCCGGCATTGACCAAACCGTCCATGACCGGTCGCAGGGTTCTGTTCGCCTTCCTGTTGGCGGCAAGTTTCGTTGCCTTGTCGGCGTTAATGTTCGTGACATTATCTCCGGGCGGTCACACGACCTTGGACTACTTCATCCTTGCCTGTTTCATGGTCACACTTCCGTGGACCGTTATCGGTTTTTGGAACGCTGTGATCGGTCTTTTGGTCATGCGGCTGTCCAAGGATCCTGTCGCAGCTGTATGCCCGATTGCCCCAGGAGATGCGTCTCAATCGATCTCCAGCTCCACAGCGCTCCTCTCCTGTATCAAGGATGAGGACGTCGACGCGCTGGAGACCAATCTCACCGCGATGGCCAGCAATCTAATCCGTGCAGGCTCCGGACATAACTTCACACTCTATGTTTTGAGCGATACGTCCCGGGACGACACAGCGCAGCAAGAACAGCAAATGTCGGCTCGGCTGTCGGCCCGCTTTACTGGGCAAATGGATGTCGTGTATCGGCGCCGGGCTGTAAACACCGCGTTCAAAGCCGGCAACATCGAAGATTTTTGTGAACGTTGGGGAGATCGCCATGAGTTTGCGATCGTGCTGGATGCGGACAGCTACATGTCCGCCTCAGCGATCATCGATCTGGTACGGCGCATGGAAGTCAATCCGCAGATCGGTATCCTTCAAAGCCTCGTAGTCGGGCTGCCGACAGACAGTGCCTTTGCGCGGGTTTTCCAATTTGGAATGCGCCTCGGAATGCGGTCTTACACGATCGGCAGCGCGTGGTGGCAGGGAGATTGCGGGCCCTATTGGGGGCACAATGCCATCTTGCGGCTAAAGCCTTTCAAGGAGCACTGCAAGCTGCCAGTTCTACCTGGGACAGGCCCGCTGAGCGGTCCGGTTTTGTCGCATGACCAAGTCGAAGCTGTTCTGATGCGCCGCGCCGGGTATGAAGTTCGTGTCCTGCCGCAAGAAAGCGGAAGTTATGAGGCCAACCCGCCACATCTCCTGGAGTTCATCCGCCGCGACCTTCGCTGGTGCCAGGGCAATTTGCAGTACCGTAAACTGCTCGGTCTCAAGGGCCTTAAGCCCGTCAGCCGGGCCCAGTTGGTGCTCGCCATCCTGATGTTTCTCGGGTCACCCGCGTGGATCGGATTTATGGTGGGGGCTGCGACCCTCGGAATGACCACGGATTACGCTCCCTATCGGGCGGATACCGGCGCTGTCTTGTTTTTCTCCGTACTGACAATGGTTTTTGCACCGAAGCTGGCGACTGTCGCGGATATTATTGCACGCACGGATCTGCGAAAAGCGTTTGGCGGGCCTATTCGGATTTTGCTCAGCGTCATGGCTGAGATCGTCTATGCGGCTATGCTTGCGCCAATCATGGCGGTTGCTCACACCGTCTTCATGGCTGGTCTTGCTTTCGGAAAGTCAATTGGTTGGGGGGCACAGGCGCGTGGCGTTGCCCGCTTACCGGCTTTGCTAGTAGCTTCCAAACTCTGGCCGCAAACCCTTTTCGGGGCTGCTGGCCTTGCCTGGATCATTCAGCAACCGATTGATCTGGTTTGGCCGGTTATCCCTGTCGCGGTGGGGCCGCTGCTTGCCACGATACTGGCCGTTATGACTTCGACGAAAACGCTAGGTACCCTGGCAATCCGGTCCACACTCTGGCGGATCCCAGAGGAGACCAACCCCCCTGCAGAGTTGTTACAACTTCAATTGCCGGCTTTGCAAAAAGGCAGGGGGGCCGAGTTTCAGCCGCAGGACTTGCCAACAGCTGCAGCAGAACCTGAACCGGTCGAAGCCCGCTGATCAGACACACAGGACCGCTCTGAGGTTTCCGCAATCTTGGTGTGTCAACGCCTGGTGGATCAGGCAGCGTTGGACGATGCTATTGGCTGGGTGAGAAGTTCGTAAATGTCTTCAGCTTCAGCTGCAGACCGGATCCCTTCAGTGACCGTTGCGTCGCGCAATTGCCGCGCAATACGGGCAAGGGCCTTTAAGTGGTCAGCTCCGGCCCCTTCAGGCGCTAGAAGTAGGAACACAAGATCCACCGGTTCTTCGTCGAGTGAATCAAAATCGACCGGTTTGTCCAGACGCGCGAATACCCCGACAAGGCGGTCGAGACGGATAAGCTTGCCGTGCGGAATTGCGATACCTTGCCCGACGCCGGTGGAACCAAGCCGCTCACGCTGCAGCAAAGTATCAAAGACTTCCCGTTCAGAAAGACCGGTCATTTCAGCCGCCTTGGCTGCCAACTCCTGGATCGCCTGCTTTTTGCTCTTGGCTTTCAGCCTGGAGATAACCGCGTCTTTGCTCAGAAGATCACTAAGATCCATTCCTTCGCCTATCCGTTTCGGGCGCCGGCTTCCCGCTTACAAGGAAGCCGGACCCTAGCGCATCAGTGTTATTCTGCGGCGGCGTTTGCCACCAGTGCAGGGTCTATCCACCCTATATTGCCATCCGCCCTGCGGTAGACAACGTTGACACCACCATTTGCCGCATTTTTGAACATGACAACCGGCGCTTCCGTCAGATCAAGCTCCATAACGGCCATGCCTACGGTCATCGTTTTCACTTTTGCAGATGTCTCTGCAATGACCAGCGGATTGAAATCTGCCGGCACTTCCTCGTCTTCCTCCGGCGAGGCCAACACGTAGGACGCTGCTTCGAACGCCTCGCGGCCATTGCCGTTGTGACTGTGATGATCCTTCAGTTTACGCTTGTAACGGCGTAATCGTTTTTCGATCTTGTCAGCAGCTTGATCAAAGCTGTTTCTAGGATCCTGATCCTGAGCTGACACTTGCAGCACAATTCCAGTGTCCAGATGCACGGTGCACTCGGATTTAAAACCCGTGCCCTCCCTGCTCAGCGTGACGTGGCCAGTGAAACCGCCCGTGAAGTATTTCGAAAGGGCGTCTTCGATTCGGTCTGTGATATGGACACGCATTGCGTCACCAACATCAACATTTTTACCCGAAATCCGCAAAGCCATGGGGACCTCTTCTTTTTCTATTGACCGACAGGTCACCGGCGGAACCGCCGGTGCGGAAACGAGAAACGTTTCACGCCTACACAATGGACCAGTCAGCGCTAAAGTGCCATCCCCCTCATAGTCACAAGGGCGGTCCTATAATCGGCGCCTGCATGAGAGTCAATCGTCTCATGAAATGGGAAAGAATCCGATAAAACCAATAAAGAAAACGGGGTAATATTGCGAAAAACGCAAAAGAAACTGACGTTTCTTACAGCACACACCAACAAAACCAGAAAGAGTTCGGCTAAACTCTCGAACATTTACATCTTTGCGTTTTTTTCCCGCCGCCGTTGAACGGAAGAGCCGATTTTCATGGCCTCGCGATATTTTGCGACCGTGCGACGCGCAATATCCACGCCCTCCTCTTTGAGGACCTTCACGATGGTGTCATCGGAAAGGATCGCCTTTGGATCTTCAGCATCGATCATCTGTTTGATCTTGTGGCGCACAGATTCGGCGGAATGCGCATCGCCGCCGACGGTCGCGGAGATCGCCGAGGAGAAAAAGTACTTAAGTTCAAAAATGCCACGGGGCGTCGCCATGTATTTGTTGGACGTCACCCGGCTGACCGTCGACTCATGCATTTCGATCGCCTC
>CALDSI010000365.1 GCA_937911395.1 uncultured Labrenzia sp.
TTGAAAAGTTTGTTGGCGGCGACGGCATGAAGTCTGATGCCGTGATCAACGAGCTGGGTGCAGAGAACCTTGCAACATTCGTGTCTTCCTCTCCTGTTGGCGAGAAATCTGACTCTCTGGATCTCTTCAACGAGGCCTTCAAAGGTGTCGGTGGCGATCCGGATGCGATTTTTGCAAACACTTCCTACGATGCGGCATTCCTGCTTGCTCTGGCTCTGGAAAAGACCGGCGGAAAGAAAGAAGGTGTTGGCGCTGCTCTGAGAGAAGTCTCCAACGGCGAAGGCGAAGCGATCCGTCCAGGTGAGTGGCAGAAAGCAAAAGAGCTGATCGCTGCAGGCACCGCGATTGACTACAAGGGTGCTGCTGGCGACCATAACTTTGATGCCAAGGGCGACGTGCCGGGCACCTATGCCCTGTTTGAAGTCGGCGCTGACGGTTTCGAAGTTGTGTCCGAAATGAACTAAGCTTCTTCTTTCTGAGAAGCGAGTTTTGTGAGCCGGCGGTCCGAAAGGTCCGCCGGTTTTTTCTTGGGCGCTGGTAAGCGAGAGTAAACCCTGTATAAGCGCGGGTATGCGTGATCTGGATGTTCTTGTGCTCGGTGGCGGTGCCGCTGGATTGATGTGTGCGATTGAGGCGGCCAAGCGGGGCCGTCAGGTTCTGGTCTTGGACCATGCCAAGCGGCCGGCGGACAAAATCAGGATTTCCGGCGGCGGCCGCTGCAATTTCACCAACCTGCATTGCTCACCGGCCAATTTCCTTTCCCAAAATCCGAGGTTCTGCGTCTCGGCCCTGAAACGCTACACCCAGCAGGATTTCTTGGGACTTGTCGAAAAACATCGGATCTCCTGGCATGAGAAAACGCTGGGTCAGCTTTTTTGCGTCTACTCCGCCAAAGACATCATCCAGATGCTTTTGTCCGAGTTGGAGGCAGCTGGTGGTGTTTTGCAGCTGGAAACCTCGATCTCGGCCGTTAGCAAACCGGATGACCGCTTTTCCGTTGCAACGTCGAAAGGGCCGGTGCGGGCCAAGTCTCTTGTTGTTGCAACAGGAGGGCCGTCGATCCCGAAGATGGGCGCGACCGGATTTGGATACGATCTCGCTCGGCAATTCGGACATGATGTCATCGCGCCGCGTGCCGCGCTGGTGCCGCTGACATTTTCTGACGCCAACAAGGATTTGTGCGCTCGTCTGTCAGGCGTTTCGGTGGATGCGGAAGTCAGTTTCAAAAAAACCACGTTCCGCGAAGGCCTGCTTTTTACCCACCGTGGTTTGTCCGGTCCGTCCATCTTGCAAATATCATCCTATTGGGAAGAAGGCAGACCGATTTTTGTGAACCTTCTCCCCGGGACGGATGTGTTTGACACCCTTCGAACAGCGCGATCAGAGACGCCGAAACAGGATCTCAAAACCGGGTTAACCCAGCTGCTGCCATCCCGTCTGGTCGACGAGCTGTCGCAGGCTTTTCAGTTGAAGGGCCGTTTGGCGGATTTGTCTGATAAGATTCTGCGCCGATGTTCAGAGCAACTCAACCGCTGGCAGCTGACACCTGTTGGAACGGAAGGCTACCGGACCGCCGAAGTGACGCTGGGCGGTGTGAACACAAAAGAACTCTCCTCCAAAACCATGGAAAGCGCGAAAGTTCCCGGGCTTTATTTCATTGGCGAAGTCGTTGATGTGACCGGGCATCTCGGTGGTTTTAACTTTCAGTGGGCCTGGTCGTCCGGGCACGCGGCCGGTCAATTCGTTTAGATCTCCTAGTGCTTAAGCGGCACATTTTTCCGCATTGCAGCATTTTTTGATGACCGTGCCTCATTTCTTGTTATAGTCGCTTGAAAGGGAGGGCCTCTTGAAGCGTGTGACGATCCATGATGTGGCTGAAGCGGCAGGCGTCAGCCTAGCAACGGTCGATCGGGTTTTGAATACGCGGCCCGGCGTGCGCAAAGCGACAATTGAAAAGGTTCGCCAGGCTGTTGAGAGACTGAACTACCAGCCTGATGTCTTTGCAGCGGGCCTCGCCAAGAAAAGTGCTTACCGGTTGCATTTCCTAATTCCGAACGGACCGAATGCCTTCATGGAGGACCTGACCCGGGAAGCCAAGGCGCATGCGCAGTCCATGAGTGGCGCGCGCATGCAGGTTCATGTCGAGCCGATTGATGCCTTCGATGGTCACCGGGTGACCGGAACACTTGCCGTTCTCGACAAATCCGTCTGTGATGGTGTTGCCGTGGTCGCGCCCGCGTTTCCGGAAGTACGCGCGGCGATTGATCGTTTGCAGGACCGCGGCGTTCCTGTCGTGACACTGGTATCCGATCATCCTGCCTCCGCCCGGCAGCACTTCGTCGGCATCAATAATGTTGCCGCTGGCCGGACGGCTGGCCGGCTGATTGGGCGGTTTTTGCCGAAGGAGCCAGGAAAGATCGCGTTGATTGCCGGCTCTCTTGGCCTAAGGGATCACGCTGACCGATACAAAGGCTGCCGGGAAGTGATCGACAATGAGTATCCGCATCTAGAGCTTTTGAAGGTGCGTGAAGGCCGGGACGACAATCGGAGAAAAGAAGACTTGGTGCGCAAGCTCCTCTCCGAACATCCGGACCTGACCGCGATCTACAACATCGGAGCAGGCAACCGGGGCGTGATCTCTGCAATTCATGGCTGCGGCCCTGCGAGCGATATTGTATTTGTCGGCCATGAACTCACGCCCTACACCCGAGAGGCGCTCCGTGATGGAATAATGGATGCTGTCATTGCTCAGGATCCCGGCCACGAAATCAGGAGCGCGATCCGGGTGCTCAAGGCGCTGTGCGATGGGGTGCCGCTTCTTGAAGATCAGGAACGCATCGGTATTGACGTTTTTCTAAAAGAAAACCTGCCGGAATGATTATCAATTGCGGGAAACAGGCTATCCATACTGCTGAATGCGGTCAGAACTGCCGAATTAGATCGAAAAAACCCAAATCCTGGCGATAATACTCACATTTTTGGGATTGACCTTTCGAACCTTCAGACGCATATCTGATTTCATGCGTTTGACACAACAGACAAACTATGCCGTTCGCGCTCTCATGTATTGTGCGGTGAATCCGGAAAAACCAAGCAGGGTTGCCGATATCGCAGCCAGCTTTGAGATGTCCGAGACACACCTTTTCAAGATCATGAAAGTCTTGGTCGATGCCAATCTTATCCGGACCATTCGTGGCCGGAACGGCGGAGTTATGCTGGCCCGGCCCGCGGAAGGTATCTCCGTTGGTGAGGTCGTTCGTGCGGCAGAAGAGAGTTTTCTCCTCGCCGAGTGCTTCGATTCGGGCCGAAAAGACTGCCCGCTGATTATGTCTTGTGGCTTTAACGGCCTGCTGCATGAAGCACTTGAGGCCTTTATGGAAGTGCTTGATGGCAAATCCATCGCGGATCTATCCGAAGACCGCTTTGGTATGCGTACGCTTCTCAATTTGGAGGTTGGTGAACAACCAGTTGTTGCTAGCGCCTAACTCTGTGCGAAAATGCACAAACAAATAAAGCCGCCCGAGGGCGGCTTTATTTGTTTGTTCCGTTGGTTTCCCGTTTGAACAAAAGCCTAGCTGGCTGACCGCTGAGGGAGAGGAGAGGGCGGTTGGCTTGCCGGCATTTGGCACCCTGTCGAGACAGGGGACCTGTCATCGAAGAACCAGAGGACGCGATTTCCAGTTCCTTTCCGATCAGGCATTGCCTTCATAGGAAAACTTGAGTATGAGTGTCAAGTATAAAGTTGAGTTAAAAACTCAGCTTATGAGAAGCAATTCGAAAAAGCGCTGATTTTAGCTGAAAGCAGCGTGACTGGTCACTCACAATAGAGATGGATTAAAGCCATGACACCTTCGACAAACAGCCGCAAACAACGTTTGTCTCTTTCCATGCCGGGAACCCGGCCTGCATATAAGAAGGTTCCGGCGTCCTCGGGTAAACCGCAGCTCAAATCCGATGATCTTTTCATCGGGACCCGTGAAATTCACATCCTCCACAATGATGACACCTATCGGCTGACCATTACAAAGCAAGGCAAATTGATTCTAACCAAATAACTTTAGTTGGCCCTTACGCCGTGTGTAGGGGCTGAGTAGATGGCGACGGGGCTGCCCACGCCGCGCAACCTATGATTCCCCATGGAATCCAAGTCGGATTGTAATCCGGTCGGCAAGGCCGACCGGACCGGATCGGTCAGGAGAAGCGTTTTTCCAAGAGGTTTGCAGAGCGATTCCACACGGCTTGTTTCGTTTACAGCGCGGCCAATTACGGTAAAGTCGAGCCTCTCCTCGCCGCCCACATTTCCGAAAAACACCTCACCCATGTGAAGGCCAATCCCGATCTTGAGCGGATGCCAAACGGCTGGATCGGGGAGGCCTTCAGGAGGCGTTTCGTTGAAATCATCAATTGCTGACAGGACTGCCCGGGCCGCCTTGACCGCAGCGTCTGCCGCCGCTTCCCGGCCCAAGGCCTTTTGATCGAAAACCGCGAGAACGCCGTCTCCCATGAACTTCAGAATTTCACCCCCGTGCGCCAGTACGGAAGTTGATACCCGGTCAAAATAGGCATTGAGAATGGCGGTCACTTCAGGTCCGCTCATCCGATCGGCGAGCTGGGTGAAACCGCGCATGTCGCTCATGAAGACAACAGCATCAATGGCCTCGCCATCACCGCGTTTGATCTCACCGTCCAGAACCCGTTGACCTGCAATCGGCCCAAGATAGGTATCGGCGACGTTCCGGGCGATGCGCTGAACAATATGCCGTTCAACATGCAGCGCGAACAGTTCGATGACGGACCGGATCCGCTCCTTGTCGTCATCTTGAAAACCGCCCTTGCGCGTGGTCGCGAGAGTCATGGCGTTGTTCATGGCCCCGGCTGCGCTGAGTGGTATGGCGACGTAATTCGTGTAGCCCTGTTCAGCAAGTTCCGTCATGATCGGAAAAGCGTTGAGACCCTCATCGGTCTCAAGATCCACCTTTACGAATTCCCCCTCCGCCATCACCTTGTACAGTGGGTTGCGCGTAAAGGCCTCATGCTGAATGGCATTGGCATCTGCAGCGATTTCATCGCAAAAACCATCAAGCGCGCTCCAGAACCAGGAAAACCCGATCACACGGGGGTGCAGGGTTCCAACATGGAGAGTGGCCCGGTCAATTCCGAGATTGGCTGCATGGCAACGCCACATGAACTCCTCGTACATCAACATGACGTCCTTGATGCTTGTCGCGTCATTCAAAAGCCAGCTTTTTACATCTTCGAGCGTCTGACCAGACGGTGCGCAGGAGGCCCCTCGGCTGGAGCGGGCGAGAAGTTGTACACTCGCAGCATACGTTCTAGGAGATGGATCGAGGGCGTGACGGGTCATGAATATCCGGTTGGTTCAAAGACAGTGCCTATTATCTGGACGGTTTTGCTGGAAATTCAATTGGCAACAGACACGCCTGCTGGCGGTCGAAACAAAAACTCCCCGTTCATTGAAAACGGGGAGCGCGCTGATCGGACAATTGGACGTCTGATTAGAAAGCGGCTTCGACACCACCCATTTCGACGTAAACGCTTTTGATCTGGCTGTAGTACTCGATCGCTGCGTGACCGTTTTCACGGCCCATACCGGATTTCTTATAGCCGCCAAATGGCATTTCGATTGGCGTCAGATTGTAGGTATTGATCCAGCATGTGCCCGCCTGCAGTTGATCGATCACCCGGTGCGCTCTCTGGATGTCTTTTGTAAAGACCCCTGCGGCCAGACCGAATTCGGTATCATTGGCGCGGGCAATGACGTCGTCTTCATTGTCAAAATCGAGAACGCTAAGCACCGGTCCGAAGATTTCTTCTTGTGCAATCCGCATGTCGTCCTTGACGTCGGCAAAGACGGTGGGCTGGACGAAGAAGCCGCCCGGCAGGCTGTCCACTTTTGCCGCGCCGCCACCGCAAACAAGACGAGCCCCTTCATCCTGACCGATCTGCATGAAGGACAGCACTTTATCTAGCTGTGCCTTGGAGACAAGTGGGCCAATACTGGTTGTTTCGTCCAGCGGATCACCCAGGACAGCATCGCCGGTTCGCTCTGCAAGACGTTTCAGGAATTGTTCCTTGATGGCGGTGTGCACAAAAACGCGCGTACCGTTTGAGCAGATCTGGCCGGTTGAATAGAAATTTGCGTTGATCGCGGCCGAAATCGCGTTTTCGATATCCGCGTCATCAAATATGATCAGCGGTGACTTGCCACCGAGTTCGAGCGTGGTCTTTTTAAGGTGGTCACCGGCGAGAGCTGCCACCTTTGCACCTGTTGGAACAGAGCCGGTCAGCGAGACTTTTGCAATATCCGGATGGGCCACCATCTTGGCGCCAACATCGCCAAACCCCTGAATGACGTTGAAAACGCCGGCCGGAAGACCAGCTTCCGTCAATGCTTCTGCGAGCTTAAGAGCGCTGAGCGGTGTGACTTCAGATGGCTTAAAGATCATCGCGTTGCCGCAGACGAGGGCGGGGGCAGCTTTCCAGCAAGCGATCTGGATCGGGTAGTTCCACGCGCCGATCCCGAAGCAAATGCCAAGCGGTTCGCGCTTTGTATAGGCAAAAGAGCCGCCGAGATCGATATGTTCGCCGGTGAGCGTTGCCGCGAGCCCGCCATAATACTCGAGGCAGTCAGCTCCTGAGGCTGCGTCCGCGATCAGGGTTTCCTGAAGCGGTTTGCCGGTGTCCAGCGTCTCCAGAACCGAGAGCTCATGGTTCTTTTCCCGAAGGATCTCGGCTGCCTTGCGCAGGACACGGCCACGTTCTGCCGGAGGCGTTGCAGCCCAGACCTTCTGGCCTTCCTTGGCGGAGGAAATGGCTGCTGCGATGATGGCATCGTCTGCAGGATGGATCTTTGCGATGACCTCGCCTGTTGCCGGGTACAGGGAATCAAACGGCGTTCCGCTCTGGCTTTCCGTGTAGGCTCCGCCGATGTAGTGGGACGCTTTCGGTTGGGCGCGCATGAAGTGGCTCCTGCTTGTCGTGTCTTGGGTCCGGTTCGTACCGGATATGTGTTAGCGCTGGCTGGTTTCCCAAGCCGGGTTGATCCAGGGTTCCTGATTGGACGCAGAAAGCGGCGTTTTGCCAAGGATATGGTCAGATGCTTTCTCGCCGACCATCAGGGACGGGCCGTTGAGATTACCATTGGTGATCTGCGGGAAGATGGAGCTGTCCGCAACACGCAATCCCTCCACGCCGATGACCCGGCATTCCGGATCCACTACGGCCATCGGATCGTCTTTGGCTCCCATCTTACAGGTACAGCTCGGATGGTAGGCACTTTCGACGTGTTCCTTGATGAAGGCGTTCAGGTCTTCGTCGGTTTGAACATTGTCGCCCGGCTGGATTTCTTTGCCGCGGTAAGGCGCAAAGGCCTCCTGGCCGAAGATTTCGCGGGTCAGGCGGATGCAGGTGCGGAAGTCCTCCCAGTCCTCTTCATGAGACATGTAGTTGAAGAGAATTGACGGTTTCGAGCGCGGATCATTCGAGGTCAGACGGATCCGGCCGCGTGACTTAGATCGCATTGGCCCGACATGTGCCTGGAAGCCGTGTCCTTCTGCTGCAGCTTTACCGTCATAGCGGACGGCAAACGGCAGGAAATGGTACTGGATGTCCGGGTACTTCACACCCGCCTTGGACCGGATGAAGGCACAACTTTCAAACTGGTTGGACGCGCCAAGGCCATTCTTGAAGAACAGCCACTGGGCACCGATTACGGCTTTGGAAATCAGATTCCAATGTTTGTAGAGCGTGATCGGTTGGGTGCAGGTCTGTTGGAGGTATAGTTCCAAATGGTCCTGCAGGTTGGCACCGACGCCTGGACGGTCTGCAACCACATCGATCCCAAGTTCAGAAAGGTGATCCGCAGGACCAATGCCGGATTGCATGAGGATTTTGGGTGAATTGATCGCCGAGGCCGACAGCACAACCTCGCGAGCCGCATTGGCGATTTGGATTTCGCCCCCAACTTCAAATTCCACGCCCGTCGCCCGGCCGTTTTCGATGATGACCTTCCGGACCAAAGCGCCTTTGATCAGATCAAGATTGCCGCGGTTCAGAGCGGGCTTCAGATAGGCATTTGCCGCAGACCAACGCCGGCCTTTGTGGACCGTCATTTCCATATCGGCGAAACCCTCTTGGCGTTCGCCATTGTAGTCTTCGGTCACGCCATAGCCGGCCTGTTCGCCGGCATCTTTGAATGCGCGGAAAAGCGGGTTCCATTTGCTACCACGCTGGATGTGCATTGGGCCATCGGTGCCGCGCCAGCCGTCTTGGCCGCCGTGGCTGGTTTCCATCCGCTTGTAGTAGGGAAGGACATGACGATAGCCCCAACCCGCGGCACCCATTTCCTCCCAGGTATCGAAGTCGCAGGCATGGCCACGCACGTAGACCATTCCATTGATCGAGGAGGAGCCGCCGATCACTTTGCCGCGCGGTGTTGCGAGGCGCCTGCCATCCAGATGCGGCTCCGGCTCGCTCTCAAAACCCCAATCATAAAGGGACATGTTCATCGGATAGGAGAGGGCTGCGGGCATCTGAATGAACGGACCCGCATCGGTTCCGCCAAATTCCAGAACGAGAACACGGTTCTGCGGATCTTCAGACAGGCGGCTAGCGAGGGCGCACCCGGCCGATCCGGCACCAACGATGATGAAGTCGAACTGGTTCGTCATGAGAAATCTCCGGGCCGCGTCACTAAGACGGGTGCTGTGCGGTCGCGGCCGCAATCTGTTTTTCAACGTAGTCTTCGACCAGGGCGATGGCCGCCTGGCGGTCGGTTTTGCTGTCACTGAGCGCCTGGCGGATCCAGACGCCGTCGATCATGGAGGCAGTTCCCTCGGCCAGGCGAAGAGCATCTTCGCGCGGAACAAACGCCTTGAAGTTGTGTGTCAGGTTGGATGCAAGTCTTGCCGCATAGATTTTTAAAAGCCGCCGGTTGCTCGTTGTGGTGCGTGATTGAACATAAAAAGCCAGCCATGCAGCAATGACCGCAGGTTGAAACTGGTCCACGGCAAAGTTGCCCGCGATGATCGCCGATATGCGTTCCCTTGGCGTTGACGCCTTGCTCAGGCCTTCCTGAATTTCACGACCCAACTCGGTAAGCAGGTGCCGCATTGTGGCTGCAAGTAATTGATCTTTCGAGCCAAAGTAATGATGGACAAGACCGCCCGAAACGCCGGCGCGCTTGGCGATATGCGCCATCGTGACGTCGCTGTAACCGCGCTCATGAATAGCATCAACGGTTGCATTTATAAGGCTCCGGCGCCGCTCTTCTTCCATCCCGACTTTGGGCATTGTGCTCTCCAGATTTTCCTAATTCCTATTTTTAATTGATCAATCAATCAATGAAAACTTGCAAAATTCTCTCTAGAGTGTTTCCATTTCGAACATACCGGCTGCTAAGAGAGAGATGGCTCGGCAGAAATGCGGAGCTGCGAAGAAAAATTCAAGCGGCTGAGATCAGAGACTGAACTAAAAGGGGAACTTCAAATATGAAACTCACAACCAAACTTGTAAGCGGTCTGGCTCTCGGATTGATGATGACCGGTACTGCTCTGGCCGCTGAGCCGGAGAGCTGCAAGACTGTTCGCTTCTCTGATGTTGGTTGGACCGATATCACCGCAACCACTGCGGCCACGACCGTTGTTCTCGATGCGTTGGGCTATGACACCGAGGTCAAGATCCTGTCTGTCCCGGTGACCTACGCGTCTTTGAAAAATAAAGACATTGACATTTTCCTCGGCAATTGGATGCCGACCATGGAAGGTGACATCAAGGCATACCGCGAAGACGGCTCTGTTGAGACCGTCCGTGCCAACCTTGAAGGCGCCAAGTATACCCTCGCGGTTCCGCAATACACCTACGACAAAGGCCTGAAGAGCTTCCAGGATATTGCGAAGTTCAAGGACGATCTGGATGGCAAGATCTACGGCATCGAGCCCGGCAATGATGGCAACCGTCTGATCATTGGCATGATCGATGAGAACCTGTTTGGCCTGGAAGGCTTCGAGGTTGTCGAGTCTTCTGAACAAGGCATGCTGGCGCAGGTGTCCCGCGCCGAAAAGCGTGACAAGGACATCGTCTTCCTGGGCTGGGAACCGCATCCGATGAATGCCAACTTTGATATGGCTTATCTCGAAGGTGGCGATGAAATTTTTGGCCCGAACTACGGTGGCGCAACGGTCTATACCAATGTGCGTGCCGGCTACACCAGCGAGTGTGCCAATGTTGGCAAGCTGCTCAAAAATCTCGAGTTCTCTCTTGCGATGGAGAATGAGATCATGGGCGCAATCCTGAACAATGGTGAAGATCCGCAGAAAGCAGCCAAGGCATGGCTGAAAGCGCATCCTGCAACCTTCGAAGCTTGGCTTGACGGTGTCACCACATTCGACGGTGGAGAATCCATCGCTGCTGTCAAAGGCGACCTGGGTCTTTAACACCTGACAAACAGGCGCCGTGTCTCTCAGACCCGGCGCCTTTTCTTTGTCTGACACTTGAAAGTGGAGCGTCAGGTTGAACTGGCTGACAGAATATAAATTGCCGATTGGGCCATGGGCGCGGACCATGGTCGATTGGCTCACCGACAACGCCTATTGGGTGTTCGACGGCATCTCCGAAATCTTGGAGACGCTGATCGATGGCATCTTGTGGCTGTTGCAAACTCCCCACCCGCTGGTCATCGTGGCACTTGCTGCAGGTGCGGGATATGCGGTTCACCGGAAAATCTCATTGGCGGTGTTCATTGCGGTTTCCCTGATGCTGATCATCAATCAGGGCTATTGGGAGGAAACCACAGAAACACTCGCCTTGGTGATTGCGGCCTCCGTGGTCTGCATGGCTGTCGGCATTCCCATTGGTGTGTATGGTGCGCATAATCCGCGGTTTTTTGCAGCCCTGCGGCCGGTCCTCGATCTCATGCAGACGATCCCGACATTCGTGTATCTGATCCCGGCCCTGATCCTGTTTGGGCTTGGCATGGTGCCAGGTTTGATCGCAACGGTGATTTTCGCCATTCCAGCCCCTATCCGGCTGACGCAGCTGGGCGTTTCCTCGACACCAACAGCTCTTCTTGAGGCGGGGGAAGCGTTTGGGGCAACCAAATCGCAGCTCCTCTGGAAAATCGAGCTGCCATATGCCCTGCCGCAGATCATGGCCGGTCTGACACAGACCATCATGCTGTCCCTGTCCATGGTTGTGATTGCTGCACTTGTTGGCGCTGATGGACTTGGCGTGCCGACACTTCGCGCGCTCAACACGGTGAACATCGCACAGGGCTTCGAAGTCGGAGTTTGTATCGTCCTGATCGCGATCGTTTTGGACCGGTTTTTCCGTAAGGAAGAGGGAGGCAAATCATGAGTGCGTCTGAGAACACACCAGTTGTTTCCTTCAAGGATGTCGACATCGTTTTTGGCGATAATCCGCAATCGGCCTTACCGTTGATCGATGTTGGCAAGACACGCCAGGAGATCCAGAAAGAAACGGGTCAGATCCTGGGTGTTGCCGGAGCAACCTTCGACATCTACGAGGGCGAAGTCATCGTTCTGATGGGTTTATCCGGGTCGGGTAAGTCGACTCTCCTGCGCGGAGTGAATGGATTGAACACCGTCATCCGGGGGGAAGTTCAGGTCCATGACGGTGAGCGTTACATAAATCCCGAGACATGTTCGGAAGCTGAGCTCCGTCAGCTGCGCCGCAGCCGGATCGGCATGGTCTTTCAGCAGTTTGGTTTGCTGCCTTGGCGTACCGTCTCGGAGAACGTCGGATTTGGTTTGGAACTTGCCGGCGTTTCGCAAAAAGATCGCGACGCGAAGGTGAAAGAGCAGCTCAAACTCGTTGGTCTTGCCGGGTGGGGTGAAAAATACGTCCACGAACTGTCGGGCGGTATGCAGCAGCGCGTCGGCTTGGCCCGGGCGTTTGCAACCGATGCCCCCCTTCTTCTGATGGACGAACCGTTCTCGGCTCTCGATCCGCTTATTCGCGATAAGTTGCAGGATGAACTTCTGGATCTTCAGAAGGAACTCAACCGGACGATCATATTCGTTAGCCATGATCTGGACGAGGCGGCGAAGATCGGATCTCGCATCGCAATCATGGAGGGGGGACGGGTCATTCAGCTCGGCACTTCCCAGGAGATCGTGAAGAAGCCGGCAACACCCTACGTGGCCGATTTCGTAAGCCATATGAACCCGCTCAATGTCCTTCGGGCACGCGATATCATGGTGCCACCGGGAAGCATTCCCGGATCCTTGGCCAATGCACCGACCTGCAAGGCCGACACAACCATCCGCGAGGTGGCACGTTTGAAGAAAGAGAGCACAGAGCCTGTCGTCGTCCAGCGTGACGGCGCCGTAGTCGGTGTGATCGGTGAAAACGAGCTGCTTGAGTGTATGCTCTAGATTATTCTGCGTTCGGGCGAACGCCCGCTGATATGAAACAAAAAACGGGGCCGCTTGGCCCCGTTTTTATGTTTGAGCTTCGGCGCGATATCGCTGACTGAAACTTAAAAAACTCAGAGGAGCTCTAGCTGAGCTGCCTGTTTGCCGCGGCCGCGACGGTCATCTTCGGCAACGAAAGAAATCTTTGCGCCTTCAACCGGTGTTCCAAGACCTGCCTGTTCAAACGCCGTAACATGGACGAAAACGTCCTTGCCACCGCTTTCCGGGGTAATGAAGCCGAAGCCACGGTCGTGATTGAAGAATTTAATGGTGCCGTTCTCGCGCATGGAGAAGCCTTTCCGTAGTTTGTGCAGGCAGCCGATCCTGGGGAACCGAGCCGATAAACGAGAAGTCAAAAAAGAAACGGAAAGCTTGGCAGTTCAAAGCAGCGCCCAAAAGGATGCTGCCGAAGGCAGTCTCACCGGGTCTAGTATCATGTCCCGTACAACGCAACTTGCGCTGATATTTCAAATGTAAGGGCGTCGGTAGCCGCCGACAAGGGAAAGAAGCCAGTTATTCTCAAACGGACTTTTGGCTGCCGCAACATGCTCGGACTGTGAGCGAGTTTGGAGGCTGATGGGATCAGCAAAACGGAAACCGCAGGGCTGTGATTGTGGTCACATCGCCAGAAATCGGCCCGGTCTAAGGTGACTTACTCAACTGAGGTGGAAGCTTAAGGCCTCAGGAGCTTGAAGGAGCAAGACCATGTTCAAGACTATTGTTACGACTTCCGCCGCAGTGACGATCGCCGCTGGTGCTATGATCTTCGCTGGTTCAAACACTGCTCAGGCCGGTAACGGCTGGGGCGTCGCCGCCGGGGTTGCCGGTGGTTTCGCAGCTGGCGCACTTGTAGGGTCCGCGCTCTCGCAGCCCCGGTATGCTGGCCCTCCGACCTATTATTATGCACCGCGCCGCGTGTATCGCCCCGCCCCCGTCGTGACCTACCGTCCGGCCCCGTGGAGCAACGCCTGGTACAACTACTGCAGCAGCAAATACCGGTCTTTCAATCCTCGTACCGGTTACTACCTCGCCTATTCCGGAAACTACCGTTTCTGCCGTTGACAGACAAAAGCTGGGCGCAATCACCAGCAGCCCCGTAGACTGGTTCGCCAATCTGCGGGGCTTATAACATGCGCATATTTAGGCGCCAGATTGCCTCTTCGCCGCCCGCATGACGGTTTCAAGTTGATTGAGAAACCGGGACCGGTCTTGCTTGGTGAAGCTGGGGCCGCCCTCGCGGATCTCGCCGATTTCCCTGAGGTGCGTGTTGAGATCCCGCATGGCAAGCCGCATCCCGATGGCATCCTCGCGAAACGGTTTCCCGTTCGGCGATAAGACCTGCGCCCCGGTCTTCACGCAGCGAGCTGCCAGCGGAACATCTGCTGTGATGACGACGTCTCCGGGACCCGAGTGGTCTGCGATCCAGTTGTCGGCTTCGTCTGGGCCTTCGGGAACCACAACCCTTTCAATGAGATCTCCTTCAGGCAGCCGCATCCAGCTGTTCGACACGAAAACGATCCTGACTTTGTGGCGCTCTCCGACCCGGATTGTCTCGTCTTTGACGGGGCAGGCGTCCGCGTCGACATAAAGGACAGTCATGAGGCAGGGTCCTTCTGTGACTGAGGGCCAAGGAAGGCACTGATACCCTCCGCCGCCGCTAAGCCGGTTGCGAAACAGGCCTGTAGAAGATAGCCGCCAGTGGGGGCTTCCCAATCAAGCATTTCACCGGAGACAAACACCCCCGGTATTTTGCGCAGCATAAGATGCGGATCGATCTCTGTGAGCGCTATTCCGCCTGCAGATGAAATGGCGCGGTCGATATCGTAAGTGGCGGTACAGGTCACCGGAACGTTCTTGATCCGCGTTGCCAATTCTCCCGAGACGTCCGGCAGGGAGCCACTTTCCCGGATCAGCGCCTGTTCTGCCGGTTGCAAGCCGACCGCTTTTCTCAGAAATGTCGACATGGACTGCTTGCCCCGCGGGCGCCCGAGTTTTTCTTGCAACGCCTGATGAGTGATTTGGGGGCGCAGATCGATCGAAATAGGCGCGGTCCCAGATTGATTGAGCTGCGTCCTGATCTCGGCAGACAAGGCATAGATTGCCCCGCCTTCAAGGCCTTTTTCGGAAAGGATAGCTTCACCCAGAACCGAGTTCGATC
>CALDSI010000366.1 GCA_937911395.1 uncultured Labrenzia sp.
CGGGAACCAGAAGTTTTCCCAACCGCCGAAGTAATTGTGCACCTCGATCTTTGTCCGTGTCACCTGGACCCTGCGGTCAAGGGTCGGGCGGGCGTCGAGTTTCTTCGGATTGGTCAGAAGCCACTCTGGAACATCACCTTCCGGCAATTCTATATCGACACCATCGCTGGTTGCCTGGCCGATGATGGTTCCATAGCCCGGGACCGTGAACGACATCCGGTTGCCGATGATCTCGACAAGATACCCTTCACCAAGGTCGACAAACGCATCCTTGCCGTCGACTTCAACCCAGTCCGGCAGATCCGCTTCGTCGTACGTCGCCCGGCGCTCCCCTTCAATCGCAACTTCGAGAATATCGCGGCGAAGCAGCTTCGTGACATGGACTTTATAGGCAACTGAATCTGTTGCCAGAATAACGGCCCGCTCCGGCTGGGCCTTCGCAAGGAGATCCGGCACGCCAAAGGCGAACCATGTGTAGGTGAGATAGGCAAGAATTCCGAGCGGGACGAGGATCGTCAGCCACGCACGGCGGCGCACTTTCGACCAGACATCTTGCGGTGTGACAACCTGTTCGAGGGTATCGGTGGACATGTTCGCTGATCCCTCTTAGTGCGCTCTGCCGGCGCCGACCAGTTTGCCGCGCAGATAAGATGAAGCCTGGTCGATAATCATGATGGTGACGAAGAGGAGCACGAAGATCGCGGCGGTTTCATCGCCTGCGCCCTGCCCCCATCCGATGGTGCGCCGCAGCTCCTGGCCGATCCCGCCGGCACCGACGAAGCCGAGAATCGCAGAAGCCCGCACGTTTATCTCAAGACGCAGCAGGAAGTAGCTCAGGTAGTTCGGCGCCACTTGCGGCATCACCGCGTACCGGATGCGCTGCAGCCAGTTGGCACCGCAGGCAGACAAGCCTTCAATCGGCTTGCGGTCGATGTTCTCGTTGACTTCGGAGAACAGTTTGCCCAGCGCACCGGCGGTGTGAAACGCGACGGCGATCATGGCGGGAACCGGGCTGGAGCCGAGAACGAAGATCAGGAACAACGCGATGATCAGTTCCGGAAAGGCGCGCATGATGTCCATCATGCGGCGGACGACCGGGATTAACGGGCCCCAGCTGTCAACGTTGCGCGTGGAGGCCATGGCAAGGACGACAGCCATGGCAGCCCCTAGAAGCGTCGCAACGGCCGCGATGTTCAAGGTTTCCAGCATGGCCGGGAGATATTGAATGATCAGACCGAAAAACGCCGGCCCGGCTTCCCAGGCTTCGACAACGATCTCGCCTGGATAATCGAAAAACTTGCTCAGGCCCTGCAGAAAACCGCCGGAGTTCATGTCGTTGGATTTCGAGTATCCCGAAACCATAACGGCAACGACCAACAATAGACCGATCAGCGAATAGAGCTGACGGCGTTTGCGTAAGGAGAGGATTTCCTCTTCCATTGCAGCGACGGCCATCTTCAATGTCCTTTAAACGTCACGCATAAAAAACGCGGGCCGGAAACCGGCCCGCGCGCTATTCAAGAACGCTTAGTTCTTGCTCTTTGCCTTACGAGCTTCAACGATGTTGACGTAAGCTTCGTGAGTGATCGGCATGAAACCTTTGGTCTCACCGGCAGCAACGCCGTATGCGCACTCAGGGTCCAGTGAGTTCAGGGACGCCATCAGAGCGGTCATTTTGATTTTGACGTCTTCCGGAAGCTTCTTGGAAAGAACGATCGGACCTTCCGGGATCACCGGCGAACGCCAGATTTCACGCAGTTCGGTCATGTCGACCAGGCCAGCATCGGACGCCTTACGCAGAGCGCCGGAATTGTAGCCGTCTTCCCATTCACCAAGACCGTCGGCCCAGGTTACGCCAGCGTCGATGTCGCCGTTGGAAACAGCAACGATGGTCTGCTCGTGGCCGCCGGTGAACTTAACGTCGCCGAAGTAGTCGCCCGGCTCCATGGAATAGCCTTCCTGCGGGATGGCGATGGACGGGATCAGGTAACCGGATGTGGAGTTCGGATCACCAAAACCAAATACCTTGCCCTTCATGTCGGCGAGCGAGTTGATTTCAGCATCGTTGCGGGCAAAACCGATGGAGTAGTAGCCGTAGCCGCCATCAACATTGACTTTAACCAGAACCGGGTCAACCGCTTCCGGATCGGTCAGGTAGACTTTTGCGTAGCCGGACGCGCCGAGCCAAGCCATGTCGAGGTTACCGCCGAGCAGGCCTTCGATCACGCCGTTGTAGTCAGCCGGTGCGAAAAGCTTGACCGGAACGCCGAGCAGGTCAGCGGTCTTTTCTTCAAGGCAAGTGTAAGCACGCAGACGGTCGGAAGCGTTTTCGCCGCCGAGGATGCCGATGCGGAATTCGGAGATTTCTTCAGCAACGGCAGCGGTTGCGTTCAGAGCGATCATGCTGACTGCAGCCAGCGCAGCAACTTTGGAAACCAGTTTCATTTGGGACACTCCCCCGAGGGTTCACAATTGATGACGATGATTTGGGAGCAGACGGTCAGCCCGCTGCTGCCGCCGGGGTCATCACACCGGCGGATTCTTGAGAGCCGGATTTTCCGGCATCGATGGCGGTTGATGTTGCCGCTTCGTTGAAGCTTTCATCGGCGCCATTAATCTCGCGCGCCACATCCGTGGGCAGGGCGGCTGGCGCACCGTCGAAAACGATGAAGCCGTCGCGCATGCCGATCACGCGGTCGCAGTACGTGCGTGCGGTGTCGAGCGTGTGCAGATTGCAGATGACGATCTTGTTGTCGCGTTCGTGGATTTCCCGCAGCGCGTCCATGACGATCTTTGCATTCATCGGATCTAGAGAAGCGATCGGCTCGTCGGCCAGGATCATGTGCGGATCCTGCATCAGCGCTCGTGCAATCGCCACGCGCTGCTGCTGACCGCCGGATAGCTCTTCGGCCCGTTTGGGTGCTTCCTGGGCAATGCCAAGCCGGTCCAGCGCGGCAAGTGCAGTTTTCACGTCGTCTTGGTCGAAGATATTAAAGAGGCTCTTGAGCGTGCCATGGCCATTCAGACGGCCGAGCATCACGTTGGTCACCTCATCCAGGCGCGGCACTAGATTGAACTGCTGGAACACCATGGCGCAGTCGCGCTGCCAGCGGCGCATCATGCCGCCCTTAAGGCTCAGAATATCGCGGTCATTAAAGAGGATCTGACCGGAGGTCGCCGGCGTCAGCCGGTTGATCATGCGCAGCAAGGTCGACTTGCCTGCACCGGAGCGGCCGATAATGCCGACCATCTGCGGTTTGTCTATGTTGAAAGATACCTTGTTCACCGCAGTCCGGGACCCAAAGGTCTTGGTGACGTCCTGAAATTGAATCACGCGGCAGCCCTGTCCGTGTTTGTTCGTATTTGCTGCGCGACAAGAGCCATTCGAGCGTAACAACGCGATGACAGCTATTTATCAGTCCCTTGAAGAAACGATGACATTTCAATGACAAAGGCCTGTCGTGACAAGCCGGGCGCCCGAACAAGGCATGATTTTCCTGCTTCTTCAGAGAGTTCTGCAAAGCTCGGCAAACCATGGTTGCAGGAGACGAACAAAGCCCGACAAGCGTGTTTCGATGCGGAAATATTAGTCAGGGCGCTTTGTACCGGCCGAAACTGAGGAAAAGAGAAAGAGTTCATGGATACGTCATCAAAGCGTCACGCTTCATGATGTGACCAAAGCTATCCATCTGCGCCTGTCACGAACCAATGGAACAAACAATGTCCGCACCGCACCAAAAACCCGGCCTGACCGAAGCCCCCAATATTCACCCAGACGCGGTCGTTCAAAACTGTGAGCTCGGAAAGTGGACGGAAGTCGGCGCGCTGACCGAAATGCGCGAAAGCCAGATGGACGATTATTCCTACATCGTTCAGGAGGGGGATGTGGTCTGGTCAACCATCGGAAAGTTTTGCTCGATTGCCCGGCGGGTGCGTCTCAATCCCGGCAATCACGCCACTTGGCGCGCCTCTCAACATCACTTCACCTACCGGGCGGCCGCTTATGGGCTGGGTGATGATGACCAGGAATTCTTTCAATGGCGCAGGAACGATTGGGTCACAATCGGGCATGATGTCTGGATCGGTCATAATGTGACAGTTCTGGCCGGGGTCACAATCGGGACCGGCGCTATCGTTGCCGCAGGCGCGGTCGTCTCGAAAGACGTTCAGCCCTATACGATTGTCGGCGGTGTTCCGGCGAAACCAATCAAACGCCGGTTTACGGAAACCCAGGAAGAGGCTCTGATGGAGATCGCCTGGTGGGATTGGAGCCACGATCAGCTGAAGGATCGCTTGCCCGATTTTCGCAACTTGCCGATCGACGGTTTCATAGAGAAGTATCGCTGACCTATTATTTTGCCGGAAAACAATTTCTTAACTTGCATTTGATTTCCGTAAGGGAACTCAACTCACTACAAGGACCGCATTTTTGCGATTTTCAGACGAAAGAGATGACTTTCCCCACAAGTCACAATGGTTAACAGGGGCGATTCGACAGCAGCAAAATCCTGTGGTGAACTTCAATCAACAGCACGGCAGAGATCTGTTTCGGACCGCCAACCAAAGCATACGGTTTTTGTCATTGCTGTCTGGGCACAGTCCCAAGGGGCCGCTTGCGGCTCTCGCGGACCGGCTGTGAGGCACCCAGTTTGCGCTTGATGCGGAGCGCTCCGCAGCCAGCGCCCCGGCGCTCCGGTGAGCAGCGGGTTATCTGCAATGGCGGTGCAGGCTTTAAGTCTCTTCGGGGATGAGAAGTCCGCAGACACCAGATGTCTTCGGAGATCTGATGTCGAGTTGAGATCAAGACGGACTAACGATCCCGCTTCGGCAGGTTTCCGGGTCCGATAACCTTGACCTGAACAGGGGGGTGTTGGTGAAAGCCGACACCCTTTCTTGTTTCTGGTACGATCATCTCACAAAAACGCTTGATCTCCGGGGAGCCGTGGCCGATCTCTAGCTGAGCCACACTCTGGAGCTGCATATGCCACATCTTCTCAATCGCCTGACACTCTACGTTCGCGATGTGGAAGCCGTTGCTGAATTCTACTGTCGGTACTTTGGCTATCTAGCCACCCCTGCGGATGGCGGTTTGATTGAACTGCACAGCCTTGACGGAGGATGCCAACTCCTCCTTCATCCCCTAGCCAAGGGCCGCAAAGCCGGACAAACTCTCGTAAAGCTGGTTTTTCAGGTCGAAGATGTCGTTTCTGAGAAATCAGCCTTTGCCAAAGAAGGGCTCGAATTCGGCCCGGTCCATCAGGGCAACGGATATCAATTTGCCAACACAAAGGATCCGGCTGGCAACGCAGTATCCATCTCAAACAGGGTCTTTGGGAGGGCCTGACGCAATTTCAGAGGCTGCCGAACAGTCCGACATTTGGTATTGTAGCGCTATGTTTGATCCCGGCACCGCGCTTTCAAGAAACCTCGGCCCGTCCCTTCGCCGCTGGCGTGTTCTCTATCGCGTCAAACAGCAAGCGCTGGCCGATGAGCTTGGGGTGTCCCAATCCAGAATCTCGCGCTGGGAAAGCGGCACTTCAGAGCCTGACGGACTTGACCGCGCCAGGATTGAGCGGCTTCTGCTTGCCCGGCCGGACAGTGCAGCGGACCGGGCCTTGGTGGAGCTTGTGAGCAGCAACAGCGCGCCGGTTCATATGGTGTGCGATCTCAGCCACAGGCTTCTAGCCGTCTCCCCTGCCCGTGCGCAGGACTGGCATGCGGGCGTGAACGAGCTGATGGACCGTCCGCTTTGGCCCTATGCGTCGGAGGGGATCCAGGCCGCCGAACAAAGCCTTGGCGCAAAAGGCTGGTTCGAACCTCATGCACCGGATATCGTCTTTTCAACAGAGCGCGCTGATTTTCCTGAAATGACGATCCCGGAAAGCCGGATCAGGATCACGCGGCTCGCACTGTCCGACGGGCGCTTTGCCCGGCTTGTGCGGGACGACCCTGACCGGCTTGCATAAAATATTCAACGTGTCGTCAAGCGTTGTTGGCCGGAGTAAACTTCCGCCCATGAACAGCAAATCCTACGGCAACCACGCCCCCTTTATTGACCACGGCCGGCTGACCGGTCTTCTTGCCTTTTTTCAGGCAGCCGAACAGCTCAAGGACACTTTGCGATCCGGCACCAGCCGGAGCGGACGATCGGAGAGTACTGCAGAGCACAGCTGGCGGCTGTGTTTGATGGTTCTGCTCTTTGAGAAAGATGTCGTTGGTGTCGATATCAAAAAGCTGCTCAAGTTGTGTGTTCTTCATGATCTTGGCGAAGCAATCTCTGGTGATGTTCCGGCCCCGCACCAATCGGACGGCGACAACCGGCAGGAGCGCGAAAGACGGGACTTTCAAGCGCTGTGTGCCAATCTGCCCGATGACGTGGCCGATGATTTCATGGCGCTTTGGGATGAATACGCCGATGCCGTGACACCGGAAGCGCAACTTGCCAAAGCGTTCGACAAGCTGGAAACCATGCTGCAGCACCATCTCATGCCGGGCGCCGATGCCGATTTCCATGCCTTCAATCTGAGTTATGGACGAGACCGAACTGATGTCTTTCCCCTCACCCGCCAGATCCGCGAAGGGATCGACGCGCGAACGAAAGAGCTCATAAACGACCGTCAAAGCACCCAAAAAGCTTAGGTGACGTAGGTATCAGGTCCTTATCTCTTGTCCAGTCATGGCAGATATGCATCGATTGCGGTCAAATATTGACGACCAGCCCGGTCGTGTCAGCTGTCACTCCGCCCGACTTGGCTTTAACGGTTTCGGACTTGGCCGCCACCGTCGTTTGAGCGGCGCTGACAGTGGTGCTTTCCGCCTTCAGCTGCGCGATTTCTGCCACCATCTGTTTGATCTTTGCGGCCATGGTTTCGTTGCTGACCACGAGGGTTTTCAGTTTGACCGCCATTTCTTTCAGATCAACTTCGCTGCCCGTCACTTCTGCCGCGACGCCGACGACATCGACTGTGACAGCTGCAACCCCCACCGCAATGGTGGCATTGATTTCGGTTGTGGCTCCCATCCCGATGCTCAGGTCACCGCCGCCGAAAATTGCCAGCGATCCGCCGAAGGTCATATCGATGCTGTTGCCTTCGGTGAAGCTCTTGGTGTTGCCGGAATTGTATTCATAGGTGTCACCGGCAATCGTCTTGGTTTCCTCCTTGGCGTTGGTCTGAATAACGCCAGTGCCGTCGCCAGCAGACAAAGTGATGTCCTTGCCCGCCCCGCTGGAGATGGAAACGACTTCTGCGGACGAAGTCATTTCCAGTTTTCCGGTGCTCGTTACCGATGCGGCCCCGTCGACATTCACTGTATAGTCACCGTTGACTTGCTGGTTAAAATCAGCGGTTTCCAAATACATTTTGCCCTCAGCCTTGACGAGGATCCGGCCATCACAGGCCAGCAGGATCCCGTCGCCGCCACCGGATGCATTCTTGTAAGCGTCCGCATCGCTGCCTTCGTCAGAAATGTGCTGTTGCGGATACCACTCGTCGAGATCACCGGCCTGAAACGCCTGTTCTTCAATGTCCGCATATTCGCCAAGACGCAAGACGGCTCCAAGGCGGTGTTCGTCCTCGTCTGAGCTCGTTGACGGCACATAAAAGTAGCAGCTGCGGCTTGAATCCATACGCGCGGCTTCATTGCTCACAGCGCTTGCTGCAGTGTTGTCCGGGTTCGCTGTGTCCGGGGCGTAAAACCCATTCCAGTCAGCCAGCGCCATTGAACGTCTCCACGTCTCTTTTTGTTTCTCTCAGCCACAACAAACGCGACTGCCCTCCGGCAGCCGCGCTTTTTCATGACTTGCAGCATAATGGGTGCGTTTTAAAGCCGGATTAGCAGCTTCACTCGAGTTGTCGTTAGATTGTTAGACAGCGTTAACACTTTCCAGGCCGGTGGCAATTGTTCCGAGCTCGTAAGCACAAATCCGGACTTCCTTGAACACGCGGCCCGCGATCGTCACATAGACTTTCAGAAGGTCACAAAAGCACCAGGGAGGTTGGGATGTACGAGATTTTGCCGCGCAGCGAGGGAGCCGTTCTCGGTGTAAAGGTCTTCGGCACGCTGACAACTACGGAAGAAAAGGAGCTGATTGCAAAGGCAGATGAGCTGGTCTCAACCTATGGCAAGGCAAGCTTCCTCGTGGTTCTCGGCGAACATGTCGGTGTCTCACTGAAAGCGGTGGCATCCGACATCACATGGATCATAACTCACATGGACAAGATCGCGCGGGTTGCTGTTGTGACAGACAGCAGGTTTGTCTCCGCCCTTGTGGACATAGACGCCGCCTTTGCAAGTCTGGCTGGCATCAAGGAAAAACACTTTGCAACTTCCGAGCTTGATGCTGCCTGGAACTGGATCGAGGAAACGATGCCTACACCGTGAGCAGCTCTTCGTCGCTCAGGAAAGCACATTGCTCGACCTTGCCACCAGAGACCGTGATCATGTGGCCGTGCGGAACTTCCATCCAGCAATTCCGCGCCTCGTCCAGCGGCTCAGAGACGACCATGACGCCGTCGTTGAACTCGCGATAGTACAAGGTCGGCGGATAGCTGTCTGATGCATACCGCGCCGCATAGAGTGTTTCGCCATCCGACCATGCAGAGGCAAAGCGCATGTGCGGCGTGCAGCCCGAATATTTGGACAACGCTTCGGCCTCATGAACCGCGCGGGCCATGGCCGCGCGCGGATGTTGTTTAAGACCATAGGCGAGGGCAATCAAAAAGAGGCTCTCGCAGTCGGTCCCGCCCATGCGCTCGCGATAAAGCTCGTCCGGGATCATGAAGTCGAGCCGCCGGCGAACCATGTCGTCCCC
>CALDSI010000367.1 GCA_937911395.1 uncultured Labrenzia sp.
TTCCGCTAAATCGTTCTGACGAAGCGCCAAAGCGATTCTTCAACCGACTGAAGCGCTCAAATAGTTGAAGTTGACATTCATATTTAAAAATTGGTAGGTAAACCAACTTTTTCTCGTTTAAGCAGGTGGGGCACCATGCAAAACAACGTATATTTGAAAACTCGACTGATCCTGACGACCGTGATTTGCTCAATTGCAACGGCAACCTACGGCCAGGACGCATCTGTTCCTGATGGCGCGCTCGATCAGATTGCCGATGTGACTGATCTGGATACGATCATCGTGTCAGCTCGAAAATTCGAAGAGCCAATCCAGCATGTCCCGTTCTCGATAGATACGCTGAGCAGCGCTCAGCTTGATGGCGCAGGCATTGAGAAAACCGAAGACCTCTCCCGCTGGGTACCGAACTTCAATTTCTCTGACAGCGGCCTGTCTTTCGCCAACATGATGAATGTGAGAGGCATCGGTTCTTCATCCGCATTAATCGCACCATCGGTGAATTTCTATGTCGATGGCGTCCCGGTTCCAGTTCGCGTTTTCGACCAGCGTTTTCTGGACGTTGAGTCAATAGAAATCCTGAAAGGCCCCCAAGGCACCCTCTTCGGCTTGAATTCCCAGGCAGGCGCCGTTGCAATCAAGACAGAAGAGGCAACTGCCGAGTCTTCTGCAGGCCTTGCAACCGAAATCGGATCGTATGGAAAACGTGAAGTCAGCGGTTACATAAATGGCGCAGTTAGTGATCGAGTAACTGCGCGCCTTTCCGGCGAACTTTATGGCTATGACGGTGACATCCGCAATTACTCATTTAATGCGCCGAACGGGGTGAGCAGTGATGACCGCTCTGTCCGGGAAGAGTATTTCGGCGCGTTGTCGGCAAAAATCAGCGCAGATTTATCTGACACAACTGACGCAACGCTGGCTGTCCGCTATAATAAGAACGACACCCGGCCAACCACCGGCGTTTGGATCGACGATCCGAGTTTTCCTCGAAACTCCTACAATCCTGTCCCGAAGTCGACCGTGGATACGATTGGTTCTTCGCTCGAGATACAACATGATCTTGATTACGCGACCCTGACATCACTCACCGGCTTCGCCTACTACCAGATCGATTTCGAAGCCGATCTTCTGGACGGCTTTATCATGTCCGAACAGACCGGGTTTCCGGCATCTGCTTTTCAGACGGTTGGCCTGAACGTCCGGCGCATGGATGAAGATAACACGCAATTCAGTCAAGAATTCCGGCTGAACGGCGATATCGGGACCAATGGCCAGTGGGTCACAGGCGTCAGCGGTTTCTATTCAGACTTTGAAAGCACAACGGATATCACCAGCCAGTTTATTGCTAACGGCGCCTACACGGGCGACTTGAAGAAAACAAACCTGGCTGCATTCGGTGAAGTGACCATCCCTGTCGGTGAGAAATTACGGCTGATCGGCGGCGCCCGTTACACATATGAAAATCAGGACTTTTCCGGAAATTATGTCGCCCGCCCAAGCGGTGCCATTTTCAGCGAAGCGCACGACAGCTCATTCAATTTCGTTACCGGCCGTGCGGGCGTGAGTTATGACGTTATGCCGGAGCTGACGGTTTATGGAACAATCGCACGTGGTGAAAAGCCAGGCGGCTATCTCTTCTTCAATCAGTTTGCCTCAATGGGCGTTCCGCTGACTGAATATAAAAGCTCCAGCACCTGGACGTATGAAGCCGGGCTGCGCGGGCAGCCCGGGATCGAATGGCTCCATCTTGCTGGATCGGTTTTCTTCAACGATACCGCAGACGAACAACTTTTTACCTTCAACCCAATATCCGGCCGGTTTGACGTTCAAAACGCAGATACGGAAAGCTATGGCATTGAGCTGAGCGTTGCCGCTGAGCCTATGGAAAACCTCCAGTTAGGAGCCAACCTAGGCCTCTTGCATGCGGAAATTACCGGTGGGGCAAACACAACTCTCAAAGGCAATGAAGTTCCCTATGCGCCGAACCTCACGGCTGCGCTTTTTGCAGAATACCGGCATCAGATCGATGCAGGTCTCTTCACTGGAGACCTATTCGGGCGCGTTGAATATACCCACACGGGGTCCAGACAGATTGATCCGGCCAACAGCCGCGAACTCAAGGCGTACAATCTCGTCAATCTGCGCGCCGGCTGGCAAAAGAAAGACCTCGAAATCTATGGCTATGTGGAGAACCTTTTCGACGAGTCCTACACAACGTCGGCCTATCTGACGGGGACCAATCCCGGTGGGCAAAATGTATTTGCCGGAGTCCCGGGAAAAGGACGCGCATTCGGCATTGGCGCCCGTGTAAAGTTCTAGGTGGGCAAGATGCAGGCTTCTCTTCTAGAAACGCAAGCGTCCTCACGAACCGCGCGGTTAAGCCTTTTCACGGGGCTCACCCTGAAGGCAGCCGGTCTGGCTGTTGTCCTGGTCCTCTTGCCACCGCTTGGACGCCAAATGGGCTTCACGGACCTTCAAACCGGAGCTCTCATGAGTATTTCAGCTTTGGCTGCAATGCTTGCAGCTCCGGTCTGGGGCGTGCTCACTGAAAAACTGGGACGGAAACCGGTTCTGCTCATCGGGCTTTTTGCATTGTCAGCCTGCCTCTTGCTGATGGCAGGTGTACTACAGCTGCGCTTGGCCGGATCACTTGCTGTTCCTGTTGCCCTGGCTTTGTTGTTCGCGGTCCGGGTTTCGCAGACAAGTCTTGTAGCCGGCACAATCCCGGCTGCACAGGCTTACATTGCCGACACGACGGACCGGGCAAAACGCATCCAGGGCATGGGACTGCTCGGGGCAGCCTTTGGACTTGGCGCGGTCATCGGATCATCGCTTGCTTGGAAAGTCGGTGGGAATTGGCCAGCTGCCACGTTGTGCCTGGCCGCGGTGGCTGTTCTTCTCGGAGGCATGGCCGTTCTCTTTCTGCTTCCCGAAACAGGAAAGTCCGCTCCAGTTTTTCGCGATCAGAAAAGGGCTCGCCTGAACCTGAAACTGGTCGCGCCCAACTTCCTTGTGACGTTCCTTGGCGTGTCACTCTTCAGTATTTTGCAACAGACGACCGCACTTCGGTTTCAGGATTATTACAACTACGGCCCGGGGCAATCGATCACGGCCGCCGGCGGGGTCTTAACAGCAACCTCGTTGACAATGGTCTTTGTCCAGATGCTCGTTCTAAAACGGCTCAAATGGAGCCCAGGACAATTTGTAATCCGCGCAGCTCTTCTTGGCGGAGTTGCAATGCTTTGTCTGGGATTGGCTTAAGGCTTTGCAACAATCCTGATTTCAATGGCCCTCATGGGCATCAGTCTTGGACTGCTGTTTCCTGGCAACCTCGGCGCTATGAGCCTTGTAAGCGGCAGCGGTGTTCAAGCCAGAGTGGCCGGCATGAACGCCATATTTCAGGGACTTGGCATGGCCACCGGCCCGATCACCGGTGCAGTTCTAAACTCAGCCTCTTCACTTGCTGTGCCCGCGGCCGGCGTTGGACTGTGTCTATCTGCTGCGATCATCTTCTGGCTCCGATGCAAGGCCCACGATCACTAGAGAAGCAATTCGGGAGGGGAAAAATGACAAAACAACTGTTCCGCGGCGAACATGCGGCCTCTTATGACTTTCGCATGCCCAAGCTTGTTCCAGGATACGGCCTCATGCCGGAACTTGCTCTAACAATGCTTCGAACTCGGATCGGGGAGAAAGCAACCGTCCTCGTTGCCGGGGCCGGAACCGGGGCAGAGATCATACCGCTTGCACAGGCGGAACCTGGCTGGAGCTTTATTGCAATCGAGCCGTCCCAGGACATGATTTCACTGCTGGACACAAAGCTGAATGAACTTTCGCTCAAAGACCGCGTCTCCCTTTATAACCAGCCTATGGAGACATTTACCAGGGAACTAAAAGCAGACGCTGCAATCTGCAACCTTGTCTCGCACTTTGTTCGAGGCGATTCTGCAAAAACGCATTTCTTCAGAGCAATCAATCAAACCCTAAAGCCTGCCAGCCCCCTAATTCATCTTGAATATGTTCCGGGGGCTGAGCCCGTGTCCCCGGAGTATAAAGAATGGGCGCACCAGGTTGGGCACTCAGAAACAGATGTTAAACAAATGTCGGCCCGGATTGCCAATGGCTGGGATGCTCCGGCATTCGACCGATTATCTAAAATTATCCAGGCGGGCGGCTTTAAAGAATCTACAGAGTTTTTCAGGGCACTAGATTACAGAGGATTCCTAAGCCGGTAAAATCGGTATATATGATCGGCACAGTTGAAATGCACTTATGGCACAAGGCCCTTGGGAGGCATTCAACGGTTGGGGAGAGATTGGTGGCTGACGAACAAAAAAGGGAACTCATCCTTCAAACGGCACTCGACATCATGCAGACGTATGGCGTCAAAAAATTTACGCAGCCACAAGTCGCAAAAGCAGCCGGCATCCGCCAATCGCTGCTAACCTATTATTTTCCGAAGAAAATTGACCTGATCAAAGGCCTTCTGCAGGGTCACGTCAAAAACGCCCCCAACAAGAAAACCAGCGAAAAACAATCGCGTGATGCCCTAAAGCAGGGCTTGAATGTGCTTTCCTCAAACAGAGGACGCATGCGGTTCTTCCTAAGTCTGATTTTGGAGGCTCAGCTTGAACCTGAGCTCAAAACCCTGGTGGATGAGCACATGACTGCCTTCGATGCCAAGATTGCGGGCTACTATGGCCGTGAAGAAGGCGATCCCGATGTTCACCTGTTCCTGTCCACCTTGCGGGGTATCGGTATGCGAAACCTGGTTTCAGAAAAAGAAACTGACGTTTGCATAGATGAGATCGCTGCGTGTTTTGGGCTAACTCCGGCAAAGTGATCATGCCCTGCAGAGTTCTTGCGCTCAGCAACACCTGGCCAGAAACATGGCAAAAGTGTTTCTGTACATCGCACTCAATGTGCTGATCCCAACAAAATGACCCCCAATACCAGCCCACCTCTTCTAGCGGATTTATGGGAACCTGACCGCATGTTATGAACCGCCGGTCAATTGTGTCACACGCCCTATTCATAATCGTCGCTCGCTCCGATCTAATCAATGCACAATTAGCTTGATAAAGACTATCAAGACACGAGGAACGGTGGTCCGCTTCGGGCCGGAAGTATCGATGCTCAAAAACTTGAGCAGATTTTCGTAATGGCCGGAAGCATTGGTTTGCGGACTGTTGCGCTAAGAACAACAATCAGGCAATCGCGACTGTAATCGCCGACCAACGCCAGAACACGAAAGCGGCGGCAGTCCAAAAAGGCGACCAACACGAAATCCAGGCTCCTCCGATCATTTGTTATGACTGGCCACACTACTTATAGGAAGACCAGGCTCCAGTCAGCAGAAACTATAAGTACTGATTACAACGTACTTCACACGGAGCCCAAGCAACTCAGGAAGAATTGGAGGCCTCCGCTAATACCAAGCCTCCTGCGCCCACACACAAAAGCATTGCCCTAACCCGCTCCAGCGGTCTCAAAGCCTTGAGTCCCCTCACCCGCCACGTACCTGCCCGCGACATGACCAAATGTTGTGGTAGTAACGTTGTGTTTTTTGTTCTGAGCGCGGCGGGCCTTTGAATATTTATTGCTGATCGCCTGCCTCTTTTTGAAGCTGACAATGATCACTTTTCTGCCGCTGCGTTAGACAGAACCTGTCTGCCGTGCCAGTCTACTCCAATAGTATAAGCTTGGAGGGGGAGACAATGACAGACACAAGTCACAAAAAGATGCTCGATCCAGACCCAAGGGTTTGGGATTTCGAGACGGAATACGAGCTGGGACAAGACAACATCCGTCCACTTGGGCTGGACATCCACAATCCGGTTTTCATCGTCTCAGGCATTCTGATCCTGGGCTTTGTCATTGCAGCGCTTGCCAATCAGGAGGCTGCCGCAGCTTTCTTTGGTTGGCTGCGCCCCTGGCTGACGAGCACGTTCGACTGGTTCCTGGTGCTGTCGGTCAACGCGATCACCCTTTTCTGCCTGGCGCTGATCGTACTGCCGGTTGGCAAGGTCAGGATTGGCGGCAAGGATGCCAAACCCGACTATTCCTATGCGGGCTGGATCGCCATGATGTTTGCTGCAGGCATCGGTATTGGTCTGCTTTTCTTCGGGGTACTGGAGCCTGTCTATTACAACTTCTCCGAAAACGGCGGCGCGCGGCCGCTCGGCATTGACATCACCCAACCCGGCAACGAATACATCGGCATCGTCGGCACAATTCACCATTGGGGGCTCGAAGGTTGGGCCGTCTACGCGGCCGTCGGCCTGTCGCTGGCAATCTTCGCCTATAACCTCAACCTGCCACTGACCTTGCGGTCGGCGTTTTTCCCGCTGTTGGGGGAAAAAGTCTGGGGATTCTGGGGTCATGTCATCGACACGCTCGCGGTGTTCGCGACGTTGTTTGGCCTGACCACGTCACTCGGTCTGGGTGCACAACAGGTGGCGGCCGGTTTGAACGAGGTCTTCGGCATCGCGCCATCGCCAACGCTCACCGTTCTTATCATCGTCGGCATCACACTGATCGCGCTCGGGTCCGTGCTGCTCGGCATGGATGCAGGCGTGAAGCGGCTGTCTGAGATCAACATGATCATGGCCGTCGGCCTGTTTCTCTTTGTCGTCATCGTGACCGGGATCGGCGCCGCCTTCTCGCGATACTTCAGCGTGATGGTCGACTATGTGACCCTACTTCCCGCACTCTCCAATCCATTTGGCCGCGAAGACACCAGTTACTTCCACGGCTGGACAACCTTTTACTGGGCCTGGTGGATTGCCTGGTCGCCCTTCGTCGGCATGTTCATTGCGCGTATTTCCCGCGGCCGGACAGTAAGGGAATTCGTCCTGTGCGCTCTGATTGCCCCGACTGCGGTCTGTGCACTGTGGATGTCTACATTCGGCGGCGCTGCGATCGACATGCTGAATGCGGGCGGTGCAGAAGGTGTGCGGGCCACGGTCATCGATAGCTACGCACCGGAAGGCGCGCTCTTCGGCTTCTTGAAGGAGCTCCCCCTTTACAGCATCGTGGCACCGATCTCGCTTGTTCTCATCGTGATCTTCTTCGTCACTTCGTCGGACTCCGGTTCCCTGGTGATCGACACGATCACAGCCGGCGGCAAGCTGGATGCACCTGTTGTGCAGCGCGTTTGGTGGTGCACACTCGAAGGTCTCGTGGCCATAGCTCTTCTTTTGGGCGGTGGGTTGAACGCACTTCAGGGGGCGGCGGTCTCCATGGGCATCCCGTTCACGATGGTCGTCCTGATCATGTGCTATTGCCTATGGCTGGCGCTGCGGTCCGAGCACCGCAAGCGTTAGGCCCCGGTTTGAACGCCCCCGGTCCGTGCGGGGGCGTTCACCACCCTATCTAAGGCCGTCCTTGGACCTCTTGTTCACGCGTTAACCCCGGACAACATAGACCGAGCATTTTGCATGCGCGACGACGTGGCTTGCGGTGGTTCCAAGCAAGTAATCCTGAACACGTGGATTGGCTGATTCCATCACGATAAGATCCACCTTCCGCTCATCTGCGAGCTTCACGATCTGCCGGTGTACCGCGCCGAGACGGACAACTGTCTCTAGTTCGATCCCCTCTGCAGGATGCTGCTCAACGAAATTCTTCAGCTGCTTTTCCCAGTAGGAAGCGGAATCCCGAATGTTGAGGTTCCGTTCCATTTCAGGCGCAATGGTCGCCACAAGAAGCTTTGCCTGCCTGCGCCGCGCCATGGCCATGGCTTCTTCATACGCGGTGACGTTCAACTGCACATGGCGCAGATTGACCGGGCAGAGGATCAATGAAGTGTCACTGGGCATAACATCCCTTTCCATTAAGGACAGCGGATAACGGTCAATTGTTTGACCCGAAAGATCTTAATCCAATCGAATTGGGGCCAACTATAGCTCCCTTGTCGCCGGAAGTTGCCGCCAGCACAGAGACGTGGTGCCATTGCCGCCTGTTTGGTGTCCGATTTTCTTGGTTAGACCTGGCGGCGCGTGTTTCTTGGACACAAAGACACCGGCATTCTACGTACAGCGCCCAAAAAAACGCCCCGCCTGAACTCATATTTTTGAAAGAGGAAACAGTGCTCAAAGACGAAAGCTGCATAACTTGCGCCTACGAGCTGGGATTGTCAGGTCGATGCAATTTTCATTCTAAATATCTTAGGTGCCAGCAATTTTTACACCAATTAAACACTATCAGTTTGAGATGCTTGTGCCGCATGCCAACGAAACGCCAAGCCCGTTCACCAGTTTGAAATATGAATATTGTTAGAAATTATTCCTATAGATTTAGCGACCCGAGCATCGCCGTCACAGTTTTCTGCTTTTTCTTGATGGCCGTATCGATCGTTTTATCTGTCGCTATTTTTGCTACTTTTGCTGCATTTCCACTCATAGAATTTCCAGAATACTTGATTACGCCACGTATAAGCATCGGAAAATCTTTGATAGTGGGCAATTCAAATACTTGGTTTTATAATCTTTCCGCTGCCATCCATTTCAAAAACGCGATCATAATCGCATTAGGTTTGATATCGGTGGTGCCTATTTATGCCCAATATCAAATCGAAATCAAAACACGAAAAAGATTATTTTTTACTATAGTCTTTATCTTATTGTATTTGCTTTGCATTTATTTGTTTGTTTTTACATTAACTAATGAAGCGCGCATAGGACGCGCAATTACAAGTGTTTATGCTGGCAACTATTTCAGAGGCGTATTCATGTATACGTTCGCAAGTGCATGGCTGAATATTCTTTTTGTTGCCGCGATATCCACATGCATTTCCGTAAAG
>CALDSI010000368.1 GCA_937911395.1 uncultured Labrenzia sp.
GATATCGACCGATCCGTCGGCTATGCCTTTCTTGGTCTGGGTCAACTGGCGCGTCGGTACGAGCCGGGAGGCGTGGGCCACATTGACCGGCAGCCCGTGAAAGCGCTCTGAGAATGTCTTGAAGTGCTGACGGGCCAGCAATGTGGTTGGCACCACGACAGCGACCTGGCGACCGGACATGGCGGCCAGAAAGGCAGCGCGCAGCGCAACTTCGGTCTTGCCGAACCCGACATCGCCGCACACCAGCCGATCCATCGGCCGCCCGGACGCCAGATCCTCAAAGACGGAATCAATTGCGTTCAGCTGATCGTCAGTCTCTTCATACGGGAATTTCGTGGCGAACTCGTCGTAGACACCCTCCGGTGTCTCCACCACGGGTGCTGTCTTGAGCGCCCGCTCCGCCGCGGTCTTGATCAACCCGTCGGCAATCTCCAGGATGCGTTTCTTGAGTTTGGCCTTGCGCGCCTGCCAGGCCCCACCGCCCAGCTTGTCGAGCTGCGCTTCCTGGTCTTCCGATCCATAGCGGGACAGAAGCTCAATATTTTCAACCGGCAGATAGAGCTTGTCGCCGCCTGCATATTGCAGTTCAAGGCAGTCATGCGGCGCACCGATGGCTTCGACCGTTTTCAGGCCGATGAACCGTCCGATGCCGTGCTCCACATGAACCACCAGATCACCTTCCGACAATCCGGTCGCCTCGGTGATGACATTGGCGCCCTTGGATTTGCGGCGGGACTTGCGCACAAGCCGGTCGCCCAGAATGTCCTGCTCTCCGATAAATGCGATATCGGAGAGCTCGAATCCATGCTCGATCCCGAGGACACACAGCGCGGACGTCTTGGCCGGGAGCTTTTCCGTTTCCTCCAGCGTCTCGACATTTTGAACCGCGCCGAGACCGTGATCACCGAGGATTTGGCCGAGACGGTCCCGAGACCCGTCCGACCAGCAGGCGATGACAGTGCGCTTGCCACTTTTTTGAAGCTCTCGGACATGGGTCGTCAGAGCGTCAAAAATATTGACGTCACCGGCCGTCCGCTCTGCCGCAAAGCTGCGCCCCTGGCGGCCGCCAAGTTCGATCACCGTCTTGCCGCTGCCCGGCGGCGGCGTGAACGGATCGAGTGTGGCAGTCGCCCGGTCGGCAAGCGCTGCCGTCCACTCATCCTGTTTGAAATACAGCTTTTCGGGCGGCACGGGCATGTAAGGCACTGTGCCGGCACTTGATCCCATTTCACGGGCTTCCTCGCGGGCCTTGTAGTGTTCGCCAATCTGATCCAGCCGCTCACGAACTGCATCCGAACTGCTGGCATCCAGCACGACCGGAGTGTCGCCAATGAAGTCAAAGAGCGTTTCGAGCTTTTGATGGAACAACGGCAACCAGTGTTCCATGCCCGCATACCGGCGTCCGTCGCTGATCGACTGGTAGAGCACATCGTCCCGGCTTGCCGCGCCAAAGCTTGCCAAATAGGAGCGGCGGAACCGGGAGATGCTTTCCTCAGAAAGCACCACCTCGCTCATCGGGACGAGATCGAGGCGTTTCAGCTGTTTCGAGGTCCGCTGTGTTTCCGGATTGAAAGAGCGGATTGATTCGAGTGTGTCGCCAAAGAAATCAAGCCGGACCGGCTCTTCTTCGCCGGGCGCAAACAGATCGACAATACCGCCACGCACCGCGTATTCACCGGTTTCGCGCACGGTTGGGGTGCGTGAGAATCCGTTCATCTCCAGCCATTTGGAGATGGCGGCCATATCGACCTGATTGCCCGGTGCCATGGACAAGGTCTGCTCGGCCATGAACGCCCGTTCCGGGATCCGCTGAACGGCAGCATTCAACGTGGTGACCAGGAGAACCTTGCGCCCCTCGTCAATGCCACGCGCGAGCTGCCCAAGCGCCAGAAGACGGCGGGCACTGATCCCCGGATTGGGTGAGACACGGTCATAGGGCAAACAGTCCCAGGCCGGCAGTTGTATGATCTCGGCCGCGGCATCAAAGTACCCGAGCGCCTCGCTGATCATCGCCATACGTGTCGCGTCCCGGGCAACAAAAACCAGCGCCAGTCCTTGGGCGGGTGTTTCTGCAAGCAAGCGCGCAAGCGCATAGCTTTCCGCACCATCGGGCACGCCAGCCAATGTCACATTGGCCTGGTCCTTCAACAGGCTGTCGAACACGAAAACCGTCCTTTTATTCTTATTTTACAAAGCCGGCCGGTCCAGCGGCTTCATGATAGGCAATGATCCGGCGGTAAAGCGGGCCGTCCCATTCTGCCGGCAACGGCTTGCGGCCCGTTATCCAGGCATAAAGATCCTGATCGTGCGCGGTCAGAAGATGCTCCAGTTCACGCAGCTCGTCTTCATTGAGGTCATCAATCTTGGCGTTCGCAAACCCGCCGAGCAGCAGATCCATTTCCTTCATGCCCCGGTGCCAGCAACGAAACAGGATCCTCTTGCGCCGCGCATCCCGGCTGCCGGTTTCATTGTCATTGGTCGCACTAGGATAATCGGACATGGAGAACCTTCGGATCTGGAACCAGAAGAAAAGACAGACGCATGGCCTATCACCTTACCGGATCGAATGAAAACTGGCGACTATATAGCGCCCAACTTGTGGGATGTCAGCGGTCAAGTTCACAGAATGTTCCAATTGTTGCGCTGAGGCCAATCTTCATGGCAGAACAGATCCCGCCCGCTTCGCCGCCGTCTGATAAAGGTACGACACCTTCCATGCGTCCCCCGGTCCTTGATCCGCTGTTTGCTCCCGTCTCCACGCTGCCCGGGATCGGTCCGAAGATTGCCAAATTGGTCGCAGGCCTGGTCGGCGGTCAGCCGGACCGGGAGGCGACCGTTGCCGATTTGTTGTTTCACATTCCGCACAGCCTGATCGACCGGCGTCATAAACCCGGAATCGCTTATTCGGAAAACGGCGACATCGTCACGCTGGATGTCACCATCGGGCGGCATTCAGCTCCGCCGCGGCACTCCAAGGCGCCCTACCGCATTTCCGCTTATGACGAGACAGGCCAGATCACCTTCGTCTTCTTCCATTCCCGTCAGGACTGGCTTCAAAAAACCTTTCCGGAAGGCGAACGCCGGATCGTTTCCGGCAAGGTGGAGTGGTTCAATGACCGCCCTCAGATGGTGCATCCGGATTACTCAGTCTCTCCGGAAGAAGCCGACCAGATGCCGCCGATCGAGCCGATCTATCCCCTGACGGCTGGCCTTGCATCCAAGACCCTACAAAAAGCCATGAAGGCGGCTTGCGAAAAAATCCCGCATTTACCGGAGTGGCTGAATGAGCCGTATCTCCACCAAACCGGCTGGCCGGATTTCGCCGAAGCGCTGAAGACCCTGCATGCCCCAAGAGAACGGCAGGATGTCGAGCCACAATCACCCTACATGCAGCGGGTTGCCTATGACGAACTGCTCGCCAGTCAGCTCGCGCTTGCGCTGGTGCGGGCCAATATGCGCACGCTCGGGGGCATAGAACGCAAGCCCGATGGGAAATTGCAGGCAGCCGTCATCGACGCCTTGCCCTTTGAACTGACTGATAGCCAAAAAGACGCGATTAAGGAGATCAATGCGGATCTCTCCAAACCCACCCGCATGCTCCGTCTTTTACAGGGTGATGTCGGTGCGGGAAAAACAGTTGTTGCACTGGCAACCTTGGCCCAGGTTATTCAAACCGGAGCCCAGGGCGGCCTGATGGCCCCGACAGAAATCCTGGCCCGTCAGCATTTTGCGTCCATGGCACCAATTTGCGAGCAAGCTGGCATCCGGCTGGCGCTGATGACCGGCAAGGACACACAGAAAGAACGCCGTCTGCTTCAGGAAAAGCTGGATGCGGGCGAGATCGATCTTGTTGTTGGCACACACGCGTTGTTCCAGGGATCGGTGACGTTTAAGGACCTAGGGATGGTCGTCGTCGACGAACAGCACCGGTTCGGCGTGCACCAGCGTCTGGCCCTTTCCTCCAAGGGGCGCTGCGTCGATGTACTCGTCATGACAGCCACCCCAATCCCGCGCACACTCGTTCTGACGTGCTTCGGCGACATGGATGTCTCCAAACTCCTCGGCAAGCCAGCCGGGCGAAAGCCCATTAAGACCGTGTCCGTATCGCTGGACCGGCTCGATGAGATCATCGGACGCGTGGGCGCTGCGACCCGGGAGGGGCAAAAGGTCTATTGGGTTTGTCCGCTGGTTGAGGAATCAGAAAAAATCGATCTAGCGGCCGTGGAAGACCGCCACCGGGTCTTGGAACAAGCGCTTGGCCAACGGGTCTCGCTGGTGCATGGACGGATGAGCGCGGACGAAAAAGACGCGGCGATGGACGATTTCAAATCCGGCCGCACCCGGGTTCTCGTCGCCACCACCGTGATCGAGGTCGGCGTTGATGTTCCAGATGCTACGATTATCGTCATCGAACATGCAGAGCGTTTTGGTCTCGCCCAGCTCCACCAGCTGCGCGGCCGGGTCGGTCGCGGCGATAAGCCCTCGTCTTGTGTGCTGCTTTACAAGGGCCCGCTTGGGGAAACTGCTGGTGCTCGTCTCAACATTATGCGCGAGACCAACGATGGCTTTCTGATCGCGGAAGAAGATCTGCGTCTGCGTGGCGGCGGCGAAATTCTCGGCACCCGCCAATCCGGGACACCGGGGTTCCGGATTGCCCGGGCGCATGAACATGCCGATTTGATGGAAGTTGCCCGCGACGATGCGCGGCTCATTCTTGAAACGGATCCGGACCTGAAATCAAAGCGCGGCGAGGCGCTGCGCTGCCTGCTCTACCTCTTCGGCCGCGATGCCGCGATCCAATTGCTGCGGGCGGGTTAGCTGGAGACAAGCCTTCCTATCTCACGCGCATTCATCTGGTCCAACTGGTCCAGGATTGACCAGATGTCAGCGCCTTCTTGACCGAGGCAAGCCTGCGCCTTGGACCTTAGTTTGCCTTGCAGGGTTTCAATTGGCAGTGGCGCTGCAAGATCAAAGGACACTAGGCGCGTCTTCCCGCTTTTGAGCGTCAGAACGCCAGCAGCCTGCAGGTCGGTTAGTGTATCATCGCCAACCACAGTCACGTTTTCTGCAAATGCTTCCAATCCCGGATCTTCCGCTAAGGCGTCCGTGTAAGTGTCCGGTGCGCCCGTCACAACGCCTCGCAAGGTCATGCCGGCGAGCCAGGCATAGCTGAACTTGACCTCAAGGCCTGTGCGCGGCTGTTTGATGTCACAAACCTTCAGCCACCGCGGATTGGTTCTTAATGTAATTTCCTCAACATCGTCAAAGGTTACGCCAGCGTCCTTTGCCAACAACAGCCCTTCGATCATGGCATGCAGGCCGTGACAACAGGCGTGAAGCTTGTATTTGTTGCCTTCAAGCAGAAGGCGATTTCCAGATCCTTGATTCCAAAGCGCCTTGCTTGGAAGGGTTGCGGGATTATGCGTTTCCGCAAATCCTTGCGGTCCCATCAATCCGTCATCGCAAGACGTCAGGCCGAGCGCCGCCAATTGTGCACACTCCACACCGTTGGACGCGGCGATACCCGCATTATAGGGCTTGCCCATCGTGCCGAATTGCGACTTCAGCCCAGATGCCCGTGTTGCGCAGAGCCCAATCGCCGCCCGCATCTGCTCTGACGACAGACCATGGAGCCGGCCAGCTGCGACCGTAGCTCCAAATGCGCCAGCCGTCGCTGTTTGATGGAAACCAAGATTGTAGTGTGAAGCTCCAAGAACCGTGCCAATGCGGATCGCGGCCTCCGCACCGATAACAAAAGCTGCCAGCAAGTCCGATGCGTTGGCACCAACGTCCTCGGCGACGGCAAGCGCAGCAGGATAGACGCCGACCGAAAGGTGCCCAACATGGGAAAAATGGGTGTCGTCATAATCCAGCGCGTGGCTGACAGCACCATTGAAAAGGGCGGCCATTCTTGGTGCCATCTTGGAACCGCCAAATGTTGAAGCGGTTTGAAAGCCCCCTTCACTGACACCAAACGCGCGTAGTTTTTGCGCAACCGGTTCTTCCACCCCGGCCCTGCCGCAGACAAGCCAATCCAGCAAGGAGAGCTTGGCCAACTGTACTGCCGATACAGGCAGGTCGGCAGAAGGTTGCGCAGAAAAGGCAATCAGGTCATCAACAAAGGGCATAGATAACTGTCCGGGAGGAACAAAAGTCGGGGTCTCACCCTAGCCGAATGGCATGCCTCTTGGAAAGCTCGTGGTGTTTGCCGGTGTCTGTTCCAAACCAGTCGCAAAGGCTGGTTTCCTAGACTTTCTCGACCCTTTTCAGGCGCTCCGCCTGTTTCGGATCGACCACCAGATCTTCCACATATTCGGGATAATCCGGGCTCACAAGCCCGGCCGAAATGACCAGCTTGGCCGCATCTTCAACGCTCATGTTCAGTTCGATGACGTCTGCTTTTGGAACAAACAACAAAAAACCTGATGTCGGGTTCGGCGTTGTGGGCAGGAATACAGACACGGTATCAGCCATGTTCTTCAGCTGCGAGGAGACTTCCCCCTTGGTATCCGTGGAGATGAACACGATCGCCCACAGGCCCTTCCGCGGATATTCGATCAAGGCAGCCTTGTTGAAACTCGTCCCCCGTTGATCAAGCACTGTCTGAAATATCTGCTTTAAGCCACTGTAAATATTACGAACAAGTGGCATTCTATCGACGAGGCGTTCGCCGAAAGAAATCAAACTGCGGCCAAGGAAATTGGCTGCCAGGAACCCCACGATCGTCAACACGACCACTGCAACGATCAGACCGAAACCAGGTATCGAGAATGGCAGATAGGTCTCGGGATTGTAGACCCGCGGGACAAAGGGTTTAACCCAACTATCGACCCACTTGATGAATGTCCAGGTCAGCCACAACGTGATGCCGATGGGACCGGTAATCACGAGACCTGTGAGAAAATAGTTCCGGACACGGGTTGCAGCATTGGGGCGGTGGGCTACCAAATGCTCATCATCTGCATTATGTTTGTGCTTGCTCATGAGCGGAACCTGAACATCGTTTGTAAGTTTCCATTTTGCATCCAGCCACCAGCTAGATAAGTATCTTTATCGCAGCGCGGTATCCTGCGCTTGAATTAATTTTCGGCTTTGACCGCAGTTTCTGCCGGAATCGGAGGCACGATTGCACCGCACCACGTTCATCATACTCGGACTGGCTTGCGTCGCGGTGGGTATCGTTGGCGCGTTTCTCCCGCTTCTGCCAAGCACGATTTTCTTTATTCTTGCAGCGGCTTGTTTTGCACGGTCTTCTCCCCGGCTTGAGAGAAAGATACTCGATCACCCTATTTTCGGGCCGCCGGTCATCTCCTGGCGCGAACACGGCGCCATCCCATTGAATGCAAAGTTTTTTGCTATTGCCGGAATGTGCTTCGGATATGCCTTTTTTTATTGGGGCACCGCACCACAGCTTTGGCTAGCCACTGTGGTCGCGGTCGGGATGATCGGATGCGCTGTCTATGTTGTGTCCCGTCCGTCCGGCCCCACACCAAAGGACCAGGGCGCCGACCCGTTGTAGTGCTGATGACGAGCCCTTGGGTGTCCATCAGTCGTCCGGGATCAGACGTTTTCCGAAGGCTGCTGAAGTTTCAAGCGCATAATCCATGTCCCCATAGAACCTGTGCACGGCTTCATTGTCCTTGCGTACGAACAAGTTAATCTTTGGGCAGCCAAGGGCGGTCAGATATTCTTCGCACTGCTGCATGAGTTTGCGTCCATATCCGCCGCCTTGGTGCGCAGGATCGACACTCAAATAATAAACCGCGCCACGATGGCCATCGTAACCGGTCATCACCGAGCCAATGACTGTCTGGTCCTTGATCAACACAAACAAACGGCTGGCGCCCACACTGAGACACCGATCAATGTCCTTGTCCGGATCATTCCAGGCGCGCACCAGACCGCAATTCTTCCAAAGCGCGATGACATCCTGGCGGTGCTGTTCCTCAAACAGAACGATGACTGACTTATCCGCATCTGGCATGGTCATTCGACCGTGACCGACTTGGCAAGATTGCGCGGCTGATCGACATCAGTGCCCATGAAAACAGCCGTATGATAAGCAATCATCTGAACCGGCAGTGCGTAGATGATCGGTGCAACGATATCCGACATTTCCGGCAAGATGACCGTATCCTGCGCCGCGTTTCCGCTTTCTGAAGCGCCCTTGTCGTCGGTAATGAGAATAATGCGGCCGCCGCGGGCGGCGACTTCCTGCATGTTCGAAACAGTCTTCTCAAATATCCGGTCATAAGGTGCAATGACAAAAACAGGAATGTTCTCATCGATCAACGCGATGGGGCCATGCTTGAGTTCACCGGCCGCATAGCCTTCTGCATGAATGTAGGAGAGTTCCTTCAGCTTCAGCGCGCCCTCGAGCGCGAGCGGGAAGCTGGTTGACCGGCCGAGATAAAGCGCGTTCGTCGCCTGGGACAGCGGTTGCGACAGTTTTTCGATCGCCTGTTCGCTGGCTAGCGCCTTCAGAGCAAGGCTTGGAACTTCGGTGAGTTCCGCCACAAGCCTTTTCTCGTCTTCTGCAGACAACACACCGCGTTCCCGTCCGGCCTGCAGGGCAAGTGCGGCCAAAACAGCCAGCTGACAGGTAAAGGCTTTGGTCGAGGCTACGCCGATTTCAGGGCCGGCAATCGTCTGGAACACGACATCTGCTTCGCGGGCAATCGTGCTTTCCGGTACATTGACCACAGCGCCGATGGCTGCGCCCTGCTCCTTGCAATAACGGAGCGAGGCGAGCGTATCGGCTGTCTCTCCGGATTGCGAAATGAACAGCGCGCTGTCCTTGTCGC
>CALDSI010000369.1 GCA_937911395.1 uncultured Labrenzia sp.
AACAAAACGCGAGCCGGACAGCTTGGCAGCGGTGGAGAAGTCCATCCCACCGAGCTCTTCACCCAGTTCGTAATGCTCCTTCGGCGCTTCATTGAAGGTGAACGTAGGTTTTTCACCATGCGTCTTGTAAAGCACGTTGCCGGCTTCATCCGCGCCTTCCGGAACATCATCATGCGGAAGGTTCGGAATGACGGCCATCGCCTCTTCGAGAGCTGCGATCAGCTTGCGTTCTTCTTCCTCGCCAGTCTGGATGAAGGCCTTGATCTGAGCGACTTCGTCGATCAGCTCTTGAGCCCGTGCGTCATCGCCTGAGCCTTTGGCCTTGCCGATTTCTTTTGAGGCCGTGTTGCGCCGTTCCTGGGCTTCCTGCAGCTTGGTGATGTGGGAGCGACGGGAATCGTCCAAGGCAATCAAATTGGCAGCAGAAGGCTCATAGCCCCGCTTTGCCAAAGCCTTGTCGAAGGCATCTGCGTTTTCCCGGATCCATTTGATATCAAACATCTTCGCTTCCCGAACGGCGGTCTTTGTCTAAGGACTGGCCGCCGCGGGAGGAAGACTAAGCTTTAGATTTATGCCGCAGCATCCTCAGCTTCACGCTCGGCCTCACGTTCCGCGCGCTTTTTCTCCACCATCCGGACGGACAGAATGGAGACTTCGTAGAGAAGCAACGTTGGCAGTGCAAGACCGATCTGCGAGATCGGGTCCGGTGGTGTCAAAATAGCCGCAGCCGCAAAGGCACCAACGATCGCGTATTTTCGTTTCTGCTTGAGACCTTCAGCCGTCACCATGCCTGCCCGGCCCAAAAGCGTCAGGATCACCGGCAACTGGAACACGAGACCGAAAGCGAAAATCAGGATCATGATCAGACCGAGATATTCACTTACCTTCGCAAGGTGTTCGATCGCCACCTGGCCCGACCCGCCAGACTGTTCCATAGACAAGAAGAAGCCCATCGCCATCGGCATGACGAGGAAATAAACCAGACACGCACCAATCAGGAACAGAATGGGTGTTGCAACCAGGAACGGCAGGAAAGCGCCACGCTCATGTTTGTAAAGGCCGGGAGCCACAAACATATAGACCTGGCTGGCGATCACCGGAAAGGCCAGAAACAAGGCTCCGAAAAGCGCAAGTTTCAGCTGCGTGAAGAACCACTCCTGCGGCGCCGTGAAGATCATCTTTACGGCGTCCGGGTCCGGCGCGGCCCGCAGGTACGGGACAGTCAGGATGTTGTAAATGTCGGTGGCGAAATAGAAGCAGATCACAAACATCGCCAGAATGGCCGCGATGGACCACATCAACCGCTGGCGCAGTTCGATCAAATGCTCGATCAAGGGCGCCTTTGAGGCGTCGATATCTTCCTGGCTCATGCCTTGGCTTCTTCCGTCACCGGCGCATCCTCCGGCGCAGCGGGTGTCGACGCCGAAGCTGCCGGCGTTTCAGCCGGTTTGCTCTCAGGCTTCGGGTCTGTGTCCGCTTTTGCCGCTGGTTTTGCCGGAGGGGTCTTCTTGGCCGCATCCTCTTCGATCGACTTCTTCAAATCACCGAGTGGATCGAAGTTTGCAGCTTCCTCGACCTGTTTCTTCATGTCGGCGATATCGGCCTGTTGCTCCGCTTCGCGCAGAGCTTCATTGAACGTCGACTGAAATTCGCGCGACATCCGGCGCATCTTGCCCATTGTCTGGCCAAGAGTGCGCAACATGCGCGGCAAGTCTTTCGGCCCTACGACGATGATCGCGATACAAGCGATCACCAAGAGCTCCGTCCAACCAATATCGAACATAGGTACTTTCGCCCCTTAAGGAGACGCGACGCAGATAAAGATCAGCTCGCTTTGGTCTGATCTTCCGCCTTGGTGGACTTCACTGTCTCACCACTCTCATGATCGATGGTTTTGGGAGCATCGGCGGTATCGTCTTCAGCCATTCCCTTTTTGAAGCTTTTGATTCCCTTGGCGACATCGCCCATCAACTCGGAAATCTTGCCACGTCCGAACAGCAAAACCACCACGACTGCGATGATCAAAATCTGCCAGATACTAATACCCATACGCCAAACTCCTGATAACCGGCTTCCTCGCCCTTGGAGCCCTTGTACAAAACTGGCTCCTTGCCTGCAACAATACATGCCGGATTGTTTCTGTACTCCTAGACAGAAGGATAAGCCGGAGAATTATTCTTAACTGATTTGGGGTCACGACCTCGGAAAGACAAGGACATCCTTAGGATCAGTGGTCACGCCAACGTCCATGCCCTGCTCCCATTCGCACCCTGCCCGCACGCGCGCCTGCAATGGTTGATCGAGACCATCAACAATAATCGTCAGCAAATCGACTTCTCCCACGAATCGCTTGGACTGGATCCGCCCTGTCACACCGCACAAACCAGCATGGCTAAGAAGAATGCCTTGCGGACGAATGCAGACATCGGCAAAACCCTGGTTCATCCCGTTTGAGGCGACAATGCCGAGCGGTGTTTCCACACCGGACGATGTGACCTTGCCCTCAATTTGATTGAGTTCGGAAAAGAACCGGGCGGCGAACAAGTCGGCAGGGTTGTTGTAGAGTTCGGCAGCGGTTCCATGCTGAACGAGCTCCCCGCGCCGCATCAACGCGATTTGATCGCCCATGCGCATGGCTTCTTCCGGGTCGTGGGTCACGATGATGCATGTGGCGCGTGTCTCGCGGATTACTGCCAACGTCTCATCGCGCACGCTGTCGCGCAGGCGTTTGTCGAGACCGGAAAACGGCTCATCCATCAAAAGAATGCCCGGCCGCGGCACCAGGGCCCGAGCAAGTGCAACCCGTTGCTGTTCCCCCCCAGACAAGGCATGCGGATAGTCTTCGGCGTAGTCTGCCAGGCCAACCCGGCGCAAGGCCATCACTGCGGCTGCGCTCGCCGCTTCCTTGCCGAGTTTCTTGATGCCGAACACCACGTTGTCCAGGATCGTCATATGCGGAAAAAGAGCATAGTCCTGAAACATCAGTCCGATACCGCGCCGTTCGGGCGGGACAAATGTCTGCGGTCCGGCGATTTCCTTGCCGTTGATCAGGACCCGGCCCGCGCTTTGCCGTTCAATCCCGGCTGCAATGCGCATCAATGTGGTCTTGCCACATCCGGAATGGCCAAGCAGGCATAGGATCTCGCCCGGAGCAATCGAGAGGCTCAAGTTGCGGACGGACGGCACACCTTCATAGTCATGAGAAATGTTTTCGAAGACCAGGCCTGCCGCAATTGTGGCGCTCGCTGACCCGCGTTCACCCCATGTTTTCGGACCGCCATTCCAGTTGGATTCGTTGGATTTGAACATTAGCTACCGGCGGTCTCATCCGTTTCTTCATCGAACAATGTGCCGTCCTCTAAAGGATCTTCGTCTTCGGTCAAGGCATCATCGTCACTTGGTGTAGGTACCAGGAAGGAAGCCGGGATTGCGCTGTCAAGCAACCCTGCCCCTTTCAACTCTTCCAGACCCGGCAGATCCTTGACGTTTTCCAAACCGAAATGGATCAGAAACTGCTCTGTTGTTCCATAAGTTACTGGACGCCCAGGTGTGCGCCTCCGGCCGCGCATCCGGATCCAGGTTGTTTCCAAAAGGACATCCAGCGTTCCTTTTGATGTCGATACGCCGCGGATTTCTTCAATTTCAGCCCGTGTTACCGGTTGGTGATACGCGATGATGGCCAGGGTCTCAAGCGCTGCGCGCGACAGTTTGCGTTGTTCCTCAACGTTCCGGGGCATCAAGTAACTGAGATCTTCCGCTGTCCGGAAACACCACTTGCCCGCAAGCCGCACCACATTGACACCACGCGGCGCATACATCTCCTGCAGCGCTTCCAGCAGACCAAGGACATCGGTTCCCTCCGGCAAACGGAGTGTCAGCTCTTCAAGCGACAATGGTTCGGACGAGGCAAACAAGAGTGCTTCGACCATCCGGAGGCCAGCCAAATCCTCAGAGGCTATTTGGGGTGCCGCGCCCAAATCCGCACCGCCCTCCAAATGAAGCTGTTCCAGATCAGACATCTTGGTCCGGTTCCTGTTCTAGGGCGCGAATATAGACTGGTGAAAACGGCTCTCCCTGGCGGATTTCGACCTGTCCTTCTCTAACCATTTCCAGGCTGGCGGAAAAGCTGCTTGCCACGACCGTCGCCCAATCCTTGTTGTCATAAAGGTAATCGCGAAGATAGGCATTCAAAGGGGTCCATTCACTGACCCGGCCGACAAGCTTGCTCAGCAGCTCCCGCGCTTCCTGGAGTGACCAGACTGTTCTGCGCAAAACCCGGACAGATGTAACCGACTGGCGCTGGCGTTGCGTGGCATAGGCCGACAGGAGGTCGTAGACAGAGCCATCCCAGATGCTTTTTTGGACGACGGACATGGTCTCAGGTTCACCCCGGAAAAATACATCTCGCCCTGCCCGGTTGCGGGCCAGCAGTTTTTCAGAAACCTCCCGCATGGCCTCAAGGCGGCGCAACCGAAAGGCAAGCGCTGCAGCCAGTTCTTCCCCGGTTGGCTCGTCCTCATCCTTTTGTTCGGGAAGCAAAAGGCGCGATTTCAAATAGGCCAGCCACGCGGCCATCACCAGGTAGTCCGCAGCGAGTTCAAGACGCATCCGCCGGGCTTCGGTCACAAACTCAAGATACTGCTCAACCAAAGCCAGGATCGAGATCTTGGCGAGATCCACCTTTTGCGTGCGCGCAAGACCGAGAAGCAGATCAAGCGGCCCCTCAAAACCGTCGACGTCCACAACCAACTGCGGATCGGACGTCGCCCGTTCCTCGCTTGTGTGCACCGCGCTCAGAAGGTCAAATGACTTGTCTGGCGCGGTTACCGGTTGTGTGTCCTGCTCAGCCATTTGGTGTCTCGTTACACTCCTGCCCAGCCAGTTAAGGATTGAAACTCCGCCCAGGCCTTGTCTGCATCAAAGCCTTTCTCCAACGGTTTATACCCAGCCAAAGCCGTGTTGCAGCGCTCCAGCGAACGCCCAGCAAGGTCCGGCGCGGCATCCGCAACGGCCTGCATTTCCATCATATCGCCATTGCAGTGGAGCACGACATCGCATCCGGCATCCCAGATTTTTTTGGACCGGCTCGACACATCACCGCCAAGCGCTTTCATCGAGATATCATCACTCATCAGACAGCCATTGAAGCCGATTTCATCGCGGATAATCCCATTTATGACCGCACTGCTCTGCGTCCCCGGATTTTCGGGGTCTATGCTCTCATAAAGCAAGTGCGCGGTCATACCCAAAGAGATGTCTGCAAGCGCCTTGAATGGCAGGAAATCCACAGCTTCCAATGCGTTTTTGTCATCGGTAACACGTGGCAGTTCAAGATGACTGTCCACCTTGGCGCGGCCATGCCCCGGAATATGTTTGATGACAGG
>CALDSI010000370.1 GCA_937911395.1 uncultured Labrenzia sp.
AGGACGACAGGCGATCTGCTGCCTGACTGATCCCCACATCTTCGAGCATCTGAATGCACCGCTTGCGGCGCGCGGCTTTGTCCAGGTTCGTATGAAGGCGCAACATTTCATCCATCTGCCGGCCGATGGTGTGCAGCGGATTGAGCGACGTCATCGGATCCTGGAAGATCATGGCGATCTCCTTGCCCCGGATCTGACGCAGCCGGTCTTCAGAAGCGCCCGCCAGATTTTCACCGTCAAACGCGATCTGCCCGCTTTCGATCCGGCCAGGCGGATCAATAAGACCAAGTATGGAAAACCCGACCACGGATTTGCCGCCACCAGACTCACCAACGAGACCCATGATTTCGCCCTTGCCGATCTGGAACGAAACGCCGTCAACGGCCTTTACCGTTCCGGCAAAGGTGTGGAAGTGCGTCCGCAGATCCGCGACCCTGAGAAGTGGTTCTTGCGTATGTTCCATCACTTCAGCCTCGGATTGAGTTCGTCACGCAGAAAGTCGCCGAAGAGGGTGATGCCGAACACCAGAGCCATGATGAACAGGCCGGGGAACACGGAAACCCACCAGAGCCCGGAAAACAGCACATCAAAACCGTTCTTGATCAGAAGACCGAGGGACGGCTGTGTAATGGGTACGCCGACGCCCAGAAACGACAGGCTCGCTTCAATCAGGATGAATGTGCCGACCTGAACGGTGGCAACAACAATCAAGGGCGTCGTCACGTTCGGGAGAATGTGCCGGCCAATGATCTTGCCCTCCCGCAGCCCTGAGACCCGTGCGGCCTGAACGTACTCCCGTCCGACCTCGGATAGTGTTTGACCGCGAACAGTTCGCGCATAGACCACCCAGCCAACCGCCGTCAAAGCGATCAAAACCTTATCGATGCCCGTGCCGAATGCGGACATCAGAAACAATGCGATCAACATGGACGGAAAAGACAGCTGTATGTCGGCCACCCGCATCATGAATGCATCCACGCGTCCGCCGAAATAGCCGGCCAACAGTCCAACCAACGTCCCGAGCATCAAGGAACACACCATTGCGGTGACACCAATCATCACGGAGATGCGTGTGCCATAGAAGATAGCCGCCAGAACGTCCCTTCCCTGACCATCCGTGCCGAGCGGGAAACGCGGATCTCCACCCGGCAGCCAGGCCGGGGGTTTGTAACTGTCCATAAGATCCAGAGCTGCGATATCATAAGGGTCCTGCGCCACCAGAAAAGGCCCAAACAGAACGATGACAAAGAAGCAGACAAGGATCAGGCTTCCAGCGATCGCCGATGCGTTGCGACGGTAATTTGCAAAAAACTCGGAAGAGAAAAACGCGGTCATCATGTCATTTCACCGTGATGCGCGGGTCGATCAGCGTGTAGACGATGTCGACAATGAGATTGATCACCACGAAGATCACCGCCACCAGCATCAGGTAGACAACGATTACCGGGCGATCCGCACGGTAGATGGAATCGATCAGGAGTTTGCCGAGACCCGGCCAGGCAAAAATGGTCTCCGTGATGGTGGCAAAGGCAATCAGATCGCCCAGCTGAATCCCGAATATCGTCACCACCGGGATCAAGGCATTGCGCAGACCGTGCCCATAGAGAACACCACGCCGGGAGACACCCTTGGCCCTTGCGAATTTCATGTAGTCCTGACGGGTCACTTCCATCATGCCGGCGCGAGTGATGCGCAACAGCATGGCCATTGTCGCAAGAGACAGCGTCAGAGACGGCAAGATCACATGGCTCCACCCATCGGCAGTCAGAATGGACCATTGCACACCAAGGAACGCTTCAGTGTCCCCGCGCCCGGAAGATGGGAAAATCCGCCATTTCACCGCAAACAGGAAAATCAGCATCATGCCGACCCAGAAGCTCGGCAAGGAAATACCGAGCAGCGACCCAGACATGATTGACCGGCTAGAAAACCGGCCCGGATTTGCCCCAGCGTAAACCCCAAGCGGGATGGCGACAAGCGCTGACATCGCCATGGCAACGAGGACCAATTCGAGGGTCGCGGGTAAGCGTTCCAGGATCAGGTCGAGAGCCGGTTCGCGAAAGACGTAAGAGCGGCCGAAGTCTCCCTGCAGCATGTTCTGCACAAAAATAAGATACTGTTCCGGCAGCGATCGATCGAGCCCGAGAATGCGGCGGGCCTGTTCGATCTCGGCATCGGTCGCGTCAATCGGCACAACCATGAACACCGGATCGCCGGTGAAACTCATCATCAAAAACACGATGATAGACACGGCCCAGAGCACTATCAGCATCTGAATGAGCCGCTTGATGATATAGCCCAGCACGTTGGCGGACCTCCCCAATTCCCCTCAAGAAGATGCGGGGTGCAACAAGCACCCCGCAACTGCGTTTTATTGGGCAACGTCCATGTCGTAGGCCCACAGGAATTTGTCCGTGCGCGGAGTGAACTCGACGCCGTCGCGCGCACCGTAAATGTCCTGTTCGTAGTGAACCGGGATCATCGGGATTTCGCGCATGAGGATCTTGGTAGCCTCTTGAAGAAGCGCGTCCCGCTCTTCAACCTTGGCCGTGCTGTCTGCCTTGTCGATCAGAGCATCCACTTCCGTATTGGAGTAGCTGCCACGATTGACCTGACCATAGCCTTCGCGCTTGTCCCGGCTGTAGAAAAGCGCGCCGTACATGGAACCCGCATCTCCGGAAGGTACGTCCCAGCCGGACATGATGAAGCTGGATTTTTCAGTTGGAACACGGATGTAGCCCCAGAAGTTGGACTTCGGCATCACGTTGAGCTCAACATTGACACCGATTTTGGCGAGCATGCCCGCAAGTGCCTGAGCGATCTGAGCGTCGTTGACATAACGGTTATTGGTTGCATCCAGTGTCAGGGTAAATCCATTAACACCGGCCTCCGCCATCAATTCCTTAGCCTTTTCAAGGTCATAGGGGTATATCTCGCGGAAGTTCACGCCATCGACAAACCCCACATGACTGGATGGAACATACTGTTCGGAAGGCGTGGACAGGCCGCCCATGATCGCACGTTGCAAGGCGGTGACATCGATTGCACGAGCCATCGCTTCGCGCACTCGGCGATCTGTCATCGGGTTTTCACCGTCAATGGTCGGACTGTTTTCCCGCATGTCGAGCGCAAGGACGAGATTCAGGAGAGAGGGACGCGTTACCACCTCAAAACCGTCTTCGCCCTTGACGCGCTCAACATCACGGACGGCGAGGTCCTGGACAATATCGACTTCACCGGTCAGCAGAGCCGCAGTCCGGGTCGCCGGGTTGGTTATCGGGCGGAACGTCACGTTCTCGATCTCAGCCTCACCCATGTAGTAATCGTCAAAGGCCTCGAGCTCGACCTTATCCTCGCGGACCCAATCGACGAGTTTGTAAGGCCCGGTTCCCATCGGGTTCTGTTCCAGACCATCGTTGCCGACCTTGTTCACATGGTCTTCGGACAGGATCAAAATCGCTGCCAGATCATTGGGAAGCGCCGCATAAGGCGCAGGCGTCTTGATCTCGACCGTATGATCGTCAATCGCTTTAAAGCTCTCGATATTGGCCGCAAGATTGACCATCAGGGATTCCTTGAGGCGGTTGAGCGTGTAGACGACATCAGAGGCCTTCAGCTCGTCGCCATCGTGGAACTTGACGCCGTCGCGCAACTTGAAATGCCAGGTCGTGTCGTCAATTAGCTCCCAGCTTTCGGCCAGGCCGGGCTCAAAGGTCAGATCCGGCGTGCGGCGGACGAGCGGGTCATAGATGTGATAAAACATGATGTTGGAAGACAGCTCCTCCCCGGCTTGCGGATCCATGTGGGTCGCATCCGAGGTCAAGCCAATGGTCAGGCTCTTTTCGGCTGAGGCCGCCCCAACTGTAAGAGCCGCTAGACACACGGACGCTGCCAACGCCCGAAGCGCTGTATTAACTGTAGACATATCTTTGTCCCCTCTGGGTTCTGGTAGGGTGACAGGCGTTGACCGCCCTTCTGGTTATGCAGCCGCCTTTTTGAGGACGGACTGAATCTCAATCTGATAGCCTTCCGGATCATCGAAAACGAACGCTCGGATCCCGAGCTCGGCGCTGTCGCGCGGCTCAGTCAACGCTGCAACCTTTTGGACCCGCACCCAATCATGCCAGGCATCAACATCGGGAACCCGGAGGCAGATCTGCACCGGCTTGTCGACACTTGCCCGCTTGGCACCACGCGATTGATCGACCAGACCAACATGCGCTGCGCCGGCCAGCTGATAAATCTTTGACCAGCCTTGATCGATGGCAAACCTTGCGCCCAGCACACGCTCATAGAACTCCTGCGCGCGCGGCACATCATGGAAATACAAGAACGTGATTTGAAGCTCCGGCGCGGCCGGCATCTCAAGGGTAATCGACATAAAAAATCCTCTCGAGCACCATTGGTATACCAATGGAACTCCAAGTGTCAATGTAGCAAAAACCCGCGCGAGGGACTTGCGCGGGTTAAAAAATGGGTTTGACTAATATTTAATCAGGAGAGCCTATGAATGTGTGCCAGGATCGCTTCGCGGGCATTTTCGATATGCCGACGCATGGCAGCTTCAGCCGCATCCGGGTCGCGGGCAAGAATTGCGTCTATGATTTCAAGGTGCTCACGGGCACCAGGCTCAAAACGCGACGGGATTTCCCCCTGATCGAATATACGGGTTTTAAGTTTCAGGCCCTGGATCATCTCTGCCAGCAGTTTGGATCCGGCGGTTTTGGCAATATGCATATGTAAATCAAAATCAAAATCGGCATGAGTGACGGCATCCGGTCGATCATTTACAAGGAATTTCTCGATCGTGGCCTTAAAGTTCAACCAATCCTCGGGGGCCGAGTTGACGCTGGCCGCCTGCCGTGCCGCCTCGCATTCCAACAAGCGGCGCACGTGTAAGATCTCAACGATTTCGGACACCGAAATCCGGGAAACAGTCGGCGTCCCCCGCGCACTTCGAGTGACGAGACCTTCCGTGATCAATCGGGTTATGGCTTCCCGAAGAGGTGTCCGCGACACACCGAGGCGCTCCGCAAAGGCGCGCTCTTGCAAAGGCGTACCAGCCGCGAGATCACCACAAAGGATCATCTTGCGAAGCCGTTCCAAGGTATGCTCTGTCAAATTTGGCTCTGCTGCCTGCTGTACCGGCATGAGTTTCCTACACCTAAATAGCGCCTTTTACAGGTCATGTTTGCATCTTTGGTATACCAAGCGTATTCTGATTTTGCAAAGAGGAGCGATGCATGACCCCACCCGTTTACGACACAGTGATCCGCAATGGTGTTCTTGGAGATTCACTAGGGCACGCCGAAGGCGATATTGCCATTGTGAATGGGCGCATTGCAGCAACCGGCCTCAACTTACCCGAAGGAAACGCGGAAATCGACGCTCGGGGGCGCATTGTCTTGCCTGGCGGCGTGGATACCCACTGCCATATCGAACAAATGTCCGGAGCCGGCGTGATGAATGCCGACACCTTCGAAACAGCAACCCGATCGGCACTCCATGGCGGCACAACAACCACAGTGTCCTTT
>CALDSI010000371.1 GCA_937911395.1 uncultured Labrenzia sp.
GAAAGACGGCGGATCAGACTTTGCAGTGTTTTACATCGATCTGGACCGCTTCAAATCGGTCAACGACACGTTTGGGCACGATGCCGGCGACCGGTTGCTGTTTTCTGTGGCCGAGATGCTGCGCAGGCTCACCAACGAGACGGACTTTGTCGCCCGCATCGGCGGTGATGAGTTTGTGGTCTTGCGTCCGCTTGGGCAGAGCGCACTGGACATCAGCAGTCTGGCCGATGCCATTGTTCAGGAAATGCATGCACCGTTCGTGTTTGAAGGCAAATCCACCTTCTGCAGCGCCAGTGTCGGTGTTGCGATCGCAAACGCAAACATGGATGCTCCGGAGCGGGTGGTGAGCAATGCAGACACGGCCCTTTACCACGCCAAAACCAACGGCAAGGGCCGATGGTCGTTCTTCACAAAAGAGATGCATGCTGAAGCGATTGCCGCCAAGCGCCTTGTGTCCGATCTCCTGATTGCTTGTGAAAACCGCGAATTCGTGCCGTTCTTCCAGCCGCTCATTGACGCTGCGACCGGGTCTATTGCCTCGGCCGAAGTGCTTGTCAGATGGGCGCATCCGAGAATGGGGCTCTTGCCGCCGGCTGCGTTTTTGGAAACGGCCGACAAGATGGGAATCTTGAAGCGGATCGACGAAATCGTCTTTGCGACGCTTCCCAAAAAACTGGCGCTGATTGATAGCGCCGGGGTCGAACTTCCAAGGGTCTCGATCAATGTTTCTGCCGGGCGTCTGGCGGACCCGAACCTCATTCACGACATCAAACGCGTCGGCATTCACCCCAAACGGCTGACGATCGAAATCCTGGAATCAGTCTATCTCGACCGGCTTGGCGATGTTGTGAACTGGACGCTCAGCGAGCTGAAAGAGCTGGTGGGGACCAGTGCTCTGGATGTCTTTGGCACCGGTCATGCCTCTGTTCAGGGGCTTTTGAAAATAAATCCGGCGGTCCTCAAAATCGACCGGCAGTTCATATTGCCGATCGTGGAAGACCAGACTGCCCGCGAGTTGATGGCCTCCATCATCGGCATCGGCAAGAGCCTTGGCATGAGCATTGTAGCGGAGGGCGTTGAAACGGAAGCGCATGCGCGGCTTGCCCGCGACATGGGCTGCGATCTTCTGCAAGGCTACCATTTCGGCCGGCCAATGCCCGCAACCGAGTTTCAGGACCTGTTGATCGAAACCAAGGGCCAGTTCTGGTCGCTGGACGTGGAAAGCACGGGCACGGTTTCTTGAGCGGTTAATTGAGTGGCTGGCGGACCAGAACACTAAGCGCGCACGGCCGAGACAATGACTGAAGGTGTGGGCACCAGATGCCGTGGTTTTCCGGTGTGCCTTCGTCTTGTACCCGGCGTGAAAGCTCGGTCCTGATGGCGGAGCGCCGGTCTTCTGGTTGCCCGCCCAAGAGGGACGCGGCGCGGACGGCTCCCTTGTCGATGGCATCGAAAAGTTTCTCGGGAGAGGAGACAAACACCCGGCTGGGAAGCTCAAGCATCGTGATGTCGGTAAAGCCACAGGCCGTCAAAATGGCCTCCGTGATCTCCTTGTCGGCGAACATATGCGCATCCGGTCCGTCCGGCAGGGTGACAGCCGGATCGCCGTGACGTGCAACGGCCTCAAAAAGCCAGCCAAAGGCACCGTTTGAGCCCTTACCGTGCCAAATGGAAAAGGCAAGCCGTCCGCCGGGTTTCAAAACCCTGGCAACTTCCTGCAGACCTTTCTCCGGATCGGGAAAATGCGGCACGCCAAAGCCGATCGACACGGCATCAAAACTATGGTCCGGGAAGGTCATGGCCATCAAATCGCCTTCCACGAAGCTGGCGTCTGGAGCCGCTCTTCGTGCGAGGTCAAGCATGGCCGGTGAGAAATCAAGCGCTGTCACCACGGCTCCGCGTTTCAAGAGCTTGGCCGCAACGATCCCATGTCCCGTGCACAGATCGACGGCCGAATAACCGGGGTCTGTGGCGACCGTTTCCGCGAGCACGTCAGCTGCCTGCCGGGTCGCAAGATCAAACCCTTCTGCGTAGCTTTGCGCGATGCCGGGATCCTGCCAGCCATCCCGCTCCATGCGTTCGAATGCGTCCGTATTCATCATCCGCCCTCCCCAGTCCTCACTGAGCTCGCGCGACGTGCTGCAGTGATGGGCTATCGTGACGGAAGCTTATCGCATTATGACACGGCGGGAGGAAATATGTGAGACGCAGAAAACCCGATTTGATCGGAGACGTCTGTTACAGGTGGTTTTGTGAGTGCGTCACAGAAGTAGAGCTCCGATCCAACAAAATGTTGACCAATTTTATTTTGCCGACTGCAAACAAACAGATTGTTCCGTTGCGGAATATGTGCCTCACTGAGATCGGGACAGAGGAATAAAAGGGGAAGCTTATGTCTGCAGCGGCTGATGGCGTTTTTGATATTTTTCGTTTTTTTAATACTCAGACCGGCACGCATTTCTACACCGCCAGCGAAACAGAACGGAACACCGTTCAAACCACCCTACCCCAATTCAATTTTGAAGGTAATTTGTTTGATTCCAATGCTTTGGAGGCAAACACGACCGGAGAAATACCTGTTTTCCGGTTCTTCAATACTCAAACGGGCACTCACTTTTATACGGCCAGCACCACAGAGCGTGACAGCATAATAGCCAACCTGCCTCAGTTTAATTTCGAAGGAACAGCATATCAGGCCTATTCAGATGCAGATATTGAGCGCGCACCGCTCTATCGTTTCTTTAACACCCAAACGGGAACGCATTTTTACACCGCAAGTGAGACCGAACGCGCCAACGTGATCGCAAACTTGCCTCAGTTTAATTTTGAAGGGATCGCCTATTATGTTGGCGGTATCAATGCGGGCGTTCAGCTCGATCTTTCCAATGTCAACGCGACCTTCAGCGGCAACACTCTGACGGCGAACACGCAAACGACCAGCTCGTTTAAAATCGGTGGCGGCACTGCTGCACCCCAGGCTCCTGCGTCCCCCGGGCAGACCGATGGGTTTTCGCAGTCCACCCCGTTCTACAGCGTTACCGGGATCGACAGTTCCGATTACTTCGAGTTGATCACGACAAATGGCGGCGTTGCCGGCAGCGCCGGCAGTGGCAATGGCGGTGACGCCAATGCCGCGTTCCGGTTTGAGGTTGGAACCGATACATCCGCTGATGTCCTGAACCTCAGTTTGAAAGGCGGCGTCACAATCACCGGCGGCTCCGGTGGGGGCGCAACTTCCGGAACTGGTGGTGCAGGATCTTTCGCAGCCTTTATCTCCGGGTTCGAGACCGTAAACATTGCGTCGAATGGGACAACCGCCAACAGTTTCGCGGGTGGGTCTGGTGGCGTTTCGACTAACGGGTCGGATGGCGCAAACGGCTACGCACTCGGGTTCTCGGCCGGAACGACCAGGCTGGTCATCACCGGTACGCAAGACATCAACCTGGGCAATATCTCGCATCAAGGGGGATTTGTGGTTGATGGATCGGCCTTGACCGGAAAACTCACAGTGGCCGGCAACCCGGATACCCCGGTTGCCGATACGTTGATTGGCGGTGCGGGCGCCGACTTGCTGGAAGGGGCGGGTGCCGCCGATACGCTCACCGGGAACGGTGGAGCGGATATTTTCCAGATATTTCTTGGCGACACCACAACGTCGGCGTTTGACACGATCACAGACTGGAACGCGGGCGGCACGAGTGATTTCGTACGCTCAGCGAACATCGATGAGGTTGCCGGCGCATCGATAAACACAAC
>CALDSI010000372.1 GCA_937911395.1 uncultured Labrenzia sp.
GGCGCTGCCATTCACAACTCGAAACCTCTCGATATGCGGCGTGGCGGTCGGCATCATGGGATCAACGTCAGGCATTCCGGGCGCGCCGCTCGTTATCATGTACCAGAAAGAGCCATTGGAAAAAACGCGGCCGACCATGGCTATGGTTTTCACGTTTTCCTACATCACCTCTCTTTGTGCGCTCGCCTATGTGGGGCTGTTCAGCGTCCAATTGGCATTGGATGGCTTGATGCTTCTACCGGGGCTGTTGATCGGGTACGGGCTTGGTCGTTGGGCGCGAAGGTTTATGACGCAGGCGGTTGGGCGTATTCTGATGCTCTCTATCGCCTCCACCGGATCGGTGCTGCTAATTGTAAAGTCGGTGTTTGGCTGACCTTCGAAGCAGAGTTTTATCTACGAAATGACCGGAAAATTGTGTGCACTTTAGACCTGATGCGACACAGCGTGTATAACGCCCAACTCTAGAAAATTCTTGCGGGCTGAGCGTGAGAAAAGCCCAGACAACGCGCTGCTCGAATGAATCGAATTGCGTGATGTGGAGACCGCAGATTTAGCGGCCCCAAGTCTACCTTGAACTTCGCAAGCCTGGTGAAATCAGCCTCGGCGTTGTCGGACAAGCCGTAGGCTTAGATTGGTAGTTTCACCCGTCGCAATTCGTATGCGGATGGGAAAAAAAACTAAAAATCAGCCAGTTGGTAGGATTTAATATCTTGAGTAAAAAACTCAGATTTAATCTATCTAAACCAGATATCACTCCAACTTGATATATGGTCACATTATGAAGAATATTATGATTGCAGCGTTCATGAGCGCGGCGCTAACACTGCCTTCAGCATCTGCTGTTGCTGAGGAAAAAGTCGAGATACTCAATGTTTCTTATGACATCGCGCGCGAGCTTTATGCGACGATCAATCCGAAATTTATCGAGTTTTGGAAATCGCAAACCGGGCAAGACCTGACTGTCAAGCAGTCGCATGCAGGTTCATCAAAACAGGCCCGGGCGATCATGCAGGGGCTCAAGGCAGACCTTGTGACCTTTAACCAGGTTCTGGATGTTCAGGTTCTTGCTAATCGGGGCGGGTTCGTATCCGCCGATTGGCAAGCAGACCTTGCTAACAATGCGTCTCCTTACTATTCGCTGCCGGCGTTTCTGGTGCGCAAGGACAATCCAAAGAACATCAAAGATTGGGATGATCTCGTGCGCGAAGATGTCCAGCTGGTGTTTCCCAACCCGAAAACCTCTGGAAATGCGCGCTACACCTATCTCGCGGCTTTTGCATATGCGCTTGAAAAGTCCGGTGGCGACGACCAAAAAGCGCGTGAATTCGTCGGCAAACTTCTCAAGAATGTTGCGGTCTTCGACACCGGCGGACGCGGGGCGACCACCAGCTTTGTTGAGCGTCAGATTGGCGATGTTCTGATTACCTTCGAAGCGGAAGTTGAAAACATCCGGGCGAAATATGGCAAGGACGATTATGTCCGCGTCGTGCCGTCCATCTCTCTTCTCGCCGAGTTCCCGGTTGCTGTTGTTGAGAAAGTCGCCAAGAAGCGCGGTACTCTTGAAGTTTCCAAGGCCTATCTTGATTATCTCTACAGCGAGGAAGGTCAGGAGATTGTCGCTTCCTTCAACAACCGTGTGCATCATCCGGCAGTTAGTGCAAAATATGCCGATGCGTTTCCGGACGTGCGGCTGATCCGTGTTGAAGATGTTTTCGGTGGCTGGAAGCAGGCACAAGAAACTCATTTCGGCGATGGCGGCGTTCTGGACCAGGTTTTCACTGGCAACTAATTTTCAAACGCAATTGAAAGCTCCGGCCTCATCGTGAATTGAGGCCGGACCTTGCTTTTCTTTCAGGACATTTATGGTTTCGCATCCAGCTTCCGCTTCCATTTTGAATTCCGGTGCCCGCCGTAACGCTCTACCCCGAACGGTGATGCCCGGTTTCGGGCTAACACTTGGTACGACACTGTTGTTCGTGATGCTGATTATCCTGCTGCCGCTCAGCGGGCTTTTTCTGCAGATGGCGCAATTGCCACCGTCAGATTACATCCGGATCATCATGTCCGAGCGCACATTGACCGCGCTGTGGGTGACAGTCTCTGCTGCTGCTCTGGCGACTGTCTTCAATGCCTGTTTCGGTCTGCTGCTGGCCTGGGTGATTGTCAGATACGAGTTTCCCGGAAAGCGGATTGTGGATGCATTGATTGATCTTTCCTTTGCCTTGCCGTCGGCTGTGGCGGGGTTTGCCTTGGGTGCCCTTTAAGACCGCAACGGCTGGTTGGGGGCGCTTCTCTCGGAAATGGGTCTCCAGGTTGCATACACATGGTGGGGCATTGCCCTTGCTATGATGTTCACCTCGGTCCCCTTTGGTGTTCGCACTGTTCAGCCGGTCCTGGAAAGCTTGAACGAGGATTTTGAAGAGGCGGCCAGAACACTTGGCGCCAGTGATTTCGCAGTGTTTCGCCTGATTGTGTTTCCGCAAGTCTTACCGAGTTTCATTGTCGGTTCATCGTTGGCCTTTGCCAGGTCTTTAGGTGAATTCGGTGCCGTAATCTTCATTGCAGGAAACATGCCCTTCAAAACCGAAATTGCCTCCCTCCTCATCATGATCCGGCTGGAGGAATATGACTATCCGGCGGCCAGTGCGATTGCCGGAACAGTTCTCTTGATGGCCCTTGTCACGCTTATCTTGGCCAATATTGCTCAAGCCAGAGCGAGCCGGCATCTGCAAAAGGAGGCCTGAGATGTTGTCTCCGTCAACCCGATCTAAACTGCATCCTCAAATTCAGGCATTTCATCGCAAGCAGTCCTTAAAGCACGCGATCCTCATCGCAATCGCGATCACTTTTGCGTCCCTAGTCATGGGACTTCCCCTTTTGGCAATCTTCTTCAGGGCATTCGAGGAAGGTATCGCGATCTACTGGCAGAACATCGTTGAGCCGGATACGATCCACGCCATTATGCTCACGGTGATTACCGCGATCATTGTTTTGCCGGTCAACATCGTCTTTGGCGTTTGTGCGGCCTGGGCTGTCACACGGTTCAAGTTTCCGGGCCGGAGGGCCTTGATCACGATTATCGAGCTGCCGTTTTCCATTTCGCCGATCGTTGCCGGACTTTGTTATCTGCTGGTCTATGGCGCAACCGGCCTTGTCGGCAGCTATCTGGACAGTTGGGACATCCAATTGATGTTCAACCTGACCGGGATTGTGCTGGTTTCCTTGTTTGTCACATGTCCCTTTGTCGCCCGTGAGCTGATCCCGCTTATGGAAATGAGCGGACAGGAACAGGAAGAAGCAGCCTTGACGCTCGGTGCCAACGGTTGGCAAACCTTCTGGTATGTCACATTGCCCAACATCAAATGGGCGTTGCTTTACGGAGCTATCCTTGCAAATGCCCGTGTGATTGGAGAATTCGGGGCCGTCAGCGTTGTGTCCGGCAATATCCGCGGCGAAACAATGACCTTGCCGCTGCAGGTTCAGCTTTTGTATGACGACTACAATCCGACCGGTGCTTTTGCGGCTGCAACGGCCTTGACCGTCATTGCAATCATTACGTTGTTTTTACGCTCGGCGATTGAAGCGCGCCATCCCCATAGACATTGATCATCTGGACAAGAAAACATGGCTCTTTCCGCCAAAGGCATCACGAAATTCTACGGCCAGAACCAGATCCTGAACGGGGTCGATCTGGATATTCGTCCAGGTGAATTCGTTGCCCTTTTGGGGCCATCTGGCTCGGGCAAGACATCGCTGTTACGGATCATCGCCGGGCTGCAGTTTCCGGAAGCTGGACAGATCTTTTTTGATGGCATCGATATCACCGGTCAGGAAGCGCGCAAGCGCCAGTTCGGTGTCGTGTTTCAAAGTTATGCGCTGTTTGAACATATGACCGTCGCCGACAACGTGGGTTTCGGGATGAAAATGCGCCCAAGGCGGGAACGTCCGACAAAGTCAGACATTTTGGACAAGATCCATCAGCTCCTAGACATGGCTGGGATAGCGGCGCTTGCCGACCGGTATCCGGGGCAACTTTCGGGCGGGCAGAGACAGCGGGTAGCTCTGGCGCGTGCACTTGCCATTGATCCACGGCTCTTGCTGCTCGATGAACCCTTCAGTGCGTTGGACTCAAAAATCCGAAAAGGTTTGCGGACCGCGCTGCGCGAAATTCAAAGGGAAGTCGGCACAAGTGCCATTCTGGTCACGCACGATCAGGAAGAAGCCTTTGATCTTGCTGATCGGGTTGCGGTGATGTCGGATGGGCGTATTGAGCAATTTGATGAGCCGGAAGTCCTGCTCAAACGTCCTAGCTCCGCGTTTGTTGCCGATTTTCTGGAGAAATCGGCAGATTTTCAATCGCAGGGCGCCGGCATTTAAGGACTAAAAAAATTGTTGGTTACGGCCACTATCGTCCTGAAACATCAACATTCGGGATTGTATCTTACCAACTTGACTGGTCTCGTTGCGTGAATAAGCGGGAGGTTTCCGCAAATCGTGAAAATGAATGAGCAGAGATTGGCCCATCAACGCCGCAGTACTAGAAGAACAAGATAACTGGTACCCGCTGCGAGGAACAGCGCCATTGCAAACCAAGTGAGGGCATATTGCAGGTGATTGTTTCTGAAGGTCAGTTTGGTCAAACCGGCTCTAGGCCACTCGCGCAGCTCGTCTGAAAACTCTACATCGATGAAAAATGGTGCAGGTTCAGGAAGGCCGGATGCGCGTGAAAATGCTTCTACGTCCCGCGAATACCAGCGGTTTTTTTCCGGGTCATTGGTCTGCAAGAGTGTGCCTTTGGGTTCGCTCACTCTCAACAGTCCGGTGACTTTGATGCGTTCTTTTTCAGGCTCGTTGCGGTCAGCTGCAAAGCGTTTGCCGGGTAGAACAAAACCGCGATTGACCCAAATGATCTCACCATTTCCGCGAACCAGCGGTGTCATGACCCAATAACCAGAGCCAAGTTCGGTCAAGGCTCTGACGATGCGTTCATGTTGATGAAGATAGGTGCCTTCAGCCGAAACCCGCTGGTAGGCATGGTCCGTTTCATTGATGGCGCGCCATTGATCCCTGTGCGGAGCCGCAATAGCCGGTTCAGACGCCCGGCTTTCGATCGCGGTAATCAGGTTGTTTTTCCATGCAAGGCGCTGCAGTTGCCAATTGCCCAAAAGCACCAGGCAGAAAATCACTGCCCCGATGACAGCAAGAAGCGACAAATTCATCCATTTGCGGTCTCGCCAGTCTGTCATCGGAGTGGTCAGTGTTTGTCGATTGGTCAGGGCAGGGATCGTATTTGTTCGATCTGCTCGTGGCCCGGCATCATGTTTTCCTGAAGGTTGAACATGACCCAGATGGATCCGGTCATGACAATCACGACCAACAGAACCGTAAAGCCTATGGACATGGCAAGCCAGCCTTCTTCGGCTTGGGATGTGACATGCAGGAAATAGTAGATGTGAACGATCATCTGTGTCGCGCCGAGGGCAAAAACGATTGCCACCGTCCAGATAGCATTCCCAAGAATATCGCCCATGACCAGGTAGAAGGGAATGACGGTTAGAACAACCGACAGGACAAAGCCGATCATATAGGACTTAAATGATCCGTGGCCTTCTCCGTGATGGCCGTCTTCATGATTTGAATGTGCCGATGCGGTCATACGAGAACTCCTGCAAGATAGACAAAGGAGAAAACACCAATCCAGATCAAATCCAGGAAGTGCCAGAACATGCTGAGGCACATCACGCGCCGCTTGTTTTCATGGGTAAGCCCATGGATCTGCAGCTGGGCGAGCAGTACGATCAGCCAAATGCAGCCTGACAGAACGTGCAGACCGTGAGTGCCGACGAGGGTGTAGAAGGACGACAGGAACGCACTTGCCATCGGTGTTGCGCCGAGATGCCAGAGGTGGCTGAATTCCAAAACTTCCATATAGAGAAAGCCTGCACCAAAAAGGCCGGTGATGATCAGCCAGATCTGTGTGCCCTTCAGATCTCCCATATCCATTCTAAGGACTGAAAATCCGTAAGTGATGGATGAGAACAGCAGCAGAAACGTCGAAATCAGGATCAAATCCAGTTCAAAGAGATCTGCCGGGGAGGGGCCTGCCGCGTAGTTACGGCCAAGGACGGCATAGGTTGCGAATAACGTACCGAAGATCAGGCAGTCGCTCATCAGGTAGATCCAGAACCCGAGCATCGTTCCGGTCTCGTGATGGTGTTCACCGTCGTCATCGTGATGCGTTTCGCGGACGTAAAAGTCCTCGGAGGTCAAAGCGCTCTCGGTGCTCATTGGGCTGCCCCCTCTGCAGCCAGCAGTTTTGTGCGATTGCCCTCGATCTCGGCCACTTCATCCGGTTGGACGTAATAGTCGCGGTCGTAATTGAATGTGTGATCGATGCTGTAGGCGATCGTGATGATGAAGGTCACGGCAGCAAGCCACCAAATATGCCAGACAAGCGCAAAGCCCATTACGGTCAGGATACCGGACAGGATAACCCCGGTGCTGGTGTATTTGGGCATATGGATAGGCTCAAAGTTTTCCAGTGGCCGCTTAAACCCTTCGGCTTTCATGTGCCACCAGGCGTCGATCTGGTGAACGCGGGGTGTGAAGGCAAAATTGTAATAAGGCGGCGGCGAAGACGTTGACCATTCGAGTGTCCGGCCGTTCCAGGGGTCGCCAGTCGTGTCCTTTAGGGCTTCACGGTCACGGATGCTGACAAAGATTTGGAGGAGGAAGGCACCGATGCCAGCTGCGATGAAGAGTGCACCGATAAGAGCGACGAAAAAGTAGCCGGCGTAGATCGTATCTTCAAATTGGCTCAAACGACGGGTCACACCCATCAGGCCAAGGACATAAAGGGGCATGAATGCCAAATAAAAACCGATGAGCCAGCACCAGAAAGACACTTTGCCCCAGAACGGCGCGAGCCTGAAGCCAAATGCCTTCGGGAACCAATAAGTCATTGCAGCGAATATGCCGAAAACAACACCGCCGATGATTACATTGTGGAAGTGGGCGACGAGGAACAGGCTATTGTGAAGGACAAAGTCTGCGGGTGGAACCGCTAGGAGGACACCGGTCATGCCACCAATTACGAAGGTCAGCATGAAGCCGATCGTCCACATCATCGGCACTTCAAAACGTATGCGTCCTTTGTAAAGCGTGAACAGCCAATTGAAGATCTTTGCGCCTGTCGGAATCGAGATCACCATCGTGGTGATGCCAAAGAAGGAATTGACGTCAGCGCCTGCGCCCATGGTGAAGAAATGGTGCAGCCAAACAATGTAAGACAGGATGGTGATCACGGCTGTGGCGTAGACCATGGAGGTGTAGCCAAAAAGCCGTTTGCCGGTGAAGGTCGGAACCACTTCGGAAAAGACGCCAAAAATCGGCAACGTCAGGATGTAGACCTCCGGATGTCCCCAGATCCAGATGAGGTTCACATACATCATCGGACTGCCGCCAAGGTCATTGGTGAAGAAGTGTGTGCCGGCATATCGATCGAGGGTTAAAAGTGCGAGCGTTGCCGTCAAAATCGGGAAGGTCGCAACGATCAAAATGTTCGTGCACAGCGTTGTCCAGCAAAACACCGGCATGCGCATGTAAGTCATGCCGGGCGCGCGCACCTTAACGATGGTCACTACCAGGTTGATACCGGAGAGCGTTGTACCTATCCCGGCGATCTGCAGTGCCCAGATGTAGTAGTCGACCCCAACGCTCGGACTGAACTCAATCCCCGACAAGGGTGGATAGGCGAGCCAGCCGGTCGTGGCAAATTCACCGACGAAAAGCGAGATCATCACCAATACAGCGCCGGATGTGGTCAGCCAGAAACTGAAGTTGTTGAGGAAGGGAAAGGCAACATCGCGGGCGCCGATTTGAAGTGGCATGACGAAGTTCATCAGGCCGGTGACAAAGGGCATGGCCACGAAAAAAATCATGATCATGCCATGAGCAGTAAAGATCTGATCATAGTGGTGGGCATCCAGATATCCCGCCCCGCCGCTGGCGGTCCAGGCTTGCTGTATACGCATCAGCAAGGCATCGGCAAATCCGCGAACCAGCATCACAATCGCCAGCACCATGTACATGATGCCGATTTTTTTGTGATCGATGCTGGTGAACCATTCTTTCCAGAGGTAGCCCCAAAGACGGAAGTAGGTCAGCGCCGCCAGCAAAGCAGTGCCGCCAACAGCAACGCCAACGAAGGTGGCAACCACCACGGGCTCGTTTAATGGAAAAATATCCCAGCCAAGTTTTCCGAATACTGGATCCCAGCGTGAGTAGTCAGCTGCCGCCATACCATCCTCAAAGTCGATTTATCAGTTGCCGCGGCCATCCGGCGCACGGGAGCAATGTCAGTTCGCTTGGCTCTCTTCACCGGCCGTGCTTGAGCGCGACAGCGCCAGGATTTGCTGCAAGGCGTTGATATCGGTTTCCGCGAGCGAGATGTTCTCGGCCTTGTTTTTCGCATCAGCGATTTCGCGATCTATGCGAATTTTGGCGAGAAGGCCTGCCGGATCGTCGGAGCTGCAAATCCCGGCAAATATGTTGCGCAGGAACAGCCCCTCGATGCCGCCGCCACCAAGGGCGTCGACCATCATCATGTCATCCTGGCACAGGTTGTTCCGATCAACGCATAGATTAATGATTGCGTCCCAGAGGTCCGGCTCGACGGAAGTATAGTATGTCACAGGATGAGCAATGCTCGGCTGATCCAGCTGCAGGAACGCTTTACGGTCCAGGTCATCAGGTCCTCTGCCGACGTTTTTTACCCAGCTGTCAAATCCATCTTCGCTCATGCCGTGGAACTTGAAATGCATCTGAGAGAAACCGGCACCGCTATAGTTGGCGGAAAAACCGTTGTAGCTTCCCTCTTCGTTGATGACCGCATTAAGCTCGGTTTGCATCCCGGCCATGGCGTAAATCTGGCCAGCAAGTGCGGGAATGTAGAGGGAGTTCATTACGGTCGAAGACGTGATTTCAAATTTTACCGGCCGGTTCACCGGGGCTGCGACCTCATTCACCACGGCAATATTCTGCTCTGGATAAATGAACAACCATTTCCAATCCATCGCAATGGCCTGAATAACCATCGGTTCGACGCTCTGGTCGATTGGGATCTCTGAAGAAATACGGCGCAGCGGGTTGTAGGGCTCCAGACGGTGGGTTGCCACCCAGGTAAGTCCTGCAAGGCACAATATGATCGCCATCGGAACTGTCCAGATGACAATCTCGAGGCTGGTGGAATGGTACCAATCCGGCTCGTATTTCGCAGATTTGTTGGATGCGCGGTACTTCAACGCAAAGAAAACAGTCAATGCCATAACCGGCAAAACGACAATCAGCATCAAAATGGTGGAATAGATAATCAAGTCGCTCTGTTGACTAGCAATGTCACCCGACGGGTTGATCACCACCAGGTTACAGCCGCTGACAACAGGAGCGAGTAAGAGAATTGCAATGGGTTTCAAATTTCTCATTTACCGGTACCCGGAATCGCACATGACAAAAAGCTTCCGCGTTCAGGCGCAGAGCGTGTGAAGAGATGATTTTTTGAGGTGTCTTTTGGATGCCAAATTTGCTTTTATAAAATATGAGTATTGAATTCAAGTTTATATTGCATCGCAGCATTGGATAAGTTAGCCAAAGCCAATAGATCCGGTGCATTACAAAATCGTTGCAATGTGTCGGGTCTCCAAGGTGCTGATTGTGAAAGTGGTTGGGCGGACGAGACTGGGCTAAATCGCGATGGCTCTCGGCGAAGGCGGGCATTTTGTGCAGGAAAGAAATATGACCGAAGCTCCAAGCATTGCTGCAAGTCGAACCACGGCTGACAAACCGGAATTTGAGTTAGATGAGCTTGTTATCACCGTCATTATGGCCCGGGTGACAGATTACTTCGGTTTTTTTGTTTATGCATTTGCATCTGTTCTTGTTTTTCCGCGTGTCATATTTCCAAACTTTGACCCGGCAACTGGCATGTTGCTGTCTTTCTTGATTTTTCCGGCAGCATTCCTGGCCCGGCCTTTTGCCAGTCAAGCATTCAAGTTATTGGAAAAGAGAATTGGCCGTTCAGGCAAGATCTCGGTTGCCTTGCTGGTACTCGGGGGCTCAACCATCGCGATCGGTCTCTTGCCCAGTTATGAGACCGCTGGTGTTCTAGCTGCGTGGCTGTTGTTGGTTTTCCGTATTGGTCAGGGCATAGGGCTAGGCGGTTCCTGGGATGGCATGACACTGCTTTTACAAACCAACGCACCTGAAAAACGCAAGGGATGGTACGCGATGATCCCGCAACTTGGTGCACCGATCGGCCTGTGTGTTGCCACTGCTATCTTTTATGTTCTGACCGGTTTTTTGACCGATGAAGAGTTTATCAACTGGGGTTGGCGTTGGCCGTTCTTTGCTGTTCTGGCTGTGAATGTGGTGTCACTGTTTGCACGGCTGCAGCTGATCCACAGTGAAGCGCATGAGATCTTGAAAGAAGAATACCAGCTCAAATCCAGCCCCTTCTTTGAGATGCTTTCAGTCCATTGGAAAGACGTGCTGCTTGCGACCTTTCTGCCGCTTGCGAGTTATGCGATTTTGCACATGGTAACCGTTTTTCCGTTGGCCTATGAAACCTTGAACAGCGATGCTCCAATTTCGGACTTCATGCTATTGCTGTTGATTGGTGGCGTTGTCTCTATTCTGAGCGTCGTTGTATCCGGACTGTTAACGGACCGTTTTGGTCGCCGCCCCATGCTTGCAACCGTGTCCATTCTTATCGGTGGGTTCAGCTTCTTGGTGACAAGCTTGGCAGAAAATCCAATGCCATACGTTTTGATCGGTTATGCATTGCTTGGGCTATCCTACGGTCAGGCAAGCTCAATTCTGCCAAACCGTTTCGAGCAGAAATACCGGTATACGGGTGCGGCTTTGGCCACGAACCTCTCCTGGATATTCGGTGCAGCTTTTGCCCCTTTGGTTGCATTGGGTCTTTCTTTGGAGTTTGGGTTGGCTTTTGCCGGTGGTTATCTGCTGTCTGGTGCCGTTGTCACTTTGTTGGCGCTTGCCTTATTGAAATACCGTGAAGCTCGCTTGGCCGCATAACCAAGTATGGATAACCAAAAGCAATCGTCGCAGCCACCTCTGGCGTTCGTCCGATCTCTGTCTGGCTGTAAACGGCGGAACCTGTTCTATCGGCTTTTGGGCAACGGTGTTTTATGCAGGCTACGTGAAGACCGGTGATCGGTATTTGATGATCGTCTTATCTGCGATTGAAGGGCGCGTTCATCCCGCCATGTCGAATGGTAGCATTCGCTCGTAGATGGTTAGAATGCACATTAGCCTTCTCAGCTAAAGTGCCATCCATGCGGATAGCTCCCGATGGCCCATCGCTGGCTCAATATAGTGATCAACGTGATGGCGGAATATGAGGGCAGCGTTGCGTGCTCCAGCTCGTCGCGCTGAATAGCGCTGCCTGAAGTAGACGTTGATTTCTGTTCGGTTAGCCTTTGGGAAGCAGAACGGGACCGGATTTGGCGAAGGACAGGTTCAACTCGGCGCCAACCTCCAGCGTGTCATCGACATTGTCCTGCACGGCAAACACCTGGCCAAAACCGCCTTCCAGCGTGTACTCCATCCGGACACCGACATAGGTGGCCTTTGCGACCCTTGCAGGCATACCCTGCGCGCTGCCGATCACCAGCCGCGAGGGACGCACAGCGATGGTGGCTGGCCCTTTCGGCAGGCCCCTTGATGCCAAATTATAGCTGTACCCGCCGATCTCCACATTTGCCGTACCGTTTTCAACATCAACGATTTCACAAGGGATCAGGTTTGCTTCCCCGATGAAATCGGCGACAAAAGCATCAACCGGCTGATCGTAAAGTTCGCGGGGCGTGCCAATCTGCGCTATCGAGGCATTGCGCATGACTACGATCTGATCGGAGACAGCCAGCGCCTCTTCCTGATCATGTGTGACATAGACCACCGTCAATCCGAGGTCCTGCTGGATCGCGCGGATGTCCTCGCGTACCTGACGCCGCAACTTGGCATCCAGGTTCGACAATGGCTCATCGAACAAGAGAACTTGCGGCTCCAGAACCAACGCACGGGCGACCGCAACGCGCTGCTGCTGGCCTCCGGACAGCTCGCTCGGCAGTCGGGCACCAAAGCCCTTCAGGCCCACAAGCTCCAGCCCCTCATGGGCTCTGGCCCGTGCAGAACTCTTGTCGTAGCCGGAAAAGGTCAGGCCATACATGACGTTTTCCAACACACTCATATGCGGAAACAAGGCATAGGACTGGAAAACCATGGAGACATCACGGTCGGTTGCCGGTAGCTTTGTAACATCCGTGTCACCGATCAGAATGCGGCCGGAGCTCGCCATCTCCAGCCCGGCGATCATGCGCAAGGTTGTTGTCTTGCCACATCCGGACGGCCCCAGAAGCGTGACGAGTTTTCCTGCTTCAATGTTCAAGTCGATGTTGTCAACGGCAACGACGTCCTTTCCAAACAGCTTGGAAACGCCATCGAACCTGACGGGTGCGGCTTTGCTGCGAATATGTGTGTCGCTCATGACGCTTCTTTCATTTCGATGTGCTTGCGCCGCCCGATCTGCACCCGGCCGACCAGCAGCTGCAGGAGCCCGACAGCGGCCAGCATGACGAAGATCAAAGTGGTGGAATAGGCAATGGCAAGGCCGTAGTCATTGTTCTCCACCCGGCCGATGATATAGCTCGTCGCCATGTCATATTCTGCAGATACCAGGAAGATAACGGCCGAGATCGCAGTCATCGCTCGCACAAAGCTGTAGACGAGGGCTGCAAGGATGGCCGGCCGCAAGAGCGGCAGGATGACCCGCCTGAAGGTTTGCCACGAATTCGCCCCGAGGGTCAGCGAGCTTTCATCCAGGGATTTGTCGATCTGGGACATGCTGGCGATTCCAGCGCGCACGCCGACCGGCATGTTTCTGAAGATAAAGCTGACGACCAGGATGATCCCAGTGCCGGTGATCTCAATGGGCGGAACATTGAAGGCCAGGATATAGCTGACGCCAATGACGGTTCCCGGAATGGCAAAGGACAGCATGGTGCCGAACTCGAATGCGTTCTTTCCTGCAAAACTCTGCCGCGTTAGCAGATAAGCGGTGACCAGTCCAACAGCTGCCGTAAGAGGTGCGGCGATCGCGGCGATTGTGATCGTCGTCCAGAAACTGTCCCAGGCAGCACCCGTCCAGCGAATGCCCTCTTCCTCGAACCTGACCGAGAAAGCTGTGACATAGTGTTTGAAGGTAAGTGAGTTGTTGACACCCCACAGCTCCACAACACTGCCGTAGATGATCATTGTGTAGACCACGGCAGTAAAGACAGCCCAGGCCAGCGCAACCGCCAGAACCGGGATCGCAAGGCCTTTGGGCATTAAAGGGTGCACACCGGCATCACCCTTGCCTGATACCGTCGTATAGCTTTTCTTTCCGAGCCATGCGCGCTGGGCATAAAAGGCTGACAGTGTGAAGAACAGCAGTACCATTGCCAGCACCGCAGCCCGGCCCTGATCGTATTGCGCCCCGACAATCGCGAAGAATATCTCGGTCGAGAGAACATCAAAGTTTCCGCCCAGAACCAGCGGATTGCCGAAGTCGGCCATGCTTTCGATGAACC
>CALDSI010000373.1 GCA_937911395.1 uncultured Labrenzia sp.
GGGGTCGAATTGTCGTCGGGCCGCAAATTTGATGTGGGCTTGGATCTCGGTACGCGAACGGGTGAGAGCGTCACGCTGCGTTCTCAATTCCAGTTCTTGCACGGAATTATGGACACAAACGCGCTGACAAAATCTCGTCTGGACGTCAGTCAAGCGGCGATGGACGATATCCTCACAACAGCACAAGACTTTCAAGCAACCCTTGTTGCGCTGAAGGAGAACCCGCAAAGCGCAGATATCATCAAGGCTGACGCCGAAGGTAAATTGGGATTGATGGTTTCACGCCTCAACACCCAGCTAAACGGCAGCTTTGTCTTTGCCGGGATCAACGCGGATGAATTGCCGTTTGCAGATTATTCTGATCCCGCTTCTCCGAACAAGGTGGCTGCAGATGCCGCCTTCTTGGCCGAGTTTGGTTTCAATCAGGCTGATCCGAATGTTGCGACGATTCCACCAGCTGCAATGTCCGCGTATCTCGGCGGTAACTTTGACACCATGTTCCAGGATCCAGCCTGGGGCACCACTTGGTCGACAGCTTCGGACACGCCGCTGGCAAGCCGGATTTCGGCAAGTGAAACGGTAAGTTCCTCCACCACCGCCAATGAGCAGGCATTTCGGGATTTGGCCAAGGCCTACACCATGATGTCCGATATCGGCAACGAGACCCTGTCCGATGAAACTTTCAAAGTCGTGGTCGATGCGGCGATCGAAGCGCTAAGCAAGGGCATTGGTGGGCTGACAACGGAGATGGGCAAGCTCGGCACCGTTCAGCAGCAAGTCGCTCAGGCAAATGAGCGGCTCACCGTTCAAACGAGCATTTTGAACACCCGCATCAACGACCTGGAGCTCGTCGACAAGGAAGAGACGGCGGTGCGCCTCAACACGGCGCTAACCCAGCTCGAGACGACTTACTCCGTTACTGCGCGGATGCAGGGTTTGAGCCTCCTGAACTACATCTGATCCGACAAGTGGCGCGCCACCTATTTCAACTGAGCACCAGAGAGGGGCCATGTACAATTTGTCTTACGCTGAGGTTATGGATGACCTTTGCAGTGATGAACGGCTAAACGAGCATGAGGCGATGTGCATCATCATCGGAAAGCTGACCACCGCACAGGAAAAAGGCATCCGTTCCCCGGAAGCCATCGATGCGCTGTTCTACACGCGCAGGGTTTGGGGGTACTTCATGGAAAACCTCGCGGATGACGCCAATCAGCTTTCGGAAGAAATGCGGGCCAATTTGATATCGGTCGGTATCTGGGTGCTGAAAGAGGCGGAGGCTTTGCGTCAATGGGAGAAGGAAGACTTCTCCGACATCATCGAGATCAATTCAATCATCAGGGACAGTCTGGCGGGGTAAGCTCATGAAGATTGCGCTCAAATCAGGGGAACGCCTCTTTATCAATGGCGCGGTGATCCGCGCAGAACGAAAGACATCGATCGAGTTGATGAACGATGCCGTTTTCTTGCTGGAGTCTCATGTGCTCCAGCCGGAAGAAGCCACGACGCCGCTCAAGCAACTTTATTTCATCCTGCAGACAATGATCATGGATCCCGCAGCGGCGCCTGCGGCCAAGGACATGTTTCACGTCGTGCTGGCCTCAGTCTCAGGCGCTTTTTCAAGTTCCGAGGTACTGGATAAGCTGGATGAAGTTGGTCAGCTGGCCCGCAAGGACCGTTGGTTCGAAGCCATGAAAACAGTGCGTGCGCTGTACCCCCTGGAAGCTCGTCTCATGGCTGCAGACCATCGGGCCAGGCAGGAGGAAGAAAAAACCTCAGGGTTTTCTGCCAGGCAACCTGCGTACTCTGAACCCCACCTTGAACTGGTATAAGGACACCTGCCATGACAAGCGTAAACCCGGTCGCATCCGCGGCCGCCGCGAACGAAGCCGGCGGCGCTAGAGCTGCTCAGGAACAGTTGACCGTTGATTACAATGCGTTTCTCCAATTGATGATGACGCAAATGAAGAACCAGGACCCAACCAAACCGATGGACGCGTCAGAGCAGTTGTCGCAATTGGCGACCTTCTCGCAAGTTGAGCAGGCGATCCAGACCAATTCCAAGCTGGAGACAATGCTGACCAACATGTCCTTCGGCCAGGTTGATGACCTGATCGGCCGGACGGTGACGGACAGCAACGGAACCACTGGTGTCGTTGAGAAAGTCGAAATCTATTCCGACGGAACCATTCTCGGCCTTGATAACGGCAAAGGCGTGCTGCTTGGACCGGGTATTTCCATCTCCTAGAGGCTGTATATTGCCATGAATGAAGTTGACGCCCTGGATTTGGTGCGGACCGCGATCTGGACAATTCTCATCGGATCGGCCCCTGCGATCGTTCCTGCAATGATCGTTGGGATCGTAATTGCGCTCTTGCAAGCCCTTACACAAGTTCAGGAAATCACTCTGACCTTCATTCCTAAGATTGTCGCCATTTTGGTGATGATCGTGATTGCGGGGCCATTTATTGGCGGCCAGATGTATGCCCTGACAACGGTGATCTATAGCCGGATCGAAAACGGTTTCTGATCGCTCGCAACTGCGGAAACTTGGGGACGGCATCAGCGCATCCAAACAAGAGGTGGTGGGCAGGTCATTCGACCGGCCGCCGCCTTTTGCTTTTTCGGCGCCGGCGCCGCTTTAACGTTGGCCGAAAAAAGCCTCGCGCAAGTTTGAGCGGCGATTTTGCCATCAGCTGACACGCGCAAGAGAGCAGGCATGACAGACACATCCATCACTTCCAGCGTCAACGGGGCTCCGGAAAGCCGCCGCGATGTTGGGTTCGCGTTCGGGATCGTGGTGATCCTCGCGGTTCTGTTTCTTCCCATACCAACCTTTTTGATCGACGTCGGGCTCGCCATGTCGATCGCCTTGTCTGTTTTGATCCTCATGGTTGCCCTGTGGATTCAAAAGCCCCTTGATTTTTCGTCCTTTCCGACAATCCTGCTGATTGCAACAATGCTGCGCTTGTCGCTCAACATCGCGACAACGCGCGTGATCCTCGCAGACGGTCATGAAGGAGTTAATGCTGCTGGTTACGTCATCAGCGGCTTTTCCCAGTTTGTCATGAGCGGCGATTTCGTCATCGGGCTGATCGTCTTTGCGATCCTGATCACGGTGAACTTCATGGTGATCACGAAAGGGGCAACGCGGATTGCGGAAGTGGGTGCCCGCTTCACCCTCGATGCGATTCCGGGCAAGCAGATGGCGATCGACGCCGATCTGTCCGCAGGTCTTATTGATGACAAGGAAGCCCAGCGCCGCCGGAAGGAACTGGAAGAGGAAAGCTCTTTCTTCGGATCAATGGATGGTGCTTCGAAGTTCGTCCGCGGCGATGCCATCGCCGGCTTGATCATTACTGCTGTCAACATTCTCGGCGGCATCGTCATCGGTGTCACCCGCTATGACATGTCGGTGTCTGACGCGGCTGATGTTTTCACCAAACTGTCCGTCGGGGATGGTCTTGTCTCCCAAATCCCGGCCTTGATCGTCTCCCTGGCCGCTGGCCTTCTGGTATCCAAGGGCGGAACACGCGGATCAGCCGACAAGGCGGTCCTTGACCAGCTGAGCGGCTATCCTCGGGCCTTGTTCGTGGCCGCTGTGCTGATGGGTGTTTTCGCGATTATGCCGGGCCTGCCGATGCTGCCGTTCTTCATACTTGCAGCGATCCTCGGCTTTATCGGCTACTCGATCCCGAAACGGCAGGCCGCACGCCAGGCAACGGAAGACAAGAAACGTGCCGACGCCGAGCGCCAGGCAAAGGAAGAAGCGATGGACTCTGTCAAAGAATCGCTGAAGACCGCCGAAATCGAGCTGGTACTTGGCAAACAGCTTTCAGCCGAGCTGGTGGTCAATCATGGCGAGTTGTCCCGCCGGGTTGCCAAAATGCGCCGCAAGTTTGCCGAACAATATGGCTTCGTCGTCCCCGAGATCCGGGTATCAGACAGCCTGACGATCGATCCGAAAAGCTATCAAATCAAGATCCACGGCACGATCGTGGCGTCCCAGCAAATCAAGGTTGGCGAGCTTCTGGTCATCCCTAATGGTGACGAGCGATTGCCGGTGCCTGGCGATGAGACCCGCGAGCCCGCGTTTGGCATGCCCGCCATTTGGGTGCCGAACGCCTACCGGGATGAAGTGCGGCGTCACGGTCTGGAACCGGCTGAAAACAATACGGTAGTGCTAACACACCTTAGCGAAGTGATCCGCAACAACCTGCCGCAGCTCTTATCCTACAAGGACATGCGCAACCTCTTCAACCGGTTAGACCCTGAGTACCAGAAACTGCTGGATGACATCTGCCCGGCGCACACGTCCTTCTCCGGCTTGCAGGCAGTGATGAAGCTGCTCCTGGCTGAACGGATTTCCATCCGGAACCTCAACCTCATTCTGGAAGCGGTTGCCGAAATTGTGCCGCATGTCAGACGGTCTGAACAGGTTGTGGAGCACGTGCGTATGCGCATCGCCCAGCAGATCTGTGGTGATCTTGCTGAAGGCGGCCCTCTGCAAGTGTTGCGGCTCGGCAATCGTTGGGATCTTGCTTTCCACAATGCGCTCAAGCGCGATGCCAAGGGCGAAGTGGTGGAGTTCGATATCGAACCTCAACTGGTGGAAGACTTCGGCACGCAAATGTCCGAGGCGGTCAAGAAACACATGAAGAGCGGCCAGCGGTTTGCCATTGTCGCCGCGCCGGATGCCCGTCCTTACGTGCGCATGATCGTTGAGCGCATGTTCCCGACGCTTCCCGTACTCTCGCATCTCGAAATTGCCCGCGGCGTTGATGTGACCGCGCTTGGGACGGTGTCGTGATCTCCGGAGGTCTGCTGTTCAGCACCTACGGCTCATCGCTGGTCCTGGCAACGTTTCTTCTGTTTTGCCGGATCGGGGCCTGCCTGATGGTCATTCCCGGTTTCGGCAGCAACCGGATCCCGATGCGGGTCCGGCTGTTCATCGCACTTGCCATCTCGCTGGCTCTGTCGCCGCTGCTGGTGCCGGACATCCAGCAGGCGTTGCCGGATGAAGCGCTTGGTACTGTCTCCTTCTTCATCGCCGCGGAGCTGCTGACTGGCTTGTTTATTGGGTTTCTTGGGCGGATCTTTATTGCTGCCCTTGAAACACTGACAACGTTGGTTTCCATGGCGATCGGCCTGTCCAACATGCCGGGCATGCCTATCGATGGTGTTGATGCACTTCCGCCGGTCGCAAACCTCTTCACGCTGACCGCAACAGCCATGATTTTCATTGCCGATCAGCATTGGGAAATCCTGCGCGGTCTTGTGCAGTCTTACGAAGTTATCCCGCCAGGGCGTCCATTGGCGGCAATGGCAAGTCTGGAACAGTTTGCAGAACAGCTGGCGAGAACCTTTGTTCTGGCGCTCCGGGTGGTCAGCCCGTTTGTCGTCTACACGATTGTCGTGAATCTCGCCGTCGGGCTCATCAACAAACTGACACCACAGATCCCGGTCTACTTCATCTCAATGCCGTTCGTCATCGCGGGCGGCCTCTACTTCCTTTACCTCGTCGCAGCCGAAGCAATCATGATCTTCCTCGACGGGTATTTCACCTGGCTTCAATTGGGTTAGCGCACATGGCACGAAACAGTCGTGAAATCGAACGCATGTTCAAGATGCAAGAGCAGATCTTGAAACTGTCGTCCTGGATCCTTCAGGATCTTGATTCACAGGCTCACAAACTGAACGAAAAGGAACGCCGGATCCTGCTGGCGCTTTCAAACGGTGATCTTGCGCAGCATGACAGGTTCATCGCCAATGCTGCAGAGCGTTTGCGCCGCATCATTGAGGAAATGGCCCGCATCACTGCTGCGCGGGAAAAGGTGAACGCCGAATTCGAGCGCCAGCGTCACATGCTCAAAACCATGTCGGAACGTCTCGCTGTCATGCGCGGTGAAGAACAACGCGCGAATGACGAACGGGAGCTTCAGGAATATTTGGACCGCCGGTATGGCTGACGGAGAGATAGGCCTTACACGGCGCAAGCCTGCCGCAAGCTCGGCCAACTACACCTGATGACACGATTTATGGCGGGGCTTCCGCAAAAACAGGGAGATCGGCGATGGCCATTTCGCCTCCTTCAGATCTGATCCTAGACGTTGCCAAGGCGGCAGACCCGACGGAAATTCGCGAAGCGTCGAACCGCTTGAAGTCCATCGCGGCTTCCGGCGACGGTTCTGGCTTCAGTCTCGCTTTTGATAGCGCACGCTCCACGGGCCCATCGGGGGCAAGCTTCGACATGTTTCGCTCCGGCAGTGCCGACGCCGGTGCGTCTCAAAAGTCACCCGCAGAAAAGTTTGAGGCGATGATCCTCACCCAATTCGTCGAAACGATATTGCCCAAGGATGCGGAGATGGTTTTCGGCAAAGGAACAACCGGCGAGATCTGGAAGTCGATGCTGGCTGAGCAGGTTGCAGGGCAACTGGCGGCAAGCGGTGGCATTGGTGTTGCCGATCTGATCTCAGATACATTGAAACAAGGAGCGAAAGTCTGATGGATGCCGGACAGGAACTTGTCGTGCAAGGCCCGGTGGTGAACCCGGCCGTATCCGGACCCCTGGTCATTGCGATTGACCGCGCCATAGAAGTCGTGGAAGCGGAAACCCAGGCGTTGCGTGCCAATCCGACCACGGATCTCAAACCGTTTGAGTATCGCAAGAGCCAGGCGCTTCTGGATCTCACACGCGCGCGGTCCCTTGTTCCACCGTCCGCTTACACTGAAGACGTCAAGGACCGTCTGGTGGATTTCAAGGACGTGCTCAAGGAAAACGTCGACCTTTTGACGCTGCATATGAATGCCGTCTCCGAGGTCGTGAAAATGATGTCGCGCACTATGCTCGACCAGGAATCCGACGGGACCTATGCTGCGCCGTTTCCGGAGCCCGCGCGATGATCAAGATGCTCGTGGCCGGTGTATGGATGTCGATTGCGATGTTGATCTCGGGATACGGAACGGCCAAGTTCATCGCGGCTCAGAACCAGACAAGCAATCAGGAAGAAACCGCTTATGTCGGCCTCGACTATGAGACGTTGAAACCGGTCAACGTGCCGATCCTGTTTGAAGGCGCCTTGCAGGGCTATGTGGTGGCCAAATTGGTGTTCACCGCCGACGGCGACACCTTGCGCAAGCTGCCTGTGCCGCCGCACCCATTTCTGGTCGATGAGGCGTTTCGGGCACTCTATGCCGATGAGACCCTCGATTTCCGGAACCTGGAGCGCTACGATCTTGACGGTCTCACGGCGCATCTGAAAACGGTGACCAACCAGCGCATTGGCCAAAAGGTTGTGCAGGATGTTCTGGTTGAAGAGTTCAATTATTTCGATAAGGCGGATGTACTGAGCCGCTAAAAACTCAGCGTCCGGCTTGCTGCCCCGCCTCCCTGGCAGTCTCACCGGTGCTTGTTGTCGAACAGGCGCCGGTTTTTGTGACAAGCAGATGTTCCTAATCCAATGACTTTCCTAGACGGCCGGCAAGATCCTGAATGAACTGGTACGCAACCCGGCCGGAGCGGCTGCCGCGGGTCGTGGACCACTCCAGCGCTTCTGCGCGCAGGGTCTCTTCAACGACGTAAAGGCCATAGTGGTCTGCATAACCGCGGACCATGTCCAGGTAATCGTCCTGGCTGCATTTGTGGAAGCCAAGCCACAGGCCGAAACGGTCGGATAGCGATACTTTTTCCTCTACCGCCTCGGACGGATTGATGGCGGTCGACCGTTCGTTTTCCATCATGTCGCGTGGCAGGAGATGCCGTCGGTTCGAGGTCGCATAGAACAGCACGTTTTCTGGTCGCCCTTCGATGCCACCTTCAAGGACCGCTTTCAGCGATTTGTAAGACGTATCGTCATGGTCAAAGCTGAGATCATCGCAAAAGACGATGAACCTGAAAGCCGCCGACCGGATCTGGGCCATCAGTTTGGGCAGCGATTCGATGTCTTCACGGTGAATTTCGATCAGTTTAAGCGTGCTGGAACCAAGTTCTGTGTTCACGGCCGCTTGGGCGGCTTTCACCAAAGATGATTTCCCCATGCCACGAGCGCCCCACAGCAATGCGTTGTTTGCCGGAAGACCTTTGGCGAAGCGGCGGGTGTTGTCGAGCAAAAGATCGCGAACATGTGAAACCGCACAGAGGAGGGCGATGTCTACCCGGTTGACCTTGGCGACTGGCATCAGTTCGCCGGGATTTGGAGACCAGACAAAGGCATCGGCTGCTTCAAAATCGGCCGGAACGGGCGCGGCCGGGACCGCCCGGGAAATCAGATCGATCAGGGAATCGAGCTTTTCATTCAATGCGGCAATGTCACTCGGCGCGCTCATGATGTCTTGCAACCTTTACAAAAAAGGCCCACGTGGGGCCCGGAAACCATGCGGCGGAGCAGTATCATGACGGGTAGGGAGCGCAAATGGCACTTATTCCCATTCCGGTACGCAGCTATTTGCCGGTTATGCTTGAAAAGAAGCGCGCAAACGTTATAGTCCGCGCCACCAGAATTGAGCGTTTTGCCGAGGGCCGGAAGACTGCCTGCGGCAAAGAAAAAGCGCCCCTTAGGAGAGTTGAATGTTGATCACCCCAGCCTACGCGCAAGGTGCCGGAGCCGCCGGACCTGATTTTCTTATGTCCATGCTGCCGTTTGTGGCAATTTTTGCGATCATGTACTTCCTGATCATCCGCCCGCAGCGTCAGCGCATGAAGCAGCATCAGGAAATGGTATCCAACCTGCGCCGCGGTGACACGGTCGTGACAACCGGCGGTTTGATCGGCAAAGTCTCCAAGGTTGTTGATGATGGGGAAATCCAGGTGGAGCTGTCCGAAGGCGTGAAGGTCCGCGTCGTCCGCTCCATGGTTCAGGAAGTCCGTTCCAAGACCGAACCGGTTAAAGAAGGCGCTTAAGCCTAACACTGCCAAGACCAGTATCGATGGGCCGAAGGTGTTTCGGCCCGTCCGCTTTTAAGGCTAGACCATGCTCTATTTCGCACGCTGGAAAATTGCGCTGATCGTTCTTGTCGTTGCCGCTGGCATCGTGACGACTCTGCCGAATTTCTTTTCTGCAAAAACTCTCGAAAGCTGGCCGGATTTCCTGCCGAAGAATCAGATGGTTCTGGGTCTCGATCTCCAGGGCGGTGCTTACTTGCTCTATGAAATCGATCAGCAGGATTACATCGAAAAGCGCATGAAGGCGCTTGTCGGCGATATCCGTGCAGCGCTCCGTGAAAATCCGAGCATCGGCTATACGGGCCTGGGTGTTCAGGGCGATGCCGCGCAGGTTCGGATTCGCGACCTGACCCGATTGGCTGAAGCCGAGGAACGGTTGGAGCCGCTGGTCAATCCGCTCGTGTCCAACGTTTTCAGCGGCCAGCAAGTGGATGAATTTGAGTTGTCGGTCAGCGATGACGGCCTGGTGCGCTTTACGTATTCGGAGCAAGGTCTTGCCGACCGGATGACGAACATCGTTCAGCAGTCGATCGAGGTTATCCGCCGCCGCGTTGACGAACTCGGCACGACCGAGCCGAACATCCAGCGTCAGGGTACAGACCGTATTCTTGTCGAAGCACCCGGTGAAGACGATCCGGAGCGCCTCAAAGATCTCGTCGGTCAAACGGCCCAGCTGACGTTCCACATGGTGGATACATCGATGTCCGGCGATCAGGCCATGCAGAGCCGCCCGCCTGTTGGAACCGTGGTGATGATGTCGGTTGACGATCCGCCACTTCCGTACCTTCTGGAAGAAACGCCGCTTCTTGCCGGTGAAGACCTTGTCGATGCGCAGGTCAGCTTTGATCAGCGGTCCAATGAACCGGTTGTGAACTTCCGCTTCAACACTTCAGGTGCCCGGAAATTCGCAACCGTGACTCAGCAAAATGTCGGGCGTCCGTTCGCCATCGTGCTCGATGAGGAAGTTATTTCCGCACCGGTCATCCGCGAACCGATCACAGGCGGTTCCGGTCAGATTTCCGGAAACTTCACCGTTGAAGGCGCGAATGACCTTGCAGTGTTGCTGCGGGCTGGCGCGCTTCCGGCAAAGCTGACCGTGATCGAAGAACGGTCGATCGGTCCGGGCCTTGGCGCGGATTCGATCGAAGCCGGTAAAATGGCCTCGATCATCGCAGGCGCGCTTGTGATCATCTTCATGATCCTTGCCTACGGCCGCTTCGGTGTGATTGCGGATGTTGCGCTTGTTGGGAATATGTTCCTAATTTTCGGCGCGCTCACGTTCCTGCAGGCAACGCTCACGCTTCCGGGGATTGCGGGTATCGTGTTGACGATCGGTATGGCGGTAGACGCCAACGTGCTTATCTTTGAGCGAATCCGTGAAGAGGCCCGGGCAGGGCGCTCGGCGATCACGGCGATTGATGCCGGTTACAAGCGGGCGCTTGGAACCATTTTGGACGCCAACATCACGACGCTGATCGCAGCCGTCATCCTGTTCCAGCTTGGCTCTGGCCCCGTGCGCGGCGTCGCGGTGACCCTGGCGATCGGGATTTTCACCACGGTCTTCTCCGCCTTCACGTTCAGCCGGTTGATGGTGGCCCTCTGGGTCCGCTACCGCCGCCCGTCCGTCTTGCCGATTTGATCCGGGAGTAAACAAAAATGTTGCTGAGACTCGTTCCGGACAACACGAAATTCAAATTCATGTGGCTGCGGAAGATCAGTTTTCCGCTGTCCATCGTCCTTGTCGTTGCATCGCTTGCCGGTTTCTTCACGGTCGGCATGAACTACGGCATCGACTTCAAGGGCGGCACGATCATCGAGATCAAGACCGATGGTCCTGCCGATATTGGCTTTATCCGGTCCGAATTGTCCAGCTTGCAGCTGGGTGATATTCAGGTTCAGGAATTCGGTGCGCCGGATGACATCCTGATCCGGATCGAAGAACAGCCGGGCGGCGAACTGGCCCAGCAAGCTGTTGTCGCAAAAGTGCGCACGATCTTTGCAGATGACAATGTCGACTTCCGCCGGGTGGAAGTGGTCGGACCGCGGGTATCCAGTGAACTGGCGCGGGCCGGGGCGATCGCGGTCGCGGCGTCCCTTCTGGCGATCATGTTCTACATCTGGTTCCGATTCGAATGGCACTTTGCCGTCGGCGCGATCCTGACAACTGCCAACGATGTTGTCGTCACCATCGGCTTGTTTGTGCTGTTGCAGCTCGACTTCTCGCTTTCGAGTATTGCAGCTGTTCTGACGATCATCGGTTATTCGCTCAATGATACCGTGGTGGTCTACGACCGGATTCGGGAGAACTTGCGCAAATACAAGAAACGCCCGCTGACCGAGATCCTCGACCAGTCGATCAACGAGACCTTGTCGCGTACAACAATGACCTCTGTCACGACGTTGTTGGCGCTCCTGGCGCTCTACATCTTCGGCGGGGAAGTGATCCAGTCGTTCACGCTGGCGATGATCTTCGGCATTGTGATTGGTACCTATTCGTCGATCTTCCTGGCCGCTCCGTTCCTGATCCTGCTGAACCTGCGTCCGGACGCCCTGTCGTCCAAGGATGACGATGGCGGGAAAGGTGAAGGCACGGAGGCGACAGCCTGAGCGTGAAAGGCCTCGAAATCCGCGATGCCCATTTCCCGGGCCGGGCCCCGCTGGACGCTTATGGCGACGGCGGGTTCCGGTTTGCGGAAATGTCTCATCGCGGCTCTCTTTTGTGCGTGCCAAGCGGGATCTACGGCTGGAATCTGACAACGCCGTCTGAGTTCAGCCTTGAGGCTTTCGAGCGGGTCTTCGAAGAACAACCCGACATCGAGGTTCTTCTGGTCGGGACCGGACCGGACTTGTCGCCGCTGAGCGCCGATCTCAAGGCAGCGTTCCGGGAAGCTGAAATTCTAGCGGATCCCATGTCGACCGGTGCAGCCGTTCGGACATTCAACGTCCTCCTGTCTGAAGGACGCGCCGTTGCCGCTGCTCTTTTGGCGGTGGACTAAAACCTCTTACATTTCCATATGAGCCCTTATGGCCGAGGACTTTGAACACGCCGCGGATGTTGTGCGCCAATACGACAAGGACCGTTATCTGAGCGCATTGCTCGCACCGGAAGACCATCGCCCGGGGCTGATGGCGCTTTACGCCTTTAATGCAGAGATCGCCCGTATCCGGGAAATCGTTTCCGAGCCTTTGCCAGGGGAAGTCCGGCTACAATGGTGGCGGGATTATTTGGAGGGTACGTCCCCCGGCGATGTCGGCGCCAATCCGGTTGCCTCCGCGCTTGCTCAAACCATTGATCGCTATAAACTTCCAAAAAATGGCCTGATCGCCATGACAGAGGCGCGGATTTTCGACCTCTACAACGATCCGATGCCGAGCCTCAATGATCTTGAAGGGTATACTGGCGAGACAGTGTCCGGCCTGATACAGTTGGCATGTTGGGTGCTCAACAACGGTGAAGACCCGGGAACCGCCACCGTGGCGGGCCACGCGGGTGTGGCGTATGGCATCACGGGCCTCATGCGCGCGTTGCCTTGGCATGCCTCCCGCCAACAAATGTTCCTGCCGAAAGACGTGCTGGATCGACATAATGTTGATCTGCAGGCTGTTTTCAAGGGCATGGCGACCCCGGATCTTGCAGCAGCTCTTTCAGAGATGCGAGCGCATGTGCGCCATCACATGTCCCGGGTTAAACAAGCTGCGAGCGATGTTCCTGATACCTGCCGGGCTGCGTTCCTCCCGCTGTCGTTGGTTGAACCTTTCTTGAAAAAGATGGAAGCTGCCGCCTTCAATCCGTTGAAGGACGTTGCAGAACTCTCGCAACTGCGCCGTCAGTGGATTTTATGGCGCGCGAGCAGTAAATCGGTCGCCAGCCTTTAGGCACCGAAACGCGCGAGCTTGGTGAGGGACATGGTCGAGCTGACGGAGCATGCGCCGGAATGGGCGGATCAGTTTGAGGACGAGGCGCTTCGGATCTCGCGTGTCCTCGGAGACAATCTCACAAGAATCCATCATATCGGCAGCACGGCTGTACCGGGATTGGTCGCAAAACCCATCATTGATCTGATGGCAGAAGTGGCAAGTCTTGAGGCTTGCGATCAGGTGCAGCCGGGGATGCAGTTGCTCGGCTATGAAGCCATGGGGGCTTACGGTATTCCGGGCCGCCGCTATTTCCGCAAGTTCAACGCGGACCGGCGCCGGACCCATCACCTGCATGTATTTTTGAACGGATCGGATCACGCGATCCGCCACCTGGCTTTCCGGGACTACCTGATTGCGCATCCCGAAACAGCTGGTGAGTACGGCAACTTGAAGCGCAGACTTTCCAAAATCGATGGCGGAGACTGGGACAGTTATGTCTCAGGCAAGGACCACTTCGTTCAACAGACCGAGCGACTGGCCTTGGACTGGTATGCGGAAAGGGGCGCCTGACACGCCCCTCTATCGGTTATTCAGCTGCTTCGCGGACGGGGCCGATCTGAGCTTGCCAGGTGGCAAAGTCTGTCTTGGCACGCTGCGTCATCGCCAGCTTTTTGGCTTTCGACTTTTCCTTGCCCTTGATGCGCTTGCCGTCAGCGTCTTTTGTTGGCGCTTCGACCGGCGGGAACAGGCCGAAATTGATGTTCATAGGCTGGAAGGATCGCGGTTTTCCAGCTCCGTCATCCCGGCTGATATGACCGCCAGTGATGTGACCGAGCAAGGCGCCCATGGCTGTTGTTTGCGGCGGCGTGATGATGTCCTGCCCTTTGGCTTCCATAACCGCAAACAGTCCGGCCATGCAGCCGACAGAGGCGGATTCCACATAGCCTTCACAACCTGTAATCTGTCCGGCAAAACGCAGACGCGGATCCGCCTTCAAACGCAGGGTGCCATCCAGGACTTTCGGTGAATTCAGAAAGGTGTTGCGGTGGAGACCGCCCAGGCGAGCAAACTGCGCGTTTTCCAGCCCCGGGATCATTTTGAAGATGTCGCCTTGCGCGCCGTATTTCAGCTTCGTTTGAAATCCGACCATGTTGTAGAGCGTGCCGAGGGCATTGTCCTGACGCAGCTGGACGACCGCATAGGCTTTGACGTCGGGATTGTGCGCGTTGGTGAGACCCATTGGCTTCATCGGACCGTGCCGCAAAGTTTCACGGCCGCGCGCCGCCATCACCTCGATCGGCAGACACCCGTCAAAGTACGGTGTGTTTTCTTCCCATTCCTTGAAGTCGGCCGTGTCGCCCTCGATCAGGGCATCGATGAACGCTTCGTACTGCTCCTTGTCCATCGGGCAGTTGAGATAATCCTTGCCCGTACCGCCTGGGCCAACCTTGTCATAGCGTGACTGGAACCAGGCCTTGTCGAGATCGATGGTATCAAAGTGAACGATCGGCGCAATAGCGTCGAAGAAGGCCAGGGCATCTTCGCCGCTTTTTTCAAGCACAGCCTCAGACATTGCCGGTGAGGTTAGCGGGCCTGTCGCGATGATGACTTTTTCCCAGTCTTCCGGCGGCAAGCCAGCGACTTCATCGCGTGAGATCGTGATCCGGGGATGCTCTTCCAGCGCCTTTGTAACGGCATCAGAAAAACCATGCCGGTCAACGGCAAGCGCGCTGCCGGCCGGAACCTGATTGGCATCGGCAGAGGCCATGATGAGCGAACCAAGCTGACGCAGTTCATGGTGGATCAACCCAACAGCGTTTTGTTCGGAATCATCTGAACGGAAGGAGTTGGAACAGACCAACTCAGCCAATCCGTCGGTCTGATGGGCTTCTGTTTTGCGAACCGGCCGCATTTCATGCAGCACAACGTCAAATCCGGCTTGGGCGATTTGCCAGGCAGCTTCAGACCCGGCAAGGCCGCCGCCAATCACATGGATGGGGGGCATGACAATATCCTTCGGAATTTTGCGCCTTGGAACGTTCTTCGGGCCCGATTCGTGTTCTCGGATCTCCGCGCATCTGCAAGGCAACTCTCTTGCGCCCTGAGTACAGGGAAAACAAATTCATCGCAACGGTGCGGAAGGCTTGGGTCGGAAAGGCCGGTCGGGCCAAATGTGCTGCGGGTCTTCTAAAAACAGGTGACCGGGGATCGGTAAATGGCACTGTTGGCTTATACTTCCGGTATTGAAAATCGCGAACTACATCCGCTGTCATTATTGATTGCTGCAGAAGAATCACCGCAACATCCAACTCCGACAAGTCGCCAGCGTATCCGGCAAGTGAATCATTCTCGTCCGAGGAACGCTGATGACCTCTCCGCTGTCGCCAGTCGGAATCACTGCGGTTGCCGCACTGTTGATAGTCACTGCGTGTGCCAGCCAGTCGACCAGCGAGGCGACCGGCTGGTTTGGTACACATGATGGTGTCCCGCCCAAAGCCAGCAAGGTTTACATCTGTCATGGATTTGGTTGTGCCTACAAAACGCCTGTGGAGTATTCCCGTCAGGATCTGGCTCGGCTACGCGCGATTCTGGCATCCGGCCGGGCGTCGCCAGATGCTGAACGGCAGGCAATTGCAAAGGCGGTTGTCTGGCAAGAGCGCCGCGTTGCCTCAACTGTCGGGTCTCAAGACGATATCGGTGGTTTTGATATCGAGAACGCGGGCGTTTCCGGTCAAATGGACTGCATCGATGAGAGCACGAACACAACGTCTCTTTTATTGATTGCCCAAAGACACAAGATGCTGAGGCATCACCGCGTGAGCGCTCCCGTTGCGCGCGGCTTTTTTCTTGATGGCCGCTATCCTCATGCGACTGCGACAGTCACCGAAAAGAAAACTGGTACGGTCTATGCCGTTGACTCCTGGGTACATGAAAACAGCAAACGGCCAGATATCATGCCAATCGAGCGTTGGCTGGCCGAGGGTGACCGCTGGTTCCAGAGCTCATAAAAAAAACGCCTGCCGGTGGGAGGAGGATCCGGCAAGCGCTTTTTGAGGTCTGCGGGAAACCCGCAGAGGATCGCAGTCATTGGCTGGGAGGAGGATGCCTTTGACCGCGAAACTGAGTTACTTGATGGCGGCGCGGGCGTAGCGCGCGATGTCCGCACGGGCAATGCCCAGGTCGTCCAACTCACGGTTGGACAGGTTGGACAGTTCGTCGTAGGTCCGGCGGTAGCTTTTCCAGTTGTTGAATTTGCGTACAACGTTATCGATCATGGCTCTGGCCTTTTATATCTAGTGGCCATGACACCGCGGATCGGCGACTGGCCCGTTCATCTCGTTACAGCGAGGAAATAGGTGTTTTGTGCGCTGCGAGGTAGAGGGGCAAACGCGAAGCTGATATGCAAAAAATGCAGGTTTATGAAGGGTTAACACCTTTGGAGTGGCGTTCAGCGCATAGCGGTGCTGAGCGCTGCGTCACGGCAGTTTGCTAAGCAGCCTTTGGTCATGGCCAGCTGTATCGGGGCTGGATTTCCTGCCGCCAAACAAAAGAGCCGGATCTCTTTCGGCTCTCCTCAGCAAGGTCTTAACGAAAACGCGGAAGACATGGCTCAAGGGCCTAGAAGCCACAGGACGACCAATCACGCGCAGAAAATGGGGCCTGAGCCACAACGCCTGAGGTTGGGAGAGCGGAATGTGTTTGGAAAACCGGACGCCAGACAAACAAACACCCGCCAGTGGGAGGAGGTACTGGCGGGCGTTGTTTCGACGTGACAGGGCTGGGAGGAGGATGCCCTGCGTGTCACACGTCCGTTGGCTGGGAGGAGGAGTGCCTCGGGACGCGATCTCTAAATTTTCAATCAGCCTTCTAGGCTGCGGCGGGCAACAAACTTGATGTCGCCCCGGCTGATGCCGAGATCCTGCAGCTCGCGGCTGGACAGGCTGGAAAGTTCGTCAACCGCACGGCGGTAGGATTTCCAGTTGTTGTATTTGCGTACAACGGTATCAAACATTTTGTTTTTCCTTATTGGCAGAGGTGTCGTTGCCACCCCGCTGCGTCGTTGTTGAAATCATATATATTTCACCAGCCGAATTTAAAGAAGTGCTGCGTCTGCATGCCTGATCTGCGTTTTGTGCATTGCAAAAAATGTAATCAGACTAATCGATTTAATCTATCGGAATAATAAGCGAAAACAATCGCTTGGAATCTAATGTTGCGGAGCAATGCAGCTCCGCAACTCAGATTGCTAATTTATTCAGCAGCATCCGGGGCGCGATGCGGTCTGCGGTGTAATAATTCTGCAAGAAACTGGCCTGTGTAGCTCTCTTTGACAGACGCCACATCTTCCGGCCGGCCGGCCGCAACGATCGTACCGCCGCCATCGCCGCCTTCTGGTCCAAGGTCGATGATCCAGTCTGCCGTCTTGATGACTT
>CALDSI010000374.1 GCA_937911395.1 uncultured Labrenzia sp.
AACAGCGTGTAGGCCCAGAGAAACAGGCCGCCACTCAGACCCGCAATCGCTCCGGTGGCTGTTGCCCGCCGCCAGTAAAGACCGCCGAAGAACGCCGGTGCGAATTGCGCAATCGCCGCAAATGACAACAATCCAATGGAGACAAGGGCGGCCGTATCTCCAGCCGCCCGGTAGTAGGCGTAGGCGAGAAGTAAGATACCGAAGATGGCCAGGCGGCGAATGGTGATCAGACGCCGGCTCAAGTCCCGTCCGTCGGTGTTTACGATGTCCTCTTCGCGATGCCCTCTCAGCATCAGCGGGATGACGATGTCATTAGAGATCATAATCGCCAGGGCGACAGCAGCCACAATCACCATCGCGGTTGCTGCGGACAAGCCGCCAAGAAAGACGAAGATCGTCAGCCAGTGCTGACCCGCGTCCATTGGCAGGGCCAGAACATAAGTGTCTGGATTGACGTCCTGCCCAAACCGAAGGAGCCCGGCTGCCGCTATCGGAATGACGAACAGATTGATCAGGATCAGATAGGCCGGAAACAACCAGGTTGCTCGTTTCAGTTCCGCATCGGAGTTGTTCTCTGTCACGGTCACGTGGAACTGGCGCGGCAGCAAAAGAACCGCAAATGCTGACAGGGTCGACATGACAACCCAGTTGCTGATCTTGATGGGCTGATCGAAGACCGCGGCAACTTCAGGCGCCTCGGATATTGCGCGGATCAGGTCAAAGGGGCCGCCGAACAGCCCGTAAGTGACCCAGAAACCGACGGCTAGAAACGCGATCAGCTTGACCACCGCCTCTGCGGCAATCGCGAGCATCAGGCCTTCCTGGTGTTCGGTCGCATCAATGTGTCGGGTCCCGAACGCCGAGCTGAAGATCGCCATCCCCAAGGCAACCAGAAGCGTCAGATCGGCAAAGCCCGGATAGAGAAACTCCGGCGGCGAAAAAATTGGGCCGACCATCGTTGTGATCGACAGAGATACGGCCTTCAGCTGCAAAGCGATGTAGGGGATGACGCCGATCACGGCAATCAGGGTCGCCAACGCTGCGACGGACTGGCTCTTGCCGTACCGCGCACCTATAAAATCAGCGATCGATGTGATGCTTTCCGTCTTGGAGATATGGATAATCCGGCGCAGCAGCGGGTAGCCAAGAGCAAAAACCAGAAGTGGACCGATATAGATGGTCAGAAACTCTGCGCCGTTCCGGCTTGCGTTTCCGACCGAGCCGAAAAAGGTCCAAGACGTACAATAGACCGACAATGACAAGGCATAGATCATCGGCCGGCCACCACCGCGCAAACGCTTGGAGCGCCGGGCCATCCGGTCGCCATAACTTGCTATGGCAAACAGCAGCAGGATGTACACCGCTGCCGCCAGTATCACGAGCCAGCCATGCAGCATCGTCTTGCGGTTATCCTCCCGGGCAGTTTTTTGGGGTCAGTTTCAAAGTATGCCGAATCTCAGCACATCCCCGCGATTATTCCGCCTCTTTCGCGATCCGATCACAGCTTGCAACAGATGTCTATTCGCCATGCGGCGAAGACAGGTTTGTCGCTGAAACGCTCCAGGCAGTCCCGCTATTGATCAGGACCTGTGAAGCAGAGTTCAAATTGTTTCATGAAAACATCGGAAGAATTGCAGGTATGTTGGCCGAGGGTAGAGCTTTTAAGGACCATACATTTGACTGCGCTGATCGACACATTGAGCCACGAGGCACGTATGGCGCCGGAGAGCGGCATTGTTGAAGTCTTCAATGCCGGACAGGGACGGGATGACGTTATTCCCTTGTGGGCGGGCGAAGGAGATCTGCCAACACCCCAGTTCATCTGTGACGCTGCGAAGCAATCCCTCGACAATGGTGAAACCTTTTACACCTACCAGCGCGGCATTCCGGAGCTGAGGTCTGCACTAGCCGAATATCATCAAAGAGTTTTCGGCCAGGCCTTTGCACCTGAGAGGTTTTTTGTCACCGGATCAGGTATGCAATCCATTCAGCTCGCCATCCAGGCAATAGCATCCTCGGGCGAGGAAGTGCTGGTGCCCGCACCAACATGGCCAAACATTGAGGCAGCTCTTGGGATCAGAGGTGTAAAACCGGTCTCAGTCCCACTGCGCGAAGTGCCCGAAGGATGGGAATTGGACGTGAACGATCTGGAATCGTCGATTACGCCAAAGACTGCAGCGATATTCCTTAATTCCCCCAGCAATCCGACAGGGTGGGTCGCGTCAGAAGAGGTGTTGCGGCAAGTGCTTGGTCTTGCCCGCAAGCACGGACTTTGGATCATAGCGGATGAGATCTAAGCACTATTCTATTATGGCGAGGCAAACCGCGCCCCATCCTTTTACGACATTGCGGATGAGGATGAACTG
>CALDSI010000375.1 GCA_937911395.1 uncultured Labrenzia sp.
ACGATCGTTGGTCATCCAATCCGCAATGGCAATCGAACGTTTTCATTCCGGTATTCTAAGACACAATCCTAGTTCTCGGAGCTGTCAGCGTCTCTTTCCGTGCGTTCCCAACCGGTTCTTTTTGGTCTGAACACAGCCGTTGGATACTTGGCAATACGCACAAAAATATGCGCCAAAAGTCCCATGAGGCTTCGTGCCGGGATGACATCCCGGCCATACGCCCACCAGCCGACCAGTGTCGCGAACAAAAAAACCACAATTGTCCCAAAAGCCATTCCAAGAGGTATCAAAGGCAGCTCCAATAGGGCCGTCAGGATCAAAGCGGTCAAGACCGCGACACCTTGCAGGAAGATGAGGATCGTTAAGGGAGGCACGAGAACACTCGCGGCCAACGCGGCAGCAGGCCATTTGCCTTGAGCAAGGTGTTTCGGCAAACGCGACAGAGCCACCCCCATGAGCGAGAGATGCCCGCGAACCCATCTGGAGCGCTGCGTCGCCGTACCTTCGACCGATTTTGGCAGAGGGCTCAGAATGATCGCATCGTCACAGAAAATCGGTGGGGTGCCTTGGGATGCGAGATCCAGACCCAGTTTCATGTCTTCCACCAGATGCCCGTGCGCCAGATCCGCCTTTGCAAGAACGCCCCAGGGAAACGCCATGCCACTACCGGTCAGGAGCGAGGGACCGCCCAAATTGCAGACACCGAGCAGACGAACCCAGTTTTTCAGACGGAAGGTGAAGACCGAAACTTTTTGCGCAATCGTGTCTTCAGACTGCGTCATCAGGTACCGCGCCTGGACAGGACGCCCCAAGTGGCCCGTCACCTGCCGGAGCCTGTCCAACGCTGAGGCTTCGGGTAAGCAGTCGGCATCCAAAATCACCACGCAGCCGGGCGGGTTTTGCTCAAGAAAGCGAACACCAAAATCAAGGGCGTATCCTTTTCCGCGGTGATCCGGATCATTTCGCTCGATCACTTCGGCCCCGTTCCGGCGCGCAACCGACGCAGTGTTGTCGGTGCAATTGTCGGCAACAACCAGGATCCGATCAAATGGATAAAGCCCCTTCTGGCTTGCTTTCAAGGTTTCCGCCAACCCTGCTTCCTCATTGTGCGCCGGTATGAGGACAACCATCGAGACGCGCTCTTCTGAACACTGAATTTGCCGCTTTGGCAAATAAGCGGCCGCAAGAACTTCAATGCAGTAGACAACTGTCAAGACAAGGGTGATCGATACCCAAACCAAAAGCCCGGTGTAGGTAACAGCTTCCAACAGAGCTATTGTATCGGTTGCCGGCATTCGGCATGCTCCTGCAAAATTGGCAGATGAAAAGATGTAAGTCCCAGTACCTGGAAGTCACCGCAAGGCATGTGAACTGTCATAGGCGCTGCCGGTCATCCTGTCTTGCCATTGATGGTGCTGATTTGCCTAATCTGCATCGACTTGCCCATCGAGATAGATAGCCAGTGCAGCGACCGGACCGATCGTCTGATGCACTGTGTATTCCTGCTGAATGATCACATCTGGAAACTCGATTAGGTTTTCAAAATACGGAATTGCAAACCGTGACGGCTCAACCTTGGTGTTTTGAGACTGAGACGTCAGTCCAACCTCTGCTAGCGGAGACCACGACGGCCCGAAGATCCAACCATAGGCAAAGGCATTTGCCGGAGTCCAGCCGTAGATGATGATCCCCGGCGGGACTTGAACGCCCATCGCACGATGGTCTTCATGAAGTGGATGCAGAATTTGCCGTGTTCCCACGCCGGTCATAAGGCTCATCCCGGTCTGGTTGGCACCAAGCAGACCATTCAGGGTATCGAGCACAAGCTCAATTATGGCGTTGTCACCTGTCAACATGTGCGTTCGCATGGCCAACTGCGCCATGCCAGAATCTGGAGGACCGCCTTGTCCCCAACCCGCAGGTGCGTACGGGTGTTTCATGCTGGGATAGGTGTTCGTTTTCTGGGCCTCCAGTAGAAGAGCAGTTTCCGATTTGAAGAGGTTCTCCAGAGACTGGCGAATGCCTGAGTCCGTTTTCGAACTGTTGATGTAATCCCAGGCGGCGTCGCTTTTTTCCAGATACAAGTTCCAGTTTTTCTTCAGCCGTTTTTCTGCGGCTGTTCGAAATCTCTGTTCACCAGTTGTGCGATAGAGGGAACTGGCTGCAACAACGCGGAGCGTTTCAGCTTCCTCCTCCAACTTCAAACGTATTTCGGTCCAGCCTTCAGAGTCTGAATAGCCTCCGGCAACCAACCCTGCGACCGCATCAGCGTAAAAAGCATCCAGATCGGAAAATCCAGCCTCGGCAGCTTCCCAGGCCCGGGAAGCACTCTCCATATAGACAACGGCAAGATCCGGTTGGCCGTAGTTTTGCAAATGCCGCGCAAGGCTTCCTGCGATTGCCGCGTAGGTGTAGGTGCTGCTGATGTCAGGTGCATATGTGAAAACAGGAAGGGTTTCCAGAAAACTGGCAGTGCCCAGAATTGGATGCCCAGCACTTTCAATTCCACCCCGGATTGTTCCATCAGGGCCTTGCAGTCTCCGAAAAAAGTCGATCGTCCAAATGGCTTCATGAAGGAGGTCAGGGAGGTCATCGGTATCCGCATAAAGCTCTGGATCCAAAACCTCTGAGGATTTCGGAATGCCATAGGATGTCCTCAGACGGTCCGTGGGTAGATAGTCGAGAAGATCAAGAAACAGGCGGGACACACGAAGATGCACTATATGGCGGTCCCAATCACCGGCATCCATATAGCCTCCCCAGTAGTCGGCCCCAGCCGATTTTCCATTGCGCCATGTGCTGTTGGCTGCATCCTCAAACGGCACAAGCCCCAACGTGCCGTGGCTGGAGAACGACAGGGGCAAGGTGCTTTCGGCTATTTCCACATTCAGACCTGGAACGAAAGCAGCCGGCCGCTCAAAGCCAAATCGCCCATCCAACGCTATCCCGCTGCGATGATTGTAAAGCCCTCCAAGTGCTAATCTGCCAATATCTTTCCAGTGCTCTGAAGACACTTGGAACACGTCGGACACGCCGAGCCCGTCCACACGAATCCGGTATCTCCCGTTCTGCGTTGGCATCCAGTTGCTGTAATCCATCTCGAAAACGTAGGTGCCGGCCCGGTTAGCCGAAATAGCGCGACGTGCGGTTGCACCGGGAGACACTGTGGGTGGCAGCGCAGACTGACTGTCGAGAATTTCGACCGTCTCCAAAGAAACCGCACCGACAGTGGCGAACACTGCGGCAGCATCTTCGGCGCCGGACAGCCTCTGAAGCACAATCCGCTCACCGCTCTGAAAATCATGACCTGGGACAGTGATTGTCGCAGCCCCGGATGTCTCGATCCCGATTACGGGCACCGCTTGCTCTCCGAGTGCCGCGTAATCAATTAGCGGCGACCCCAGTCCATTCCATGGCTCTTTCGCGTTCGGCAACGACTTGAGTTTTACATCGCCGGAATACACGACGGACCCTGAATCATCCAAAATTGAGAAACGGGCGAGACCATAACTACCGAAATCAACCGACCCGGCAGCCGGACCTCCTGGTACCCACACTGCAAGATACGCTTTTTTTGAATAATCTTCCGGGGTGTGTCCTGCCTGTGTGGACCGTATGCCTAGTGCACGTGTTACTGACGGGTCATAGGTGAACGTGGTCTCGGGAAACAGGTCACCGGGCCAGCTTAGGGTGTACGTACCGGGCTCCAAAGAACGGCTCAACTTCAAAAACACCTGGTGTTTCATCGCCGCTGCTGTCTGGCTGCGACCGGAAGATGATCGGTAGAAGCCGGAATCGTAAGGCAGCGATTTCCTGTAAACAGAGGTTATGGTTGGCTGGCCGTTTAATCGATATTCGCCAGCCTGATCGATAACCGCTCGGTCGAGCAACTCAGCCGGAGGCGTATCGGCCAACCTTAGATGGCGCCGCTCGGGACCAATCACCATGCCCCACGTGTCGCCATGCGCAATCCAGGCCCCCACCGGTTGAGGGAGCGAACCGTCAAGCTCAATGATCGCACCGCGTCTGAAATTGGGATCTTTGATCTCAACACTGATAACATCGGGCGTTGCAATCGTAACTTCAGCGATGCGTAGATCTTTCGCAGATCCAGATCCTGCGGCCATCAAAAACCAGACAATTGCCAGCCATAATCTCAGACGAAAAACTGGGAGCACATCATCCATTAACAGAATCTCGTTATTCCAAAACGGTGTTCAGGTAGTATCAGCTGAAATGACAAAAAAAGCCTGAATTAGGGTCGGTACGAATAGTGAAGATAGCGTTCGTTCTCATCGTTTTGTGCTGCACGCTACCGCTTGCGCTTCTGGTGCGGCGGTATGAGATCCTTACGCGCACCTTCTGGATTTCCTTTGGCGCCGCAGCCTTTTTCATGACCAGCATACCGCTGCTCGACATCGGCGTTATTAACGCTCCTGATGGTTGGGTTGGTTTTGTCTACGGCATCGAGATTTCGATCGTCGATTACCTTGCGGTGGTGGCGTTTTTCATACTGCCACGCCACCGCACTTCTTGGCTGTTTTTCTTGCCGTTCGTTATTTTCACGGCTGTTGCCGCAACATCAGTCCCGAACGCTGCCAACCCGACAGTCGCGTCCTTCGGGGTCTGGCAGTTTGCCAAAATGGCGTTTGTTGCAGCAATCGTCGCTCGAGCGTGCGCATTTGAAGAGGTGCCCTACCTGCTCCTGCGCGGCATGGCCCTTGGCATCATGGCTCAATTGGTCGCGTCGCTGTGGCAACGGTTTGGGTTGGGCTACGCCCAGGCTCCCGGCTTGTTCTTGCACCAAAATACCCTTGGGATGATCGCTCATTTCGTCCTTTACCCGTTTCTGTTCATGCTCCTTACCCAAAGCAGGGGAACGATCTGGAACGGTCTGATTATTCTCACCGTTTTATGCTGCATGCTGCTCACCGCTTCCCGCGGAGCGGTCGGTTTCACGGTGATCGGCATAGCCCTCACTTTTGTGATCGTCGCTCTGACAGGTGTCACCAACCGTATCATGGCAGCCGCCGCCCTCGCAGGGATCGCCGCTCTGGCGCTAGCACCGGCGACCTATGTTGTTTTCGAAAAGAGATTTGAACGTGCTGCTCTAAGCGAAGATGTTTATGACGAGCGCGCAGCGTTCAACCGGGCCGCAGACCTCATAAGGGACGATTTCCCCGCAGGCGTTGGCTTCAATCACTACACCTATACGCTCAAGCGGTATAACTATTCCCAGCTTGCCGGCGTTCATCAAAACGAAGGCAACATCAACAACATCGTTCATGACGTTTACAGATTGATCGGTGTGGAAACCGGACAGGCAGGCCTGCTTTCATTCTACACTTTGCTGGCGGTGCCATTGGTTACCGCATTTTTCGTTGGTTGGCGGCGCCGCTCGATGCCCGAGGGCGGATTACTTCTGGGATTCGGAACGGCAATGCTGATTGCTTATCTCCATTCCCTGTTTGAATGGATTTTCCTGATTAAGCAGGTGCAGATCGTATTTGCCATCGTAGTTGGAATGACGTTTGGCGTTGCAAGCCGTCGATACGCTGATGAGCCGTCGATACATCACAGGATTACAAGCGAAAAAGCAATCGGCGCCATTACGTTCAAAGCGGGGACTTTGAGCAAATAGGGGCGGCCACTGTCGAATTTGGGTTAGACGATAGGACGTATAGGTTTCCGTAACCATAGCGATCAATATACTGTCACAATTTTCAATGGTCAGATTTCATTTGGCCCGTTTTTACAAATTTGAACTAAATCTGACACTCAGAGTGCTAAGATCATACCAAAAGTAAATGTGGTGGAGTAGGAATTGCGGTTTAATCCGAACACAACAGCACGGCGATTTCCGCTGAGAATGATCGGTCTTCTATTGGTGCTGTTTATGGCGCTACCGATGTTCGTTTTGGGCGGATCGATGCCGACTTTGGCTGACGAATACCGCCTCGGTATCCAGGACCGTCTGCGCATCTATGTGGCGGAATGGCCTGCTCTCACCAATGAATTTGAGGTTGGCGCATCCGGCAGTGTGGTGTTGCCTATCGTGGGTGAGGTGGATGCAGCCGGGCTTGAACCGCGAGAGCTGGCCACAGAAATCGCCAAGCGTCTCCAAGAGCAAGCCAAACTTCGATCACTCCCAAATGTGGCTGTCGATATTTCCGCTTACCGGCCGTTTTACATTCTTGGAGCGGTCACATCGCCGGGCGAGTATGCGTATCGGCCTGGAATGCTGGTGCTCAACGCTTTGAGCATTGCCGGTGGCGTTTACCGTCCGCCCAGCCAGTCAGAGTGGGGCCTCGAAAGCTCTGCCATCAATACATTGGGTGAACTGCGAACCCTCAGAAGCGAGGCCGCCGATCTGGAAGCGGAAAGGGTCCGTTACGAGGCTCAGGCAAAAGGGGAAACCGTGTTTCCGCCGCTGCCAGAAGATGCGCCACCAAATCTTACGCGGGCGCTCGCCGAGCAAGCTCAGCTGTTTAGAGCTTCCCTGCAGCGTTTTAATAATGAAAAGAAATCACTGACAACGGCAATTACCCTCTTTGAAGGTCAAATCACCTTGCTAAATCAGCAGCTGGAGGATGCCAAACTCAAGCTGGATTCCTTTCAGACTGAGCTGGAAAAAATCCAGGATCTGATCAAACAGGGTTACGGTTCACCCCGTTTGCTGCCGCTCAATCGCGAAATAGCTGACGGTCAGCTGGAGAAAAAGCGGCTTGAAGTAGAGCTGCTTCGCGCAGAACAAGAACTTGAAGCCGCGCGCATCGAGCTCCGGGATCATGAAGCGAACTACCTCGACGACGCCGAAACGCAACTTGTCCGGATAAGATCCGAGTTGCGCGCCAATCAGGAGCGGGTCAAGACACGGGAAAGCCTAGTGAATTCTGCGAGTGGCTTCACAGACCGCCAGCGGCCGAATAATGAGATCAGTTTGCCCCAAAGCCTCACTTTCACGATCATTCGGACGGTCGACGGTGAGGTTCAAACACTGAACGCTGAGGAAACGACAAGCGTCAACCCCGGCGACATTGTGAAGGTCGCACGCTTTGGAGACGACGATTTGTCCGGAGCCATACCTCAGAGAGTGTCATCTGGCAGCCTTCGGCTTGGAGAATAAGACAAAGTGGACGTTTCTTCTCTTCCAAAAACAGCCGTCAGATCGCTGCCAGTGTCAAACGGATCGACGTATGACTGGCAATGGATGGCACGCGCCTTGATCGAGCGTTTATGGGTTGTCATTCTCATCCCGGCAATCTTCGGTGTACTGGCAGTCACTTATGTTCTTGTCAGGCCTGCAACGTTTCAGGCAACAGCGACACTTGATGTCGTGAACTTGCGCCTCTTGCCCGGCGGGGGTTCCGGAGTGTTTCTGCCTGAAGCGCAAGCGTTGCCGACGTTTCTCGATACCCAGCAACAGATCATCGGATCCACCTCGATCATCATAGCTGCAATCGAGACGCTGGACGGCACAGCGGCAGACAATGAAGCCGATGACGTGAAGACTGTCTCGGATATTGAGGAATTGGAAGCCTTCCGTCAGAGGCTGATTGTTTCCCGCATCGGGCAGAGCAACCTCATAAACATCAGCTTTCGGTCCGACGATCCGCAAACGTCAGCAAACACAGTAAATGCAGTCGTTGATGCGTATCTGGCAAAACTGGAGCAAGACCGATTGGAAACCGCGGAAGCGGCAAGCGGCTGGCTTCAGGAGCAACTTCGCTCTGTCGGACCAAGGGCGACGGTGGTGTCGGCAGCCTATCCGCCCATTCACAAGAGCAACACCCGAGGTCTGCTTATCATTGCTGTAGCCGGCGTCATCGGTGGATTCATCGGTTTGTTTGCGGCCCTGATCTTGTCTTTCTTCGACACGCGCATCCGAAACCCGGAGCAACTCGCCAATGTGATTGGTCAGCCGTGCCTTGGAGTAGGAAAAACCAATTCCCGCACAAAAAAGAAGGCTGGAACTGCGGACGACAAAAAGGAACCCCGACCGGCTTCTGCCAAAGTAGAGTTTGATGACTCAGCCTTGTTTAATGTTGCGTCGTTGATACAAAGTTCGACCTCTGAAACTGGCAGCAGAATGCGCTATGTCGGCGTGACCTCGTTGCAAAAAGAAAGCGGCAGCGCTTTGGTCTCCGAACAATTGGCTCGCCTCATTTGTACACCCGATCATAAAGTTCTTCTGGTCGACGCAAACGCATATAGCAGTGCCGCTTCGTCAGAAAACCGTGTCACTAATGGCGAACGCGGTCTGATCGACATCATAATGGGCGAAGGCGAGCTGTCCGAAAAAGCTGTGAAACGGGAACCGGACACCGGTCTCTCGACCATTTCCATTGGCACAGTTAAAAACTCTCAACGAGCTGGACAGTTGATCTGGTCAGACAAGTTGCGGGAATTGAAGCCATCATTCCGGCAATATGATTTGGTGATTTTCAACTTGCCACCACTGTTTGCGTCAACAGACGTGGGCGCCGCTTCGAAGTACCTTGATTCAATCATTTTCGTCGCAGAATGGGCAAAGACATCACAAACGGATCTGGCGACCGCGCTTGCGCTGAACCCTTCAATTCATAAGAAAATCATCGGCTCCGTACTGATAAATGCCAAAGAGAACCCGTTGATCTTTTTGTTTTCTCCGGTCGCAAACTTCTTACGGAAACAAAGGACTTTTCTATCTGGTGCCGCCAAGTGACTGCGCAATCGGCGCATTCCCCCAAGCCGGACAAAGGTGCCATCGGTTACATCCTGAACACATATCCGGTTCCAAGTGCGACATTCATCCGGCGGGAAATTCACGCACTAGAGGATATCGGGTTCAAGGTTACACCGTTTGCATGCCGGCGATTTGCCGGTGACCTTGTTGATCCAAAGGACCGGAGCGAGGCTGCAAGAACTGAGTATTTGCTGGACGGAAAACTTGGCGACCTGCTTCTGGCATCCATCCGCGAGCTTTTGACAAACATCACTGGTGTTTGGCGCACGCTGCCAATTTGGAAACAGCTGCTCTCGAATGCCGGTGGCGGTTTCATCCGGCATGCTGCTTACTTGATGCAAGCCGCCAGCCTCCGCCAAAAGGCAAGCCGGTTAGGAATCCGGCATCTTCATGCACATTTCGGAACCAACGCCACTGCTATTGCGATGCTGGCGCATTGCCTGGGAGGACCAGACTATAGCTTCACAGCACATGGCCCGAATGAGTTTGACAATCCGGAGGCTCAGAGTTTTGCGCTAAAGATCCAGAATGCGGCCTTCGTTTTGGCGATTTCGGATTATTGCAAAAACTTGCTCACCAGCTTCAGCCAAAGAGCTGAAGACAATGAGAAAATTCATATCGCCCGCTGCGGGATAAAACTGGATGACTATCGTCCACAGCCACCCGTCAGCGCCACAAACAACACCTTTGTCTGTGTTGGCAGGCTGTGTCCGGAGAAGGGCCAGGTCCATGTTCCAGCCGCCGTTTCAGCTTTGAAAGCGGACTATCCAGACATCAAAGTCATCCTGGTTGGTGACGGAGAGAGCCGCGCGGACGTGGAAACTGCGATCGAAGAACATGCGGTCGAGGACCATGTCATCTTGCACGGGTGGGGCTCAAACTCGGAAGTCCAGGACTTCATAAAGTCGACACGCGCCCTTGTCCTCCCCAGCTACGCAGAAGGCCTTCCGATCGTCTTGATGGAAGCTTTGGCCCTGACCCGGCCCGTTATTACGACAACCATTGCCGGCATACCGGAACTGGTAAATGCCTCATGCGGATGGCTGATCGAACCAGGTGACGAACACGCGTTGGCGGAAGCCCTACGCTCTGCCCTGTCAACTGATCCCAAAACACTCCAGGCGATGGGTGAAACAGGGCGCCAGCGCGTCACCGCAATGCATGATATCAGTGATTTGGCGACGAACATTGCTGCCCGGTTGGCATGACTTTCTAAGGGCAGAGTGCATTATTTGTACTCGATGATTTGCGCACGCCGCATTAGGACCCTGTTCCAATGGTATTTCAGGACACCTTGAAACTCGGCAAACTTTCCGATCAGTTCATAAAACCCAATAGCTGCAGGACGGCCCGCCCGAAATGACCGGAGCATCAGCCGAACAAGCTGCAAGGGGTAGAGCAAAAACAACAATAAGAACGATGGATGGATCATCCCGGCAACAAGAGCAACACTTGGCAACGCGCCTCCCCAAAGAACTGCCCGTACGACATTGCGCTGCCAAATTCGCTTCGGCGAGTTTCTGTGCCGCCAAGAAACTTCAGCGAACGCGTGCCCTGCTCGAACCGAGCGCTTCCACCATTGGGAAAAACGCTGCAAGTCGGCATCGTGGAGGGTCATTTCGGCATCAAGCCGCCAGATCCTCCAGCTCTTCTCCCGCAACCGCAGGCACATCTCCGGTTCTTCACCCGCGATCAAATCATCACGGTATCCGCCCGCTTCGTCGAAAGCCGCCCTGCGGACCAGGCAGTCACCACCGCACTCCTGCCGCTCTCCAATCGGAGTATTCCATTCTAAGTCGCACATGGTGTTGTAGATGGTGGCGTCGGGAAATTGTTCCCGCCGACGACCAAAAGCAACTGCGACATCGCGGTGATTTTCCAAATAGCCCAAACCGGTTTTGAGCCAACCGGCATCCAATTGGCAGTCACCATCCATGAACTGGATGAAAACGGTATCCGGGAACTGTTGAACAAGCCTGCGATAGCCTGCATTTCGGGCACGGGCTGCCGTGAACGGGCGGTCGGCTGGCAGAATTTCAACTTGAAAACCCGCGTACTTAGCCCAGCTGACGCTATTGTCTGTCGATCCGGAATCCACATAAACAACCCGTTCAGACAACCCCTGAAGGGATCTTACGCAATTCTGGAACCGCTCCCCTTCGTTGCGGCCAATGATCACGATCCCGATGGTCATCTGCGCTGGCCCATCTCCATTACACTCCGCCAGCGAAAAGGAGCGGCAAAACGGCGTCGAGCGAGGTGCCGTAACCCGCCGCATTCCTGCCCCACATCAAACCTGCAGTCGCTGCGATAACAATCGCGGTCATCGTCAGATCATGCAAAAGAAAGGATGTCTTTTCCCGAACCGACCCAATCGCAAGCGGCAAATACCGAACGACCTCCCCAACCGCCAAGCCGATCAAAGCCCCAGGAAGTCCCATCCATTGATAGCCAATCGGAAGCAAAAGAAGAATTCCAGCCAGTTTCAACGCGTTCGCCACAACACCGTAGACAGGCTTGCTGAGGCCCAAGAGCGTATATTCTGAAAAAGCGGACAAAATGGCACCCCAGGTTCCGATGAGCAGCATGGCCAGGATCCAGCCCGCATCGGAATAGCGTGGATCATAAATGATCCAAACGGCGACATCTGAAAATGCGATGCCGCACGCAACCCCGAAAGCCGCGAGCGTCAGTAATTTTGTTCTGAGCACCAGAAGACCGGATCTTATCTCGGTACGAGTGGCTGCATGCTGGGAGGAAACCATGGGGAAGATAAGCGAATACCCCAGCCTTCCGGCTAGGAATGCCGGCAGGTCCGCGATTGTTCGTGCGATTGCATAGATGCCGACAGTCGCCAACGGAATGGTCTTTGCCAAATACAGTTTGTCGAAGTTCATGCAAAGAAATGACAATAGGGATGATAAAAACATCCATTTCCCGAAGGAAAAGATCTCGCGCACATACACCCGGTTCCATTCAAACCAGTTTCGCGCTCTCGGCAAAAGATAGCTGAGCCCGACCCGAAAGACAGCAGCGAAAAGGCCCGAAATCAGAATCGACCAGATTGTCAGGCTCATATAGGCGAAAAAGATGATCAAAACCGCCGTCACAAAATCACATGACAGCTCGAACATATTCGCACGTCCAAACTGCAGATTCCGCTGCAGATAAAAGATAGACGTTGAAGACAGACCAAGAAAAATGATCGTTACCGCACTCAGCTGAATAGCAGTTGCCGGTATCTCATACAGATTGGCCAACGGATAGGCTGCAATCGACAGTATCGAACACAGAATGAGAGACCTTAAAAATTGCAATGTCCAGGCAGAGTTTTGGAACGACTGATCATCGGCATTCCGGCTTCGGACGACATTCTGTGCAATGCCCACGTCGGTCAGCAATTCGATGCCTGATCTGAACGTTGAAAGCACCATTGCGATGCCGAAGATTTCCGGTGTGATCAAGCGCGACAACACCACATTGGAAACGAAACGTATTCCTGTCGTTCCACCAAAGGAAGCGATTGTCCAAATCGCACCGGTCATCGCTTTTTTTTGCGTAATCGCCAATTGGGCTAGGCCCCTTGAAAAACGGTTGAGATCGCCCCACGGATCGAACGAGAAGCTTCGTCACACATACGCATGCATTTTCCAACTCGATACTTCATGGAACTTTGCTTTTCGGGATAGAACCGAGGTAGCAAGTTATTAAGAATTCAATCGCGATCTGATTGAAGATGACTCAAAGACTGTATATCTTTCAGCAGGTTAAAAAATTGATCTTTCTTGATCAAAAATCAGACCCGCCTGCAGTTTGTTAATCTCGATCACATATACGCAACATATTGAGATTTCTGGGATTTCATGATCGCAGGATTCAACCGACATCCGACGAGCCATATGCCGAACCGTTCTGAGCAAAAACCTGAGGACTCGCTGACCGCAGCACCTGCCTCACCGTTCTCCAAACTCCAGTTCATCGGACTTGATTTCGATATTGGTGAGCAGGCCGACTGGTTGTCGCTCATCTTGAATTCGAAGCCTCAAACCTTCGAATATTTCGTCACTCCAAACGTCTATCATGTCATCCTTTTGGAACGCGATGACGAGGTGGCATCGGCTTATGACGATGCGTGCTGGAAGGTCTGCGACAGCAAGATCTTGAGCCGACTGGCGAATTTCCAGAAAAACAATCTCAGGGTCTATCCAGGTGCCGATATTGTGCAGGACCTTCTGGCGGATCCCAAAGCTCAAAACTTGCGTTTCGCCGTTGTCGGCCCCGATCTATCCCAGATAGAGATACTGCGAAACAGGTATCCGGGGGTGGCTTTGCAGTATATCCCGTCTGGCTTTATGGACCGAGGCGCACAGGATTGGGAGAAAGTTCTGACAACTACTGAGGCCTGCGATGCGGACATTTACCTGATTTGCCTGTCTTTTCCGAAGCAAGAGTTTTTTGCCCAAGATCTGAAACGCCGAGGCAGCGCCGCGGGTATCGGCCTGTGTGTCGGTGCAAGTATTGATTTTTTGACTGACCGGCAAAAACGCGCACCGGAATGGGTTCGCGCCTGCGGAATGGAGTGGGCTTTCCGTTTGTTGGCAAACCCGAAACGGATGTGGCGACGTTATCTTTGGGATGGCCCCAAAATCATTTGGATGTTTTTGAAATGGCGGCACAAATCCGCCAGTACGATGAAGTGATTGGTTTTGGTTCGAAACCGATCAGAGTCCTCGTGTTAGCAGGATTACGGCTAAGCCGCTAAATGTCTGCCTGGGAGTCACAATTGAAGAAACCCCGTGTTCTGATACTTGCTGATGATTGTAATCCGGATTGGCCGTCACTTCCGGTTGTTGGGTACAAGTACGCGCTTTCCTTAGCGAAATTCTGTGATGTGACCATCGCCACTCATGTCAGAAATCGAGAAAACATAGAAAAAGATCCGCACTCAAAAGGCGTCGACTTCCACTATGTCGATAATGAATATGTAGCAAAGCCGATCCACCGCTTCTCAACCTGGATCAGAGGCGGCGGGAAGGTGGCGTGGTCTTTGGCCATGATATTCCAGTATCCTACATATCTCGCCTTTGAATGGGAGGTTTGGAAAACCTTCAAGCATGCTTTGAGATCCGGCGAATTTGATTTGGTGCACCGGATCACACCCATGTCGCCCACAATGCCCAGCTATATCGCGGGCAAATCGCCGGTTCCATTTGTCATCGGTCCCTTGAATGGCAATTTGGACTGGCCAAAAGAATTCCGCTCTGAACAAACACGGGAAAAAGAAAGGGCGCGGGTACTCCGGGACTTCTACAAATACCTGCCCTATTCATCTGCAACATACAGAAATGTTGCACTGATTCTGGCTGCCTTTGATCATACCGCAAGGGATTTGCCAGACGGCGCGTCCTCAAAGGTCGTGAGCTTTCCCGAAGTTGGTTTTGACCCTGAGTGGTTTGATGAAACGGACCGGAAGCCTGCATTTTTTGGAGATGGACCGTACAACTTCGCATTTGTAGGGCGGCTGGTACCCTATAAAGTTCCGGAGGTGGCTGTTTGTGCCTTTTGTGAAAGCGACATCCTGGCAGAGCACAAACTTCACATCGTCGGCGACGGCCCTGAAAGAGCACGGCTTGAAGCGATCGTCGAGCAAACAGGGCGGAGCGATAGCGTCATTTTTCACGGCTGGATAGATCAGAAGGACGTCGGCCAGTTCTTCCGATCCGTAGACGGGTTCGTTTTTCCTTCAATCCGCGAACTTGGAGCAGGCGTGGTGGTCGAAGCGATGGCGTCAGGCTGTGTGAATTTCGTCACCAACTATGGCGCGCCGGGTGATCTCGTATCTGAGGATCGCGGCTTTCGAATCGAACTAAACACCCTCGATGAGATGGTCGCCGGCTATCAGCACGCGATGGAAGAGGCTGTGACCAATCCAGCCGACCAGCTTTCAAAGGCCAATTCAGCCGTAGAGTACGCTACAGACTGCTTTACCTGGGATCGCAAGGCAGCGCTGACTGTCCCGTATTACGAAGACCTGATCGCCGGCCGGTCAATTACAGACCGCCGAGATTACTCCTGATCTGCGAGAGGACCGGTTTTCACTAGTACCACCTGGTCCAGCATCATTCTGCCGCAATCCCGGCCTTGTCAGAGCCAATTGCCGCCGCCGTCCTTGCTTCCAAGGATTTTCTCATTCTACTGGCAAGCACCTGAATATTCGGATTGAGAACCATTGAATCGTGATCCCCGGGCACCTCGACAATCGACAGCTCTGATGCAAACGGCGCCCAGCCATTGTCTTCGCGAAGAATGTTCAGACCATCTTGAAGACGGCGGCCGCCGGAAATCTTATAGAGCACCTCAGCTTTTGGCCGGTACAGGACAACCGGCCCGCTATATGGCTGAACCTCATAGGCATCATGCGCCTGCATGAAAGCCAAACGTATACGTTCGTTGTTAAAGCTTTCTGCGGATGCTTGATCCCCAGCCGTATTCTGTTGCGCTTCTGTTCGAGCGCGCCACTCTCTCCGGGAGCGCAACCAAACGCTGAAAAACTTGATTTTATTCTTTTGAAGATCCTGCCACTTGATCATCACGCGATCGACGAGCGACAGGCGAACCTTCTCAGGGACAGGCGTGTCCAGTAGAATGACTTCGGCAACCTCTTCACCTTGCGCGGTCAGCTGCTGGGCCATTTCATAGGCAACGATCCCACCGCCCGAGAAGCCGCCGAGAACATACGGACCGTGCGGCTGGACCTGCCGGATCTCGGACAGATAATCCCGCGCCATGTCTTCAAATGTTTCATGAGGCTCCAGGTTTCCGGACAGACCGCGGGCTTGCAACCCGTACACCGGGCGGTCGCGCCCCACGAGCAGGGCAAGCTGACGCAGGTTCAAGATGTTCCCGAACATGCCAGCGCAAATGAACAAGGGCGTCGCCCCCGTTCCCGGTCCCTTGCTCATCGAGACCAGATGCACCGTTTCATCGGCTTTTGCAGTTTGTTCGGGTTTTACCTCCGCAGAAGCATCCCCGTCACTGGCAACACCATGCGATGCCAGCAATTCTGCGCATTCGGCAATTGTCGGCGCGTCGAAGAGGACGGACATGGGCAGATCGACACCGTAAGTCTGGCGGATCATTCGGAACAAGCGGACCGCGATGAGTGAATGCCCACCAATATCAAAGAAATCATCGTGAACACCGATCTTCTCAATTCCGAGCAGCTCGGACCAGAATTCGGCCAGTTTGATCTCAAGCGGGTTTCGAGGTGCCTCGTAGGCGCTGTCAAGGTCCGGACGCTCAAAGAGCTGCCCGTCCTGGGCATCTCGCGAATGCGCTTCAGCCTCGGCATTTTTTACGAGAAGATCCAAAGGAATCGTCGAGATGATCGGCTGTGTTTCGCTGGTCGCCAAAGCCCTTTGCAGGGTCTCAAATCCTTGCTCGGGTGGAATGCCCTGCTTGACTTGCGCCGCCAGTTTATAGAGCGCGGCAGCATCCTGGCTTGCCCCGGTTTTCACATCCGTTGCAAACCCGGTGTCATTTGACAGGCGTTTTACCGTCAAACGATCAGCTTCAAGAACCACCGTTCCATCCGGCCGCATGACGGTAATGTCAAAACTGCCGAAACCGTCGCCATGTGCATTTTCATCAACATATCGGACATGGGCGATCACATCGGATGGCAGCGGTTCGTAAAGGCGTATCGCAGAGTAGGAAACGGGCGCCCAAAGAACGCCTGAACTCTTGAAGCCTTCGATAAGTTCCATGGCACAGCCGGTCGCAATATCGAGAAGACCGGGGTGGGCAAGGGTTGTTTCGGAGTAATCTGCCTCGAAGCCAGCCGGGGACGTCAGGCGTGCCAGCGCTTCACCGCGCCCAAGCGACAGACTGCGCAACACATCCCATCGCGGTCCGAACTTGATGTGCAGCGCCTGAGCCGAGGGCATCGTTCCATTGTCCGGTGCTGTGCGCACATCGGTCCAGCGCAGCTGAGCTTGAAGGTCTTCAAGTTGCACAGGCAGTGAGATCGATTTGAGCGGACAAACCAGAGCTTCGGCGTAAACCTCCATCTCGGCGGACGGATCATCGGTTGCAGTTGCCGCGACAATGGCTTTCAAAATGCCATTTCCCTGGGCTTCGAACCGGACGCGTATGTTGCGGGGTTGGGCGTCGTCCACACCGAGCGGCTTGAAGAACACAAGATCGCGGATATCCGGGCGCTGGTCCAAATCCAGTTCCGAATAGGCTTGCGCAATTAGCTCAATGTACCCGGTACCTGGCAGGATCGCATCGCCTGAAACAAGCCTGTGTTCATTCCACATCCAGTGCTTTTGCGTGCTGGCCGTGAATTCCAGCCAGCGCGTGTTGGAAGCATCGGCAATCCAACGCTCGAACAAGGGGCCCTTGGCCGCCCCAACCGCCGTTACCGTCTTTGAAACAGCCGCCTCACCCGAAACCGCGCGCGCGGCCAGACCAATATCGCTCCAGATGCCCCAGTGAACCGCGACCGTCCTGCGGCCCCTGTCCCTGCTCTTGCTCTCGGCATAGGCGTTCAGAAACGCATTGGCAGCCACGTAATCCACCTGGCCGATGGGCGCAGTGTCCGTGCTGGTTGACGAGAACAGCACCATCAGATCCAACGGCTCGTCGGCAAACACCAAATCCAGAACGCGCGTGCCCTGAACCTTGGGCGCCAGAACGTGCTGCGTATTTTCAAGGGTTTTCAGTTGCACGAGATCATCATCGACAATGCCGGCTGTATGAAGCACACCGTTGATTGACCCAAACCGGGCCTTTGCTGTTGCAACAGCAGCGCCAACCTCTTCCGGGTTTGTGACATCAGCCGGAACGTAAAGCAGCTTCGCACCAAGCGCCTCCAGTTCTGCAAGACGGGACAGTGCCTGGACACCCGGATCCTCACCGGAATGCGTGCGCAGATAAGTTTCCCGATCCTGTTTCTCCGGCAGGCTGCGGCGTCCGACCAAAACGATGTTGGCATCATGGTCTTCAACAAGGGCCTTTGCGAAAATCATCGCCAAATCGCCAAGACCACCAGTAATGAGATAGGTGCCGCCCTTTTGAAACTGCCCTTCGAATTGCCCTTCTTCCAAGGGCAAACGCTCATGGGTTCGCTGCCACCGGCGGCTTCCCCGATGGGCCACAATCTCACTGGACGCTTTTGCGAAAAGCTCGTCCCACAGATCGTCGAGCGCTCCCTCGTGCCGCTGGTTGTTCGCAGCCGTTGAGATTTCCAGGTCAATCAAGCGAACCGAGAGGCCGGAAAGCTCTTTTGGCAAGACCTGAACCGGACCGAGCAGCGTCGACTTGGCCGGATACACGACAGGCGCGTCCCCAACGCGCATCATTCCATTGGTCAGAACGGTAAGGTGCGCCTCTTCGAGGGCAGATTGCTCGTCAAGCGCCTGGGCGAGGTAAAGCAGACTGTAAAAGCCGTCCTCCTGCATTCTTTCAAAGAAGTTGGAACCGGGCCGGTGGCTCTCGTCCTCCGTCAACAGCCAGCCGTGCACGATGTTGCCGGGAAAGGGGCCATCCTCGAGGATCCCGGCCACCAGGGCATCGTATCCCGGCCTGCCTTCCTCGCTGCACAGGATGTAAGTGTGGGGGTCAACCTTAGCGAACACATCGCCGCGTTGAACGGTGGTCACCTGATGCCCGGCGCTTTTCAATCTGCCGGCAAGCTGTTCTCCGGTGCCGGTATCGTCGAGAAAAACCAGCCAGGACCGAGGTTCCTTGTCTGCGCCCGTGACAAGATCTGGAACCGACCGTTTCCAGGCCGGACGGTATCCCCAGTCCCGCAAGTCCTTTTGGCGCAAGAGAGGAATATCTGTCCCTGCCTGACCGTCCTGCGCAACACTGCGCTCGACAAAATAATGTTGCCGCTGAAACGCATAAGGTGGCAGCGAAACGCGCTTGGGGCCGTAGTCCCGCCAGCAACGCGCAACATCCGTCTTCAAGCCTGTGGCCCAGCACCGTCCGGCAGCAGTCAGGAAAGAAAGCCGGTCATCCGCATCATCGTCGGCATGCGGCAGCGTATTGAAGACCTGATTGGCGGTCACATCTGCTTGCAGCTTGGCCAGCGAGGACAGGGTCTTTCCCGGACCAACCTCGATATAAACACGGTTCGGATCTGCACTCAGGCGGTTCATGCCGGCACCGAACTGAACAGTCGAGCGCAGATGCCGGACCCAATAGGATGGATCACGGGCCTCCGCATCGGTGAGCCAGTCTCCGGTAAGATTGGACATGATCGGGATCTGCGGCCGATTGAGTGCAATGCTGCGCAAGTACTGTTCAAACTCGGGCAGGATCCCCTCAAGCATCCGCGAATGAGCCGCTATATCGATGGCGATCCGGGTTGCATCGATGTCTTTTTCAAGAAGCGCCTTCTGGAAGTCTTCAAGGTCCGCGTCCCGACCGGATACAACGCAAAGCTCCGGCGCGTTGACGGAAGCCATATCAAGAGATGCCGGCATCAGCCCCCGGACTTCGGTCTCACTCAATGGGATACTGAGCATTCCGCCCGGGGCGACCGTATCAAAGAGCTTGCCCCGGAGGTGGACAAGGCCAACAGCGTCTCGATAACTGAGGACTCCAGAGATACAGGCAGCCGTATTCTCGCCCATGGAATGACCGATCAATGCGGTCGGCTGAACGCCCCAGCTCATCCACAAGCGGGCCAGCGAAACTTCCAGGATCAAGATAGCCGGCAATTGCAGGGACGGCGTCAGGAACCCCTCAGCCGCCTGCCCAAGATCGGAGCCCTCCGGCGGGAACCAAAGCTCCCGGATCCGGGCGGCCGTTTCGGGGGGAAGGAAAGCCAATCCTTCATCGACAGACTGGCGGAAAGACCTGTCTTCCTGAAAGAGCCGCCGGGCCATGCCTGGATGTTGCGCCCCACCCCCCGGAAAGAGGAACGTTGCGGTGCCTGGATGATCGTTTGCGTGATGATGGGCAAGCCTCTTGGGCCGTTCACCGCGCAGGACGGAAATCGCATCGGCGCGGCCCCGCACGGCCGCGATTTGGCGGTGTTCGAACGGCTTCCGACCATGAAAGAGTGTTTCGGCCATGCTGGCCAGAGGCAATGCCGGATCACTTTCCAAGGCATCCGCAAGGCGGGCGGAGGTGTCTGCCAGCCCCTTTTTTGCCTTGGCAGACAAGAGAATGAGTTGGGGCTCATCGTCAAACCGGCCGCTGTCATCGGCAGCCATCGGCGCCTTTTCCAGAATGACGTGGGCGTTTGTTCCGCCAACACCAAGTGAATTGACGGCGGCTCGCTGAAGACCGGTGCCCACCGGCCAAGGGGTCAGCCTATCATTGACGACAAACGGGCTGTTCGCAAAATCGATTGATGGATTGGGTTTCTCGTATCCAAGGCTTGGCGGTATTTCGCCATTCTTCAGCGCCAATGAGGCCTTGATCAGGCTGACAACACCGGCAGCTGTGTCGAGGTGGCCAATGTTGGATTTCACAGATCCGACACGGCAATAACCGGTCCGGTTTGTGCTTTGACGAAACGCCTGGGTCAGGGCTTCAATTTCAATCGGATCGCCGAGATATGTGCCGGTTCCGTGACATTCGACATACTGAATGGTGTCGGCTTCGATCCCGCCGAGCGCCTGCGCCTCGATGATCGCTTCCGCCTGTCCGGTCACGCTCGGTGCAAGGTAGCCTGCCTTGCTGTGACCATCGTTGTTGATGGCTGACGCCTTGATCACCGCATGAATGTTGTCGCCGTCAGCAATCGCATCCTCGAGACGTCGCAGGACGACAACCCCAACGCCACTGCCGAAGATCGTGCCTGCTGCCCGATGGTCGAACGGTCGGCAATGTCCGTCCGGCGAGAGAATTTCGCCATCTTGAAAAACGTACCCGCGGCGATGCGGCAGATCGATTGTCACACCGCCGGCCAGAGCCATATCGGTTTCGCCGTTCAACAGGCTTTGACAGGCGTAGTGGATCGCAACAAGGGACGTTGAGCAAGCTGTTTGGACGTTGACACTCGGGCCTTTGAGATCGAAAGCGTAAGAGGCGCGGGTCGCCAGAAAGTCCTTGTCGTTGCCTGTGTGACGAAGCAGGAACATGCCCACCTGATCCATCAGCTGCCGGTCACTGCACACGTTGAAGTAAAAATAGCTGCCCATGCCGCAGCCGGCATAAACCCCAACCGGGCCCTCAATCGTTTCCGGGGGGCGCCCGGCATCTTCGATCGCTTCCCAGGCACACTCGAGAAAGTGCCGGTGCTGCGGATCCATGATCGCGGCTTCTTTGGGGCTCAATCCGAAAAACTCCGGATCGAACAGCTCCATATCCGGAATATCCGCCGTCCGGGGAATGTAATTCGGCTGTGCGGCCTTCACCGGATCTTCACCGGACGCTTCCAGCTCGGCATCGCTCAGCGTGCGCACCGATTCAACACCGTTTCTGAGATTTTCCCAAAATTCGCCGGTGTTCCGTGCGCCTGGAACACGAAGAGCCATCCCGACGATTGCGACATCGCTCAGGCCGGCGTCGGTTGATCCTATTGTCATTTCAAATTTCCGGAAACGGGACTTCGCCTCAAATTTTTAAGCGGACCATACCTGTAAATATTTAGCATAGTGTTAGGCCGATTGAGAGAGGCAAACGAAAAGCTGGTTTCAACTGACCCAAGCTTGATCACCAAAACAAACGTAAACTCCGGGATCAAAACTTAACAAACATTAATAAATGGACTTTCTTACGCGTGTATTATGGAAATCTGGACCAGCATCCGTAAATTCTCGGATAAATTAACGGGTTATTCGAGGGTATATGCATACTAGTCTGCGTGCTCTTTTTTCAAAGAATTTGCTACTGCCCAGTTATGCGTCATCCAAGGGAAACTAAATGCTCGATTGTCTCCTGATAGGCGATGAATCCCTTCTTGTTCAGTGTGGCGAACACCTGAAAGAACGTGGTCACCGCATCGTTGCGGTCATCTCCTCCAACCCGGCAATTCGGAATTGGGCGTCGTCGCACAGTATTCCAGCGGCCGAGTGGGGCAGCTCTCTTGAGGAAACCACAGCAGACTATCACTTTGACTGGCTGTTTAGCATTGCAAATCTGAGGATGCTTCCCGATGCCGTTTGGCAACGGGCGCGCACCGGCGCGGTCAATTTCCACGATGGCCCCCTGCCACGATATGCCGGTCTTAATGCACCGGCATGGGCTATCCTTGAAGGCGAACAAAGTTTTGGCGTCACCTGGCATGAAATTGTATCCGGTGCGGACAAGGGCCGGATCTACACGCAAGCTGAATTTGACATCAGCCCCGACGAGACCAGCCTCACCTTGAATGCCAAATGCTTTGAGGCCGGTTATGCGAGTTTTGTCGATCTCATCGCCAAAGTCGACAGCAAAACGCTCCACGGAATTGCGCAGGATTTTTCAAGGCGCAGCTACTTCGGAAAACACAAGCGTCCGACGCTTTCCGGAATACTCGACCTGTCCCGGACATCACAAGAGCTGTCGCGGCTTTTCCGGGCCCTTAGCTTCGGAGAGGGGTACGCGAACCCTCTGGTCAAGCCAAAACTGCGGACCAATCGCGGTCTTTTCAAGATTACCAAGCTCGATTTAGCCGCCGCTGGCACTCCGAACGGCCCCGCAGGAACTGTTCTGCAGACGGGTCCCGACGGCGTGCTTGTTGCAACTGGCGACCAACCGATTTTGCTGGACGGTATTGCGATTGGCTCGGACGCAAATCTGGCACAGTCCGTTACGCTCAATGAGCAACTGCCTCTCTATTCTGCCGAAGACGCTGCAGTCCTTGATGCCGCAGTCTTCGATGCCGTCCGTAATGAAGACACAGACATTGCCACGATCAAAACGCTCGAGATACCGAGCCTTTTCGGGATTAGGGGCGATGTTGAAAGGGGGGCTGCGCCAGAAGTCGTGCCGTTGTCACTTCCCTCTTCAATGGCGCCGCAGGACACGATTGCGGCAATCGCACTGTTTATCGGGAGGTTCTCGGGACAGGACAATTTTGGTCTCGCTTATCTCGGACCAAAGAGCGCGGCGGCCGCTGACCAGTTTCCGAGCCATTTTTCGGAATGCCTTCCATTTCCGATCAACATCGATTGGCAGCGGCCCTTAAGCACCCTTTGTGACGACACCAATGCCAAGCTGGTGCAATTGCGGGCCAGGACTGCTCCCCTATCCGATCTGATAGCCCGGGTGCCCGGGATGGCGCGGCCGGCATATACAATCGGTATCGTTGAAGCCGAAACGGCGGCCACGCGGCCAGAACTTCTGGCGGACTGCGCGCTGACATTCACCGTTTCTGCCCAGGGAACGGCTGCGATGACCTTCGATCCGTCGCGGCTCCCGGCCGAGACGGCAAGACAGTATGCCAAGCGCGTTGAACTCGTTGCCGCTGCGCTGTCTGACAAAGAACACGTGGCTGCCGATATTGCCATGATGTCCGCCGATGAGCGCGACCTTGTACTCAATCGCTGGAACGCATCTGCCACGGATGTGGATCTGGAGGCCTGCGTTCATCAGATGATCGAACGTCAGGCGGAGGCAACGCCGGACGCAGCGGCAGTTGCCCTGCACGATCAGTCCATCAGCTACCAGGAGCTGAGCGGTCGCGCAAATCGCGTTGCCATTGAACTGCAAACGCTTGGCGCCGGACCGGACAAGCTTGTCGGATTGAACATACCCCGGTCCATCGAGATGATCTGCGGCGCCTTGGGCATTTTGAAATCGGGCGCTGCTTACGTTCCACTCGATCCCGACTTCCCGAAAGATCGCCTGACCTACATGGTCGAAGACAGCGGTGCAGCGATCATCCTGTCCAGCCGTGCACTTCCGGATCCGCTTGCTGCGCCCGGAGTACAGACCGTGTTTATCGAGGATGTTCTGGCGCGCGTTGCCTCAGCAGAACAGCCGCAGACCGGCGTTCAATCAGAAAATCTCGCTTATCTTATCTACACGTCAGGCTCGACCGGCCGGCCGAAGGGCGTGATGGTCGAGCATCGGAATGTCGTCAATTTCTTTGCCGGAATGGACGATTGCATTGAAATCGATCAGCAAGAACAACCGGTATGGCTAGCTGTCACTAGTCTTTCTTTCGACATCTCCGTTCTTGAACTTTTCTGGACCCTGACCCGCGGCTTCAAGGTCGTCATTCATTCCTCTGAAACGGCAAACTCGCAGGTCAGCACAACACCTGAGGCGCAAGGCTCAGGGAAAACGGCAAGCGTCGATTTTGGGCTGTTTTTCTGGGGCTACAATGAGGGCGCCGGCCGCGACCTTTACAAGCTGCTTTTGGAAGGCGCCAAATTTGCCGACGAAAACGGCTTCACATCGGTCTGGACGCCGGAACGTCACTTTCATTCTTTCGGTGGACTTTATCCAAACCCGTCGGTTTCAGGGGCAGCGGTTGCGGCCGTCACGAAGAACCTCTCGATCCGCGCCGGCAGCTGCGTCCTTCCCCTTCACCACCCAGCACGGGTTGCCGAGGAGTGGTCGGTGATCGACAACCTCAGCAACGGCCGGGTTGCCCTTGCCTTTGCATCCGGCTGGATGCCGGAGGACTTTGTTCTGCGCCCGGAAAACAGGCCGCCGAACAACAAGGCAGCCATGTACCGGGACATTGAGACCGTTCGGAAACTCTGGCGCGGAGACGCGGTGGACTTTGAAGCTGGCGACAAGACCGTCAGCATCGTCACGCAACCAAGACCCGTTCAAAACGAATTGCCGGTCTGGCTAACAACAGCCGGAAACCCGGAGACGTATCGGGATGCAGCCCGCAACGGGGCCAATGTTCTAACCCACCTTCTCGGGCAATCCATCGACGAGCTGGCTGGCAAGATCAAGATCTATCGGGACACCCTGATTGAATGCGGCCGCAATCCGGATGACTACAAGGTCACCCTGATGCTGCACACGCTCCTCGGAGAGGATCGGGATGAGGTGATGAACCGGGCGCGTGGTCCCATGAAGGAATATCTGCGCAGCGCGGCAGCGTTGATCAAGCAATATGCCTGGGCGTTTCCGGCCTTCAAGAAGCCGGAAGGTGCGAGCAATCCGATGGATATCGACCTGCAGACGCTTTCAGAAGACGAGCTGGACGCGATCCTGGAGTTTGCGTTCCTGCGCTACTTTGAAGACAGCGGGCTGTTTGGAACGGTCTCTGATGCGCTCAAGCGTGTCGAACAAATCAGTGCCATCGGTGTCAACGAAGTCGCCTGCCTGATCGATTTTGGCGTGCCTCAGGACATCGCCCTAGACCGTTTAAAGCCCTTGGCCGAGGTCATCCGACGCGTTAATGCAGGTGAGGTTCAAATACCCGCCGAGCAGACACCGCCCGCTGACGCAGGCCTCGCCGCAGACATTGCCCGCCACAACGTCACGCACATGCAGTGCACGCCGTCCATGGCACGTATGTTCCTCACCCGCGAGGAAGACCGCGCAGCGTTTTCCAGCATCCAGCATCTCTATATCGGCGGGGAACCGTTCCCAGGGTCACTTCTGAAAGACATTAGGACGTGTACTTCGGCATCCGTCACAAACATGTATGGCCCGACCGAGACGACGATCTGGTCATCGACTGCAGAAGTGGGCACTCCTGAGCAGACCATTCCGCTGGGAACACCAATTGCCAACACGCAGTTCTACGTGCTTGACGCTAGAAACCAGCCTGCAGCTCCAGGCCAACCCGGTGAACTGTTTATCGGCGGTGAAGGCGTAACGCGCGGATATTTTGAGCGCCCGGAGCTGACTGAAGAACGTTTCCTGAAAAACCCATTTGCGCCTGGCCGCATGTACCGTACCGGGGACCTCGTTTGCAGGCTTGAAGATGGCAGCCTGCAATTCCTCGGGCGAACCGACCATCAGGTCAAGGTGCGGGGATACCGGATCGAACTTGGTGAAATCGAAGCCCGGATTGCCGCTCATCCCGGCGTGATCGAAACCGTGGTCAGCGCGCGTGAAGACCGGGCTGATGATGTGCGGTTGGTCGCCTATGTCCGGACGCAGTCCGGATCGCTCGACGAAGACGTGTTGCGCTCAGAGCTGCAAGACGCATTGCCTGAATACATGGTTCCCGCTCATTTCGTCGTGTTGGAGACCTTCCCGCTCACACCAAATGCAAAAATCGATCGGAAGGCTCTGCCGGCACCCGATACGACGGTTCGCGAGACGGCCCAAAGCAATTTTGTCGCGCCAGAAAGCGACATGCAGAAATCCATCGCGGACGCGTATCAGCGCATTCTCGGACTGGGTCAGGTGGGGCAAAATGACAACTTCTTCAACCTTGGCGGACATTCCCTGCTTGCGGTCCAGCTCCACCGGGACCTGAAAGCCTGTGTGGCTCCAAATCTGACAATCACCGACATCTTCCGATTTCCGACCGTTGGTGGCCTTGCCGGACACCTGACGGACGGCGGACGCGCCGACGATCGTCTCGGAGAAGTTGCCAGCCGGGCGGCCAAGCGCCGCGCGGCGCTGAGCGCAAGACGGCAAGCGCTCTCCGGGAACCGGGGGTGATTGCACCGCCATGCTTTGGGCTCTATTTCCGAACGGGGTTCAGATCGCCGCAGGTGATCCGCGCGGAGGAAAACCGACCGGATATGCGGATGAGGAAATCCATGTGGCCAACGCGGTTCTCTCACGCCGATCGGAGTTTTTTGCTGGACGAGCATGCGCCCGCAAAGCGATGCGCGACCTTGGTTTTCGGCCGGCCGCCATCGGCGTGCGCCCCGATCGAAGCCCGATCTGGCCGCCCGGAATGATTGGATCCATCAGCCACTGCAAAACCGTGTGCCTCGCGGCGGTCGCCCGGCAGACAGACGAAATGCTGTCAATCGGTCTCGATATTGAGCCTGATGGGCCCCTGCCGGAGGATCTCTGGAACACAATTTGCACCGCCGATGAACGGAAATTGCTTTCGGAGCTGCCCGAAAACCGGCGAGCGCGGCGGGCACTCAGGATATTTATGGCCAAGGAGAGCGCCTACAAGGCGCAGCACCCGCTCACGCAGGAGTTTTTCGAGTTTGAAGATTTGGAGATCGTATTTGATGGCCATGATTTCTTCGCAGCGCTCCAGCGCAAAGTCCCAGGCTTTGCCAAGGGGACAAAATTTCGGGGACGCCAGGTGATTTACAACGGACATATCGTGTCAGCGGTCTGTGTAGAGGCTGATCAATTCGATAAGGGCGCAGTATCATGAGCGGAAGGGCAGAACAGCGCGGTGGACATGTGCTTTTCGTCACAGCGGTGCGGTTGCGAAAGGGACCCAGAGGATTGCAGCTGGATGACCAGACATGCGCCGTGCTCTCCCGTTTGGCCGAAAGCTTCAGCCATGTCACCTATAAGGGCATCGAACAGCCGACCGATTTAGAAGATGATACCACAGTCACCTGGGTCGATATCGCCGACCTTGACTGCCGTAACCAGCTCACGGTGATTGCGCTTCCGTTTGCCTATAAAATCGGGCGATTTTTCAAAGACTACAAATCAACGCGGCAGATGATTGCCGAAAAGATCGCCACGGCAGATCACCTGTGCTTCACGCTCGGATATTTGTTTGGCGACTGGGCCGCCGTGGCCACTCTTGAAGCGATCAGGCAAAACCGGGACTACGCCGTTTGGTTTGATCGGGTCGAGCACGATGTCATTCGCAGAACGCTTCCCGCGATACCGCTCAAGCGGCGGATCAAGGAAGTTGCAACGCTGCCCGCAATGGTCCGGTACCATCACTATTTGATACGGCACAGCAAACTGGGTTTGTTTCAGGGGCAAGATACGCTGAAGGCTTACGCGGATCATTCGACAAATCCGCATTGTGTTTATGACGTGCACACGCAGTCTACCGACCTGATCAGTGCGACAGCGCTAGAAGAAAAAGCCACGCGCGCGCACTCCGGTAATCCGCTGAAAGTCCTTTATGTGGGACGCGCCACTGAGATGAAAGGACCGCTCGATTGGGTGGACGCCCTGACAAAGGCGGTGCAGGCGGGCGTCCCGCTGCAAGCTAAGTGGATCGGCGACGGCCCTCTTTTGGAAGACATGAAGCAGAGCATTTCCACGCAGGGAATGGGCGCCCGCATAGAACTGCCGGGCTTTTCATCTGATCGTGAGGCCATACTCGCAGAAATGCGCGATGCCGATCTTTTCGTCTTCTGCCACAAGACGCAGGAGTCGCCGCGCTGCCTAATTGAAGCGCTCGTCTCGGGGTGCCCGATCGTGGGCTATCAATCGTCCTACTCCGAAGACCTTGTGTGCCGGAATGGCGGGGGCGTCGGCACGCCTCTCAATGATCCGGCTGCATTAAGTGCGACAATCCAAGATCTACATGAAAACCGGGGCAAGCTAGCGCAGCTGATCAAGGCAGCCGCAGCCGATGGATCACGGTTTGACGAACAAACCCTCTATGCCCACAGGGCAGGCCTCATTCGAGAGTATGCTTAATGACACGCTTCCAGTTGGTCCTGGCTATAGGCTGCGGTCTATTTGTGATCGTGATTGCTGTCGTTGCGATTATGTTCCTCTCAAGAGGACACGAGATCACGACAACCGGCTTTCCATCCCTGCCTGAAGACGGTGAGACACCTGCCGTGCAAAAGATCTTCATTTCCGGTCACAGCCTGACCGATCGTCCAATGCCTGAGATGCTGGCGGCAATTGCCGAGAGTTCCGGACAACCGGTCACCTGGAACATGCAGCATATCGGCGGATCCTCGATCAAACAGCGCAGCCATGGACCAGACGGCCAGTCGCCCTGGTCCGGATACAGTGATGGCACGGATAAGGACGGTGCCCCTATCAATGTCCGGGACGAGCTTCCGCCCAGTTCTGCGAATGAAACCGAGCCCTACAATGTATTGCTGGTCACCGAACAGCACCGTCTGCTCGATTCTCTTTTGTGGCAGGAAACCCC
>CALDSI010000376.1 GCA_937911395.1 uncultured Labrenzia sp.
GACCTCATCCTAATACTGTTATGAAGGCGTCGCCTATAAGAGTGTCGACAGCACAGGTTCCAATGCGGTCGAGTTCTACCGGTTTTACAACACTGACACGGACACGCAATTCTTCACGGCAAGCGCCGCGGAACGCGACTCAGTGATCTCAACTCTGCCTCAGTTCAACTATGAAGGCGTTGCTTATCACCTCCACAGTTCAACGGACGCCGACGACATTGCACTCTATCGTTTTTTCAACACGGAAACGGGAACGCATTTCTATACAGCTGTTCAGGCGGAACGGGACAACGTGATCAACACGCTCTCGCAATACACCTACGAAGGAATTGTCGGATACGTTGACATTGCCTAGCGCTCAATTTGGCATCAGAACACGAGACCAATGCTACCCTGGTCGAAAGAGCTACTGGCTCTAGACCGGACTTTCCATTACCAGCAGTATGACAGCCTCTTCGGAGAGGACTTCATAACTGTGAACGCCGTCGCCGGGGAACCTGAAGTAGTCGCCTTCTGAGAGGGTTTCCGACTCTTCTGCCGGTCCGACGCGGATCTCGCCTTTTACAACGAAAACATGTTCGATCGTACCTGCGGGATGCGGCTCGGCCGAACGGAGCGCACCGCCGGAAAGGCTGGTCCGGTAAAGATCACGGCGGCGGCCAGGCGGGCAATTTGCCAGCAGGACAGCGGTAAATCCAGCTGCTTCCGAGGCGACCGGATCCCCCCCCCCGGCCCGGATGAGTGTTTTATCCGTCGTACCCGTCTCAAACAGGAAGCTGAAAGGGATATTGAGTGCACTCGCGATCGCCCACAGCGTTTCAACGCTCGGGTTGCCCTGCCCCGCCTCCAACTGGGACAAGGTCGACTTTGCGAGCCCGGCGGTCTTTGCAAGCGCAGACAAGCTCATGTCTGCTTTCAATCTTTCTCGTTGAATGGCTTTTGCAATGAGTGTGATCGGTGTCATGTCGCATGGTCTCTTGTTGTTCGTTCGTTTTAACACTCATATGTTCGATTTGACAAACGCCACCCAATCGTTCATTTATTCAAACTGTGTTCTTTATATCGAACGCTCATTATCGAATTAGTACCTCTCAGGCGACACTTATGAGCATGACACGCAATGACGGCGGAATGCCCGACTTCGCAGGCGAACCAACCAGTACCTTCCGATCCGATGTTTCGGACGGCATCCGGGATGCCCTTCCAATCTTGTTTGCCGTTGCCCCGTTTGCTGCCGTATTCGGCGCCATAGCGCTGGAGAACGGACTGTCCTTTGGCGAGCTCCTGCTGACATCGATGTCCATTAACGCCGGGGCTAGTCAGTTCGTGATGCTGGATTTGCTCGGCCAGGGCGTGCCGGCCTGGTCCATCGTTTTAACGGTCTTTGCGGTGAACTTCCGGCATGTGCTCTATTCGGCGGCCGTCGGCCGGCATTTGAGCAAGTTTACGACCTTGCAGAAGGCACTGGCTTTTTTCGTTCTGGTTGATCCGCAATATGCAGCTGCCGAGCGGCGCGCGGGGCGGGATGGCCTCCGGCCTGCCTATTACTTTTCGTTCGCAGCCGCAATTTATATCGTCTGGATCACGTCCAACTGCATCGGAGCTGCTTTTGGGTCGCTGATTGAAAATCCGGCCGCCTTCGGTCTCGATGTGATGCTTCCAATCTATTTCGCTGGCCTTGTCGCCGGTTTTCACACCCGCCGCGGGTTCGGAGTGATCCTGGTGGTCAGTGCAGCCGCCTCAACCCTCGCCTTCCACACGATCGGCAGTCCCTGGCACATCACGATTGGCGGCCTTTGCGGCCTTGCCGCGGCCGCCCTACTCAGCCGTCCGAAAGGAGAGGCGTCCCATGGATAACACTGTTCTGATCATCTGCCTGTGTGCCCTGGCCACTTACCTCACAAGAACCGGCGGACATCTGATTCTGTCGCGGTTTGGTGCGCTTCATCACCGCGCGGAAGCTGCGCTTGATGCCGTCCCGGTGGCCGTCCTCACCGCGCTGGTTGCCCCCGCCGCAACGACGGAGGGGCCCGCAGAGGCCATCGCGATCATCCTGGCAGGCGTTCTGACTTTGCGTTTCTCCCTAATCATCAGCGTTTCTGCCGTAATTCTTAGGGTCGTGGCACTGCGCAGCCGTGGGCGTTAGCACACTGAGAAACGGCCGGAAGGGAGATCCCTCCGGCCCCGAACTGTATTACTCGGTGCCGCTGCAGCCGATCAGATGTCGATGGACCGGGCGATCAGCTCTTTCATGATCTCATTGCTGCCGCCATAGATCATCTGCACTCGTGAATCGGCATAGATCCGGGCAATCGGATACTCCATCATGTAACCGTAACCGCCGTGCAGCTGCAGGCATTCATTGGCGATCTCGTTTTGGACTTGCGTGCCCCAGTATTTCGCCATGGATGCTGTTGCCGCATCCAGCGTGCCCTCGTCCATCCGCGCAATACAGTCATTTACGAAACTGCGTAGCACTTCCGCCTTGGTCTTGCACTCGGCCAGTTTGAACCGCGTGTTCTGGAAGTCCATCACGCGCTGACCAAAGGCCTTTCGGTCTTGAACGTAGCGAACCGTTTCATCGATCGCGAAGTCGATCACGCCCAGCGCCAGACATGCAATGATCAGCCGCTCCCACGGCAGCTGCTTCATCAGCTGATAGAAGCCCTGCCCTTCTTCGCCGCCAAGAAGGTTCTCCGGGGGTACGCGCACGTCTTCGAAGAACAACTCGGATGTGTCGTTCGCCTTGCAGCCGAGTTTTTTCAGGTTCCGGCCACGCGTGAACCCATCTGCACCCTCAGTTTCAAGAACCAGAAGGGAGACGCCTTTGGACCCCTTGGTCTTGTCGGTCTTGGCAACAACAATGATCAGGTCTGCAGTCTGGCCATTGGTGATGAAAATCTTCGACCCGTTCAGCACGTACTCGTTGCCGACAAGCTCGGCTGACGTCTTGACGCTCTGAAGGTCGGACCCGGTGCCGGGTTCGGTCATGGCAATCGCACCGACATATTCGCCGGAGGCAAGCTTCGGCAGCCAGCGCTCTTTCTGGCTGTCCGTGCCGTAGGCTGCAACATAGTGATTGACGATCGACTGAATGGAAAAGCCCCAGCTGCTTTCGCCCTTTCGGCCCTGCAGGTAGGCCGTCACCGCGTCAAAGCTGATCGGGGCTCCGGTGCCGCCAAACTCTTCGGGAAGCGCAGCGCCCAGAATTCCGGCCTCCCCGGTCTTGGTCCAAAACTCGCGGTCAACGACACCCTGATCGTTCCACTTTTCAATGTTCGGCACCATTTCATCATCCAGCAAACGCGACGCTGAATCGTAAAACATACGGTGCTCTTCCTGAGGCCAGGATGCGGTGGCGGCAAAAACAGACACGATAACCTCCCAAGGGTCCAATTCTTACGTTTACGGAAAGGTGGCGCACTTGTTACTTTTTGTCAATTTCTATCTGAATGTGCGATGACCCGGCACCGGAACCTGAAGACGTCCTGATTGCCGGTACGTTCGCGGCGTCACGCCCGTCCACTCTTTGAAAGCACGAATGAAAGCGCTGGTCTCACTGAATCCGAGGCGCAGCGCGATGGCTTCGATACTCTCGTCTGTTTCCGCCAGCATCGCACGGGCATGGTCCCGCTTGACCTGAAGTCGGATATCTGGAAGTGAAACACCTTCTTTTTTCAAACGGCGTCGCAGCGTGTAGACCGGCATATCAAGGAGGCTGGCAAGTTCATCCATGGACGGCAATGGCCTGCTTTCAACGATCGCCGCTTCAATCAGCCCCGCCACTTTTTGCGACACATCCTGAAGCAAAGCCACGGGCATGAAGGCATCCATCGGCGTGCGCCGGGCCCAGGCAACGGCGGCCTCTTCACTCCGGTGTAAAGGCCAGGCCTGAACATCAACCGGCATAGAATAGCCGCTGCTTTCTGAGGAAAACGAGGGATGCGCGCCGGGGAAGAGTTCGCTGCAGCCTGACGCCCAAGCTGGCCGTGGATAGTCGAACCAGACCGACGACAGCGGCACCCATTTAGCGGCGAGCCAGCCCGTCAGCCGATGCATCAACACCAATATAGCCTCAATACCAAATTCCGACTTCGGAAAGGCTGGGGTCGTGCGCTCGAGCTGAAACCGGCACTCTGAACCGACAGTGGAAAATGTCACAGTGAACGTGTTGTCCAGCATGTTCATGAATTCCGCCAGCCGCGAGA
>CALDSI010000377.1 GCA_937911395.1 uncultured Labrenzia sp.
TGATCGTCGATCGCATGTTGCCCAAACGCGATGGCCTCGCCGTGATCGAAGAACTGCGGAAAAGCGGCAATCATACGCCCGTCCTCATCCTGTCAGCGCTCGGTCAGGTTGATGACCGCGTCACAGGTCTGAAGGCCGGTGGAGATGACTATCTGCCCAAGCCCTATGCTTTCACGGAATTGCAAGCACGTGTTGAAGCGTTGGCACGGCGTCCGAAGTCTGCCAGCCAGGTGGAGACGACCTACACGGTTGGCGACCTGACGCTGGACCGGATGGCACACTCCTGCCGCCGCGGTGACATGGAAATACCGCTGCAGCCACGTGAATTCCGTTTGTTGGAATATCTGATGCAGCACGCGGGCCAGGTTGTGACCCGGACGATGCTTCTGGAGAATGTCTGGGAGTATCATTTTGACCCTCAGACAATCGTTATTGATGTCCACAGCTCGCGTTTGCGCGGCAAGATCGACAATGGGTTTGACGTGCCTCTGCTTCATACGATCCGCGGTGCCGGATACACCATCCGTGACACGGCTCACTAGGTTTACCCGGACAACAGCGTTCAAGCTCTCACTGCTTTACATCGCGGTGTTCACGCTGTTGTCGGGGTTTTTGCTCATCTACATTTCCGAAAATACTGATCGCCTGATGTCGGAACAGGTGGTCCAGACCATCGACGCCGAACTCAAGGGGTTGTCGGATATTTATGTTCGCGGCGGTGTCCGCGATCTGGTGGAGACCATCGACCGGCGGACACGCCATCCCGACGCAAGCCTTTATCTCCTTGTTGATTTCGCCGGAAACGCTCTTGTCGGCAACATTGCCCGCCTTCCGACAACCGTTCTGGAAGAAGCCGACGGCGGTATACGCCGGGTCCACTACACACGCCTTGGGCAGGACAGCCCGGACACCCAACGCCAGGCAATGGTCCGCACTTTCGAGCTGCGTGGCGGGTTTCGGCTGCTGGTCGGCCGCGACCTTGGCGACCAGCTGACGTTTTCACACCTTCTCGGCAATGCGCTTCGCTTGTGGCTGATCGTTGTCGTCGCCATGGGCGCGATGACCTGGCTTTTCGTCAGCCAGCGCGTGATGAAGCGGATCGACGAGATCACCGACACCAGCCGGACCATCATGACTGGAGATCTGACCGGACGCTTGCCCATTGCCGGCAATGATGATGAGTTCGACCGGTTGGCTGTCAGCCTGAATACGATGCTCGACCGGATCGAGCTTCTGATGCGGTCCATGAAGGATGTGACCGACAATATCGCGCATGATCTGAAGACGCCTCTGACGCGTTTGCAGACCCGTGTCGAGACAGCCTTGCGTCAGGCGGAAGGGCAAAGTTGCTACAAGGAAGCTCTTGAGGAAACGCTCAGCGAAACCGACCACTTGCTGAGGATCTTTAACGCGCTGTTGCGGATCGCGCGGATCGAATCCATGGCACCTGGAGAGGTCATGGAGCGGACTGATATCAACAACCTCATCAATGAAGTCTCCGAGCTATACGAGCCGCTGGTTGAAGATGAAGGGGGCGTGTTGGAGACCCAAGTATCCGACGGTCTGGAAGCGGTCTGCCAGAAAGATCTGGTGTTTCAGGGGCTGGTCAACCTTATCGAGAACGCTTTGAAATACGGACGCCCGAAGGACGGCGAGTTCCGGATCAGAATCTCCGCCAGCGAGCGCGAGGGCCGGGTGGTGTTGAGTGTCTCCGACACAGGTCCCGGGATCCCGGAGAAGGATCAGGATCGGGTAAAAGACCGGTTTGTCCGTCTTGATAAAAGCCGCTCGGAGCCCGGAACTGGTTTGGGATTGAGCTTGGTCAAGGCCGTTGCCCGCTTGCATGGTGGAGAGTTGCAGCTCACAAATGGGGACCCGGGCCTTGTCGCCCGGATCGATCTTACCCGGGCTAAACCGGGAAGCAGCGGGAGCAGCAATGGGTACGGCGGAAAATCAGACGGGGCAGAGCCAAAACCGGAATGAGCCGGGGCAACATCAGCCGCTTATGGCGCGGATTTCAATCATTCCGCCGGTTGCTGACCCTGATCACGCGCAGCTTTTCCTGAACGATATTCTTGCTCAGCCCGAGGCCGGTGCAGATGTCAAAGCGCTGCTTGAAGACAAACCCGATCTTGAACGGATGCTGCTTGGTGTCATCGGAAACTCGCCGTATTTGCGAGACCTGATGACTGCGAACGCCGCACGATTGCTGAGCATCCTCACCGATTCACCTGAACGGCGGCTCGCGGATTTGCTGGAAACTGCCCGTAAAACAATCGCCGAAGATGAGCCGGGGATCACACGCGCACTCCGCCTGTTGAAACAGGATCTGGCCTTGACGCTGGGACTGGCCGACATCGGGGGGGCCATAGATCTTGATCAGGGCACCCATGCACTTGCAGGCTTTGCAGATGCAGCCCTCACGGCTTCTATCCGGTTTTGCCTCAATGACTTGACCCGGCGCGGCTAGTTTGAACCGAAGGATCCGGAAAAACCGGAGGTCGACTCAGGCCTGATTGTGCTCGCCATGGGCAAGCATGGCGCAAATGAGCTGAACTACTCCTCCGACATTGACCTCATTGTGCTGTACGAGCCCGAAAAAGCGCCAATGGCTGGCTCCGCCGAGGCCCCGGTAGAGTTTGTGCGGCTGACCCGGCGTCTTGTGAAAATCATGCAGGACCGGACGGCGGACGGGTACGTGTTCCGTACAGACCTGCGGTTACGGCCGGACCCGGGGGCCACGCCGCTTGCCATGTCGGTTCCCGCAGCTCTTGTTTATTACGAGTCGCTTGGCCAGTACTGGGAGCGCGCGGCCCTCATAAAGGCACGGCCTTGTGCTGGCGATATCCCCGCTGGCGAGGCGTTTTTGAAGGAAATCGTGCCCTTCATCTGGCGCAAGTATCTCGATTTTGCAGCGATTGCCGACGTGCAATCGATCAAGCGCCAGATCCATATGCACAAGGGCCATGGCGCGATCGCAGTCGCCGGTCACAATGTGAAACTTGGCCGTGGCGGCATTCGCGAGGTCGAGTTCTTTGTGCAGACCCAGCAATTGATCGCCGGTGGGCGCAATCCGGAACTGCGCGGCCGCCGGACCCTCGACATGTTGCAAGGGCTGACCCAGGCAGATTGGATCCGCCCAAAGGCACGGGATGAACTCACCAGCGCCTACCGGTTTTTAAGAACCGTCGAACACCGCATCCAAATGCTCAATGACGAGCAGACCCAGCTTTTGCCCAAAGATATCGAAGGTTTGACCCGGATCGCGTCCTTGATGGGATACGACACGCTGGATGGCTTCAAGACGGATCTGCTTGGTCATTTCCAGAACGTTCAGCATCATTATGCGGAGCTGTTTGAAGATGAGCCGGGGCTCTCGTCCGACACTGGCAACCTGGTGTTCACAGGGGATGACCACGACCCGGACACGCTGGAAACCTTGTCGAAGCTTGGCTTCCAGCAGCCAGCGGAAGCGGCCGCCATCGTCAAGGCGTGGCATTTTGGTCGGTATCCATGTACCCGCTCGACAAAGGCCCGGGAACGTTTGACGGAGATGCATCCGGCCTTGTTGACTGCTCTTGCCGCGACAGACAACGCGGACGCAGCTCTCCGCGCTTTTGACAGTTTCATGGCCAAACTGCCGGCCGGGGTGCAGCTGTTCTCACTGCTGCGCTCCAATCCTCAGCTGCTCACACTGCTTGCCACCACCATGGGCGCGGCGCCACGGATGGCAGACACGGTGTCCAAACGTGTGCATGTCCTGGATGCGGTTCTGGATCCGGCGTTTTTCGGGGCCATGCCAAGCGTTGACGAGTTCCGCTCCGGATTGGACCGGACACTGTCACAGTCTCAGTTTTATGAAGAGGCACTTGATCGGGCCCGCATCTTTGCGCAGGAGCAGCAATTCCTCATCGGTCTGCGCCTGATTTCCGACACGCTGTCCGCGGACCGGGTGGGTTTTGCGCTTGCGCGTCTTGCTGAGGTCGTGGTTGACCGGATTATGACGCAAGTGATCGCCCATGTTGGCGAGCCCCATGGGACCGTTCCGGGCGGGGAGGTTGCTGTTCTAGCCATGGGCAAGCTCGGCGGTCGTGAAATGACCGCGGCTTCTGATCTGGACCTGATCCTGCTTTATGAAGCTCCTGAGGACGTCAAACAGTCTGACGGAAAACGGCCGCTTGCCATCAGCCAGTATTACACGCGTCTGACCCAGCGGCTGGTCACGGCCTTGTCCGCACCGACGGCCGAAGGGTCCCTTTACGAAGTTGACTTCCGCTTGCGTCCATCCGGCAATGCGGGGCCGCTTGCGACCAACCTGGACGGTTTCATTGCCTATCAGGAAAAGGATGCTTGGACCTGGGAGCACATGGCTTTGACCCGAGGGCGGGTGATCGCGTCGACATCCGATGCCTTTAGGCAAAAGATTCAGGACAGCATTTGCGGAACGCTGGTTCAGCCGAGAGACCTTAAAAGCCTGGCCGATGATGTCCGCACCATGCGGGCAAAAATTGAAAAGGAAAAGGGAACCAAGGACATCTGGGACTTGAAACAGGTGGCCGGCGGTCTGGTCGATATTGAGTTCATCGCACAGTTCCTGCAGCTCGCAAATGCACATGAGAGCCGAAGTGTTCTGGCGCAAGGAACCGAACAGGCTTTGGAGAACTTGCGGGATGAAGGCTTTCTGGAGAGTGCAGAAGCCGGAAATCTTCTGGAGGCCTTGCGGCTCTATCATCGCCTGACCCAGGTCCTGCGGTTGGCTTTGTCTGGAAAGTTTGTTCCAGTTGATGCCCCACGCGGCGTGCTCGATCTACTGCTTCAAGCTTCGGGCAGTCCGGCGTTCGAGCGCCTTGAGGCTGAGTTGAATGAGATGCAGCAAGGTGTCCGGGCTATCTTTGAGCGGCTTGTTGGCCCGGTCGAAATCATCGAGGCCGTGCCAACATCGCAGTAGTTAAATGCCCCTTCGCCGTGATCGCTGGTCATAGGCCGCGCTCAAAGGCAAAGGGGCCGAAATGTCTTTATCCGCGACCTGCGTTCATGCCGCCGGCTTCTTTATTAATCTCAGGTTCGCGGTTATCACGGTCTGTCCTCATGTCTCCTTTCAGTTTCATGCATTGAAAAAAACGCGCG
>CALDSI010000378.1 GCA_937911395.1 uncultured Labrenzia sp.
CCTGCTGAACCGCTCGATCTGGATCTCTGCAACGCAATGAACCGCGACCAACAGACCGACAAGGGGTTTGGTCCGGCGCTGGGCCCCAAGGCTGCCGAACAGGCAATAGCGCTCTTTGAGGCCAGGGGATACAGGGTTGTCAGCGGTACGTCCGATTGGATCATTGGTCCGCAGCATGAGGATTTTCTGGCAGAATTCCTACCCGGCTGGGTTGGAGCTGGCGTGAAACAGGGCACCCAGAAATCCAGGGCTGATGATTGGCTGGAAAGCCGCCGCTCGCAGATCGCGCACGGCACGTTCAACATGACAGTCGGCCATCTCGATTTTGCCGCGCTGCCTGCCTGAGGCCGTTACGCAAACCTAGTTCGGAGCTGCACCGCAGACCGCAGGCGAACCATCAGATGTGGTCAAAAACGGCTTTAGTGCCGTCATCTGCGGAGTGTCGATGCTGCCTTGTGGCTGGAGGGACAAGGCGTAGTCTCCCCACCAGTCACCGGCGGCCCAGGCTGTCCAGCCGATCCAGACGTCGCTCTCGCCGTTGATGTAAGCCGCCACTTTCGCAAGACCGTTCAGGCAATCGGGTGACGCTGTCCCGCCGAACTCGCCGAGATGCGCCTGAAATCCGGACTGCCGCATCCATATCGTCACCGCTTGAAGGGCCTTCAAGGCATCTGCGGTCCGTGGACAGGTGGCGTTCCTGCCGGAAAAATCCGCGTCCAGATACTGATGAATATCGAAGGCGAAGTTATTGGCCGGGTCTGCGATGCCCTTGAAGACGTCAGCATTTGATCCTCCGGGCAGATCATCGAACCAATGAGAGGCCCCGGTCCAAATGGTGCCGGGAACAAGAACGAGGTTGTCTGCACCAACGCCCCGGATCGCAAGGATTGCGGCCTGGGCGGCCTTGAACCAAGTGGTGGCCGTGACACCTTCCGGCTCGTTCATTAAAAGATAGAGGACACGCGGGTCACCGGAAAATTCCGGGCCAAGTTTGCGCCAGAAGTCTGCGAAAGCCTCCACCGTCACGGACCCTTGACCGATTTTCACATCGCGGTATTCGGCAAAATTGTGCGGATCCAGAATGATTGTCAGAGCGTGCTGTTTTGCTTTGGCCACCGTCTGCTTGAGGCGGGCAAGCTCGGCCTGATCCAGTGCCGCATGCAGCTCCGGCTGGAGACGTTCGCAGCGGAACGGAAGACGAATTACGGTCATTTTCCGGGAGGCCGCCCACGCTAGTGTTGCATCTGAAGGATAGATGTAGCTTTCGCCGTAGAGCCCTTCATAGCCGCCGAACTCGGCACCGGCGATATTTACACCGCGCAGGCAGGTCCGTTCCTGCGCGCTTGCAGCCGTGAAAGCGCCGGTCAATATCAAAAGCAGGATCGAGGCAGTGGCCAGGGCGGCACTGAGCGCGTTCATCAAACATCTGCCGATCATACTGCGGATCGCCGTGATCTGGTGCCTGGTCATGGAACTACAACTAAAGCGCGGCAATCGGTGCGCCTGCAAGAAAAACCTGTTGTTTGCGGCTTGTTGGTTTCCCTGGAAGTCCCGGTAGCGGGATCATGAGTTCAGAAACCTGTCGGTCCAGTCGAGCACGCCATTGACGGAAGCTGCAATAGCCGTTGACGGCAGTTCAGGCCGGTCCACCATGATGACCGGAAGCTGCATCTGCCGCGCGGCTTCGATTTTTGCATAGGCTCGCGTTCCGCCGCTGTTCTTGGTCACCACGTGGGTAATGCCTCGTTCCGTGAACAGCTTGACTTCTTCACCAGTGGATTGAGGGGGGCGGGCGAGCACAAGCGACCAGTGGTCCGGCAGGGGAAGGGGAGGCGGCTCGATCATCCGGGCGGTGCCGATGATATCGCTGCGCCGGTAAAACGTTGCAATTTCCTTGCGCCCGACAGCCAGAAAGGCCCGAGCTCCGTCGGGTATCGCATCGGCGGCGTCAACCATGGAGGCAACCGGATGCCAAAGATCATTCGGCGCCTGCTGCCAGGCAGGTCGCTCGAGCCGAAGGATCGCAACGTCCTCACGCTCCGCCGCATGGAAGGCATTCCAGCTCATTTGAGCTGCGAAAGGATGTGTTGCATCGATGATGAGCGAAATCTTCTGGGTCTGAAGGTATTGGCAAAGCCCCTCAATGCCCCCAAAGCCGCCAATGTGCGTCGGAACACCAAGATCTGGCAGGTCTTTCACGGCGCCAGCGAACGACGCTGTCACTCGTGTGGACGGAAACCGCTGCTGCAACTTCGCCGCCAGCACGCGGGCCTCGAAGGTCCCGGCCAGTAGCAGAATGTGCGGTTTGTCAGCGGTCAAATCCGCACTCCCCGATGATGTGACCTTGACGGTCCACAATCAGGACTTCCACGTCGACAGGGGCATCTCGCAGAACTGTTCGAACCGCTGCCTTAGCACGCTTTGCAAGTGGCGCGCTCAGATTGATCCCATCTGCCGCCGCCATATCGAGTACTTCCTTCGCTGTGTTCGATGTTCCAGCATGGACGATGAGGCTGGTTGGGGCGTCGGCCTCACGAAGCAGATCCTGAAGGAACTCAAAACTGACCGAACTTCGGGCCGAGTGGAGGTCGAGTGCGCCTTGGGCAAGCTTGGTGAACTTGGCAAAGCCTCCGGCCATAGTGATTTTCGGGACAGGGTGACTGCGCAGGTATTTCAGGAGCCCACCGGCAAAATCTCCCATGTCCAGATAGGCGCTGTCATCAAGGTCATGACGGGTTTGCACGGCCTTCTCAGACATGGCACCCGTTGCGCCCACGACATGTCCAAGCCCCGTTGCGCGGGCGACATCAATGCCGCGGTGGATGGACGCGATCCAGGCTGCGCAGGAAAACGGGCGCACAATCCCGGTCGTTCCGAGGACCGACAACCCGCCAACGATGCCAAGGCGCGGGTTCATGGTCTTCAGAGCCAGTTCCTCGCCGCCCGCAATCGAGATCTCGATCTCGACATCCCCTGTGCCGCCGTGAAGGTGGGTCACTTCGTCGATGGCTGTTTGCAACATCTGGCGGGGCACCGGGTTGATTGCAGGTTCGCCTGGCGGGATCGGCAAGCCGGGCCGGGTGACAGTGCCAACCCCGGCTCCGGCCTTGAACTGGACACCGCTTCCCTTCGGCAAAAGCCTTACAGTAGACGTGATCTCGGCCCCATGGGTCACATCCGGATCATCGCCCGCATCTTTTGTAATGGTGGCTGAGCTGCATCCGTCAACCAATGCGTGGCGGGTTAGAACGAAGTCTGTCGTTCTGCCTTGCGGCAGGGTTACCTCGACCGGATCCGGAAACGCACCGGTCTGCAAAGCCTGATAGGCAGCCTTCGCCGCCGCCGTGGCGCATGCACCCGTCGTCCAGCCGCGCCGCAATTCTTTGCCGTCAGGTTTGGCCATCAAATGTCTATAACCGAGTTTTTCAAAAATGCGCAGATCGAGAGGTGAAATGTCGCATTCGGATAGCTTTATACCGGCGAAGGACTTGGCGCTTTTCTATCCCCGCTGTAAACAAGATTCATGCAGTCTGAACAACACCTGACATTGCCGGCGCAATCCCTACCGGAATTCGAAGCCGGATGGGTCTGGCTGGCCGGGGCGGGGCCCGGAGATCCAGGCCTTTTGACGCTGCACGCCGTCAACGGGTTGCGGCAGGCGGATGTGGTTGTTTACGACGCGCTTGTGGATCAGAGCATCCTGAGCTGGGCAAGACCTGGAGCTGTGCTCGATTATGCCGGTAAACGCGGTGGCAAGCCGAGCCCGAAACAGCGGGACATCACCCTGAAGCTCATTGACTATGCGCGTTCTGGAAAGCGTGTTTTGCGCCTTAAAGGCGGCGATCCTTTTGTGTTTGGGCGGGGCGGGGAAGAAGCGCTTGGCCTCGTCGAGGCCGGGGTTCATTTTCGGATCATACCGGGCATTACTGCTGGAATTGGCGGGCTGGCCTATGCCGGCATCCCCGCGACCCATCGGGACTGCAATCAGGCTGTCACCTTTCTCACCGGGCATGACCAGACCGGGCTGACACCAGATGCGATCAACTGGGATGGCATCGCTCAAGGGTCCCCAGTCATCGTGATGTACATGGCAATGAAACATCTTGAGACGATCGCCGGCAAACTGATTGCCGGCGGACGCTCGGTGAATGAGCCAGTGGGCATCGTGTGCAACGGGTCCTTAGCCGAGCAAGAAGTCTTGGAAACGACGCTCGGAAACTGCGCAGAAGAAGCAAAGCGCGCTGGTCTCAGCCCGCCCGCCATTGTCTGTGTTGGTGAAGTTGTCCGTTTGCGCGCTGGGCTCGACTGGCTGGGCGCCCTGTCTGGGAAGGTTCTGACACCCGATCCACTCGGGCTGCACGAGGCGACCCGACAGGCCGATGCAGGTTAATTCAGACGGACCGAAGGGACTCTTGATCGCAGCGCCATCCTCCGGCGCTGGAAAAACGACCGTGACATTGGCCCTGCTGCGGGCTTTCAAGAACGCGGGCATTTCCGTTGTTTCGGCAAAGTCCGGACCCGATTACATCGATCCTAAGTTCCATGAGGCGGCCAGTGGTGCGCCTTGCATCAACCTTGATGCTTGGGCGATGGACGGAGGAACA
>CALDSI010000379.1 GCA_937911395.1 uncultured Labrenzia sp.
GTGCAGGCGGGCAAGCTGGCAGCGCTTGGTCAGATGTCCGCAGCGCTCAGCCATGAGTTCAACCAACCGCTTGCAGCGGTAAAGTCCTACGCGGAAAACGCACTGAAACTTTTGGAAAGAAACCGGACGTCCGAAACCCGGGAAAACATCAGCCGTATCTCTGAAATGACAGATCGGATGGCGTCAATCTCTAAGCACTTGCGCAACTTTGCACGCCGTCCGATGGAGAAGGTCCGGCCTGTCCCTCTGGTTCAGATCGTCAACGATGCAATTGGACTTCTGCAACCAAGGCTTCGGGGTAGCGGCGCCAAACTCAATTTTGCTCAGCCCGATGAAGAGATCTGGGTCATGGGCGGACATATCCGCCTGCAACAGGTCGTCGTCAATCTCCTGACAAACGCGTTAGACGCCATGAAGGATCGGCAACCGGTCCAGATCGACATTTCGCTTCAATCAGATGCCGACGCCTGCGTGCTGTCGGTCCGGGATTACGGTGCCGGCGTTGCAGAAGATGAGATGGGTCAGGTCTTCGATCCTTTTTTCACCACCAAGCAGCCGGGCGAAGGCATGGGGTTGGGCCTTTCAATCTCATACAACATCGTCAAGGATTTCGGCGGTTCGCTTCGGGTTTCCAATCATGATGAGGGCGGCGCCGTCTTTTCGATTGATCTTCTTCTGGCTGGCGAGACCGCCAACGAAAACCAGGAAATCCGCGCGCAGGAAACAGCCGCCGAATGAGTGCTCAAAAAATCCTCTTTGTCGATGACGAAGAACATCTGCGTTTCACCGCCAAACAAAGCCTGGAGCTGGAAGGCCTTGAGGTTGAATGCTTCCCCAATGCCGACCAGGTGCTGCAGCATGTAACACGCGACTTTCGCGGTATTCTCGTGACCGACATTCGTTTGCCGGGAACCGATGGGCTGACCTTGATGCGCAAGGTCTTGGAAATCGATCCGAGTTTTCCGGTTATTCTGGTGACCGGCCACGGCGATGTCGAACTCGCTGTCAGCTCGATGCGCGACGGAGCCTATGACTTCATTGAAAAACCCTTCCCACCGAGCCGCCTGGTGGAGACCGTGCGCCGTGCGCTGGACAAGCGCCGTCTGACCGTTGAAGTCCGGTCGCTTCGCCGGGAGGGCGGCGCGCGGGATGCTGTTGAAGGGGTTTTGCACGGTCGCAGCCCGGTAATGCGAGCCTTGAGAGATCAGGTTAGCGCTGTTGCGGCTGCCGATGTGGACTTGTTGATAACGGGTGATACCGGTGTCGGCAAGGAAGTCGCCAGCCGGGCAATCCACGAAGCCAGTTCACGAGCGCCCATGCCGTTTGTTCACATCAATTGCGGTGAACAAAC
>CALDSI010000380.1 GCA_937911395.1 uncultured Labrenzia sp.
CCATTGATCCAGTTCCGGGCCGTCATCACCGGACTTGATCCAGTGATCCATGCCGTTTCCTATCACGGATCGCGGCGTACACTTTTATCCAGTAGATTTCTCTGGGTCGCAATGCGATTCACTTTTTTGTCTGCGCGAAAATCGGCCTTCAGACCGAACACCAGTCCTACCAATAGGAGGATCGAAAGAATACGAAATAGCCAAAGGGCACCTGTAACACCGAGTAGCTCTATGGCCCATTGAGCCCGATAATCGGCTCGGATCGTATCTGCGCCGACGAAGATCAGGCCGAACACGCATAGTGAAAGCAAACAGAATCCGATAAATTTGTGGCGGTTATGTCTTTTGAAAAGGGAAAGACCAAACACTCGAAGCTCCAAGTGATTTCCTTGTTTCGTCTCTAAGGTGACAATCAGAGGTTTAAAGAATATGAAGCCCGCAAGTATCGCTGCTTGCGGGCTATACTAGAATAAGTTGGTTTTACCAGATCCCGGCCACACTCAACCCAAATTCAGTTCCTTGAAGAAGTCATTGCCCTTGTCGTCGACGACGATGAAGGCAGGGAAGTCTTCGACTTCGATCTTCCAGACCGCTTCCATGCCGAGTTCCTCGAATTCCACCACCTCGACCTTCTTGATGCAGTCCTGGGCAAGCCGGGCGGCCGGGCCGCCGATGGAGCCGAGATAAAAACCGCCATGGGCCTGGCAGGCGCGGCGCACCTGCGCGGAGCGGTTGCCCTTTGCCAACATGACCATCGAGCCGCCGGCAGCCTGGAACTGATCGACATAGGCGTCCATGCGGCCCGCCGTGGTCGGCCCAAACGAACCGGAGGGCATGCCGTCCGGGGTCTTGGCAGGGCCTGCATAATAAACCGGGTGGTTCTTGATGTAGTCGGGCAGGGGTTCGCCGGCTTCTAGCCTTTCTCTCAGTTTGGCGTGGGCCGCATCACGGGCAACGATCAGTGTACCGGTCAACGACAGACGGGTCTTGATCGGATGCTTTGTGAGTTCCCCGAGGATATCGGACATCGGCTTTGTCAGGTCGATCTCGACGACGTCACCCCCCAAGTGTTCATCGGTGATTTCAGGCAGATACTTTTCCGGATGCATTTCCAGCTGTTCCAGGAAAATCCCGTCCTTGGTGATCTTGCCAACGGCCTGACGGTCGGCGGAGCAAGACACGGCCAGACCAATCGGCAGGGAGGCGCCATGGCGCGGCAAGCGGATCACGCGAACATCATGGCAGAAGTATTTGCCGCCGAACTGTGCGCCAACGCCGGTTGCCTGGGTCAGCTTGTGGATCTCTTCTTCCATCGCGAGATCCCGGAACGCGTGCCCTGCTTCGGAGCCTTCGGTCGGCAGATCGTCGAGATAACGCGCAGAGGCATATTTCGCCGTCTTCAGGTTCATCTCCGCCGATGTACCGCCGATAACAATCGCAAGGTGGTAAGGCGGGCAGGCCGCCGTTCCGAGCGTCAGGATCTTTTCCTTCAGGAAGTCGATCATGCGGTCGTGGGTCAGGAGCGACGGCGTTCCCTGAAACAGAAAGGTCTTGTTGGCCGAACCGCCGCCCTTGGCCATGAACAGGAACTTGTAGGCGTCTTCGCCATCCGAGTAGAGTTCAATCTGCGCCGGCATGTTGTTCTTGGTGTTTTTCTCCTCGAACATGGTGATCGGCGCGAGCTGCGAATAGCGCAGGTTCTTCTTGAAATAGGCATCGCGTGCACCTTCTCCGAGCGCTGCCTCATCGCCGCCAGAGGTCCATACACGGCGGCCCTTCTTGCCCATGATGATCGCCGTGCCGGTGTCCTGGCACATCGGCAAAACACCGTGAGAGGCGATGTTGGCGTTCTTCAGGAGATCAAAGGCAACGAATTTGTCGTTTTCGGTCGCTTCCGGATCATCCAGGATCTTTTGCAGTTGCTCCAGATGCCCCGGGCGCAGATAGTGGTTGATGTCCTTAAAGGCTTCCTCGGCCAGAAGGCGCAGGCCCTCCGGCTCGACAACAATCACTTCCTCACCATTGAATTCAGCTGTTTTGACGTGGTCAGAGGTCAGCTTGCGATAAGGCGTTGTGTCTTCGCCTTGCGGGAAGAGGGCGCTGTGCTGATAGTCTGGCGGGGTGACGGGCGCGTTCATGCAAAATGCCTTCCTGATCTGGCTGGGTATGGCGAAAGCCAATCCCTGGCAAAAGGTCTATGGCGTGTTCTTAAGCAAAAAGACCGCGAACGCCAAGCGCCGCGGTCTCATGATTTGGTCTGATCGAAGAAGTGTCAGCGAGTCGCTGTCAGGTTGAGCGTGACGGTGACAGCATCACCGACGGTATCTGTTCCGACACCGGACCCAAGGCCGTATTCAAGACGGTTTAAAGTCGCCATGCCATTGGCGGTGGCTGTGTCGCCGTCGATTGCCAGCGTAAAGTCCAGGACGAGCGGCATGGACACGCCCTTGATCGTGAGTGTTCCGTTTGCCCGGTAACTGTCGCCTTCCACCCGTTCAACACTGTCGGCTGTAAATGTTGCGTCCGGGAACGCGGCAGCATCGAACCAGTCTCCATTCGGCAGGGTACCATCGAACTGCGCGTTGCCGGTGGAGGCGCTTGCCGGTCGGATGGTTGCCGATATGTCTGCGTTTTCCGGCGCGTCCGGGTCAAACTCGATGGACGCGTCCCAAGAAGTGAATTGGCCTGTCAGAGTGCTGCTACCCTGCTGGACCTCGAACCCTAATGTGCTCTGAGCCGGATCGACGGTCCATGTCGCGGCAAGCGCGGGCTGTACGATCACGAAAGGCAAGGTACAGCTGAGGAGTGCAAGTGATTTCAGTGTCATGCTTTGGCTTTCTCAGAATATGATTCAAGCGCGTTTTGAGCCGGCTTGGTTGATGTCATGCGCTTCAAGGTGTCGTCCTTGGCAATAAAATGGTGCTTCAGTGCAGCGGCGATATGTACAACCACCAGGGCGATCAGCAGATACGCACCATATTCATGGAGGATCATGAAGAAGGCCTCGGCCTGTTCTTTTGTTCCAAGGGCTTCCGGATAGGGCAGGTGTGGGATCGGCAGAACATTAAAGACCACCGTCGGGATTCCCCAGGGAGATGCGGACACCATGAACCAGCCGGTAATCGGCATTGCGAAGATCAGGACGTAAAGCCCGATATGGCCGAGATGAGCTGCGAGTTTCTCAAGAGCCGGCATGTCAGCCGGCAGTTTCGGCGAGGGATTTGCCAGACGCCAAACAAGCCTGAAGGCCGCGAGCGTTAGAACAACAAAGCCGAACGACTTGTGCAGCTGATAAAGCTGAAAAAGGTTCGGATCGGTCTGCGGCAGCTGCTTGAGATAAAGTCCGAAGGCAAGCATCCCGATAATCAGCAAAGCCATGGTCCAATGAAAGAATATGGCTATCCGGCCATAGCCGGTTGGCGTATTGCGATACATGGCTGTTTCCCTCGGCAAACGGGAAGCCTTCAAAAGGCTCCCCGCATCTTGGCAGATTAGTTCGTAGCGGCAGTCGTCAGTGTTTCCGTGTGAAACGTGATGGTGACCTCGTCACCTACATAGGGCACAAACTTGTCCATGCCGAAGTCAGAGCGTTTGATCACGGTGTTTACGGCAAAACCAACCGATTCCTTCTTCGCCAGCGGATGCTCACCCATAGCCTTGACATCAACGGGTAGGATCGCCGGTTTCGTGATGCCTTTAATGGTGAGATCGCCGGCCACTTCAAGCTGCTTTTCGCCGGTTTGTTCGACACTTGTGCTCTTGAACGTTGCTTCAGGGAACTTTTCAGCGTCAAAGAAGTCGGCGCTCAGGAGGTGTTTGTCCCGGTCTGCCCAGAACGTGTCGAGGCTGCCGATCTGAATGGTGAACTCGATCGAGGAATTAGCTGGTGTTTCCTTGTCGATCAACAAGGTACCATCCCAGTCGCCAAAACGGCCATCGGTGGTGGAGTAACCGAGGTGATCGTATGTGAATGACAGGTTGGAGTGGGATTTATCGAAGTCGAACGCGACCGGTTCGGCTACGGCGGCGCCAGCTAGAATAGACAGGGCGAAAGCAGATGCTGCAAGACGGATCATTTTGGAACCTCATCAATAAGACTGTTGAAGACGTTCCATGGGGAACGCTATCCCATCAAATAAGCCGTTTTTCACCATCTGCAATTTGACTCACTGTTTTATCATAATGAACAATTTGTCATAGTTTCGACAGACGGTTCGAGAAAACAGCTCCGAGAGTGTTCGCGAAGTTTGGACGTATTTGCGGGATCTCCGGCTGGGCTCGGCAACAGTTGATAGTGACGGAAGCGGCGTATTTTGACCTTGAAACAATTCGGATATTGATGAACTTGAGCCGTGTCATGAAGGCATCAAAGTCTTCAGGCATCTCTTTCATGTCTCGATCAATCGAGATCCGTTTCCCTTCAACATCGCCAGTGCTTTGACCTCGAACCTTCTGGAGCATATCCGTGAACCGTGCAGCTATCGTGTGCCATCGTGGCCTCAGCCTCAAAGCCCCGGAAAACACTCTGGCATCTTTGGAAAAAGCGATCGAAGCAGGCGCGGAGGTTGTCGAACTCGATGTCCGTCCATCCCGCGACGGTGTCCTCTACGTTTTTCACGATGATACGCTGGATAGAACCACGAACGGCTCGGGCCGGTTTGCCGACAAACTCTCATCTGAGATCGACCGTTTGGATGCAGGTTCATGGTTTTCAGGAGAGTTTTCCAGCGCACGTGTGCCGCGGTTTGATGCTTTCCTGAAGGCGTGCCGGGACCGGATTGCGGTCTATGCTGAGATCAAAGAAGGAGATCCGGCGGACGTCCGAGACATGCTCAAGGCCAATGGTCTACTTGAAACAGCCTGGACGTTTTCCTTTGATCAAGCCATTCGAGCCGAGGCACGGGCACGTGTTCCTGATCTCCGGCTCATGGTCTTGTTTGATCACGTAGGCTCGGTGGAACGGGCGGTCGCGCAGGGCGCGGCAATTCTGGAGTTTCAAGCGCACAACCTGGACCCTGTTCTTGTTGCCTCAGCAAGGGATGCAGGACTCATTACGCAGCTTTTTTACGACGGTGATGATCGCCGCGTGTTCGAACTGGCGGTCAAGTGCGGCATCCAGCAGATGAACATTGACCATGTCGACGTTTTCCGCTCTGTTGAAGACGAATTTCTTATCCCGGCGACCTAGGATTATGGGGTCGCAAGCTGGGCCCTGCAAAACACAAAAGGACAGAGACCGGTGACGGGTCATGATGCTGCCTTGAGCCTCAACCGGTTCGAAACGCGGCTTGCAACACGGCTGGTGTTTTTCATTGGCGGACTAACCATGGGCGCATGGTCACCGTTGATCCCATTCGCACAACAAAGGCTAGGCGTTGATGATGCCGGCCTTGGCCTTTTGCTATTGTGCCTTGGCATCGGCTCGGTTCTTTTCATGCCGCTTGCCGGTCCGTTATGCGCTGCATTCGGAAGCCGGCGTGTGATTGTCGGGTCCGGGATTGGACTGATTGCCGGATTTCCGGCTCTTGGCTACGCAGAAACGATCCCCCTCATGGCCATCGCCGTCTTCCTGTTCGGGAGCTTCCTCGGTGTCATGGAAGTCGGCATGAACTCCCATGCGGTGGATGTTGAGAGTGGATCGGACAAACCGCTGATGTCGGGTTTCCATGCCCAGTTCAGCATCGGCGGGTTTGCCGGAGCAGGCGGCGTCACACTCTTCCTGACGCTTGGCCTGTCACCGTTTGCATCTGCTGCCTTCATTGCGCTTTCAAGCCTCCTGCTGCTGATCGTTGCCACCCCCCGGCTGCTTCCCGATCGCACGGGCGGTTCTTCAACGGGCGGCGCTTTCCCGAAAGGCGTCGTCCTGTTGCTGGCACTCCTGATTGCCATCACGTTTTTGACCGAAGGAGCTGTTCTGGACTGGAGCGCTGCGCTGATCACAGATCAGGGTCTGGTGGACATTGCACAGGGCGGCATTGGCTTCATGTGTTTTTCAATCACGATGACGATTGGTCGTTTGCTGGGCGACCGGGTGGTTGCCAGGTTCGGTCCGAAAAACATCCTGCTTTGGGGCGGGGTGATCACCATTGCCGGTATCCTGCTTGTTGCAACTGCGAGCAACCTTGCCGTGTCGCTAATAGGATTTGCAGCGATCGGTGCCGGGGTTTGCAACATTGTCCCGGTGCTCTTCAGCTTGACAGGTCGGCAAAAGGTCATGCCGCAAGGCGCTGCGATTGCGGCGGTTGCAACAGCGGGGTATGGCGGAATTTTATTGGGACCAGCGGTGATCGGTTTCGTAGCGGACAAGATCAGCTTGCCCGTGACGTTCGCCGGGCTTTCCGTGCTGATGGCAATCGTGGTTTTAAGCGCTGCTGCGGCAGTTAAAGGTTCGACGGCTGAATAATTGATTTGATTCTACAGTCCGCCGGCTAAGTCCGGCGAACTGCAGGATGAAGGTGTTTTTAAAGACCCAAGCCGCCGAGACAGCTGTATTTGATGTTCAGATAGTCATCGAGGCCATATTTGGAGCCCTCGTTGCCGATACCGCTGTCCTTGACGCCGCCGAAGGGCGCGACTTCCGTCGTGATGACGCCTTCGTTTATGCCGACAAGGCCATACTGCAGAGCTTCCATGACGCGGAAGGTCCGGCCGAGATCCTGGGTGTAGAAGTAGCAGGCCAGGCCGTATTCGGTGTCGTTCGCCCGGGCAATTGCGTCTTCTTCGGTTTCAAACTTGAACAGCGCAGCCAATGGACCAAATGTCTCCTCGTTGGCAACTTTCATGTCCGCAGTTGCTCCGACAATCAGTGTCGGCTCATAGAAGGTGCCCGGACCGTCGCTGCGCTTACCGCCGGAGATCAACTCACCGCCTTTTGCAAGAGCGTCGGCCACATGGTCAGCCACTTTTTCAAGAGCTGCTTCGTTGATGAGCGGTCCTTGTGTGCTGCCATCTTCTAGACCATTGCCGGGCTTGAGTTGTGCGGCAATCGCGTCCTTCAGCTTGGCCGCAAAGGCATCGTAGACACCTGCTTGCACGTAGATCCGGTTGGCGCAGACACATGTTTGGCCGGAGTTGCGGAACTTTGAGGCGATTGCCCCCTCAACGGCCCTTTCCAGATCCGCGTCATCGAACACGATGAACGGCGCATTGCCGCCAAGCTCCATGGAGATTTTCTTCATGTTCTTGCCCGCGTTCCCGGCCAGCAGCTTGCCGACGCGGGTCGAACCGGTGAAGGTGATCTTCCTCAGGAGCGGGTTTTCACACATTTCTTCGCCAATCGCCGGAGCGTCACCGGTGACGATGTTGACCACACCGGCCGGGATACCGGCTTTTTCTGCAAGAATGCCGTAAATCAGAGCGGAGTACGGTGTGAATTCAGCCGGTTTCATCACCATGGTGCAGCCTGCTGCGAGGGCGGCGCCGAGCTTGCGGGCAATCATGGAGTTCGGGAAGTTCCACGGTGTAATCGCGCCGACAACACCGACAGGCTCCTTGGTAACCAGGATGCGACGGTCCGGCCACGGGGACGGGATTGTGTCGCCATAGACCCGTTTGCCTTCTTCGGCAAAGAAGCGGATGTACTTCACACCCAGTGCGATTTCGCCTTTAGCCTCGGCGAGCGGTTTGCCCATTTCGGTGGTGAGCAACACGGCCAAGTCATCGATCACCGCCATGATCTCATCGCAGAGCTTGTGCATGAGTGTGGCACGGGCCTCTGCGGTCAAGGCCTTCCAAGCCGGCATGGCCTTGTGGGCCGCATCGATGGCGCGTTTTGTCTCTTCCCGGCCGCAGACCGGAATGGTGCCTATCACATCTCCGGTCGCCGGGTTGGTCACTTCCATTGTTTGGCCGCTGTTGGCATCCACCCAGGACCCGTCGATGTAGACTTGCTGTTTCAAGAGTGCCGGATTGAGAGGCATAGAGAACTCCGTGACATAAGGGCAGGAACCGAGCGAGTGCCGGTCTGAGGTGTTCAAGTGATAGGCGGATCACCAAGGGTCTGGCAAGGCAAAACACTGTTGCAACAGTTCACCGCCCAAACCTGGCGTGGCCGTGTCTGAGCGGTGAACTAAAAAGCGTTGAACGGATCGGTGATTGCGCTGGATCAGCTGCCGCCAAGCCTGCTTTGCAGGGTCGTGATCTCATCGGCAAGGGCCTGGGCCTGCTTCTGGATGCGATCAAGGGCGACCCGCATGCTGTCGAGATCTGCGGTGGTGTCTTCTGCAACAGGCGGCGACCCGCGCCCGACCAGAAGCCAAGTCGGGCTGACGTTCAAAAGGCCTGCCAGCAGGATGAGCTTGTTGGACCGCGGCTCGGAACGGTCGCTTTCCCAGCTTTGCAGGGTGGAGGTTTTGATGCCGAGGCGGCGCGCGAGCTGGGCGGTGGACAGTCCGGCAATATCCCGTGCCTTACAAATCCGTTCTCCCAAGGTGTAGTCGCTGCTGCTGTTCGACATGTAGTTGGCTCCGGTGTCCACAGGTGTGCCGATAGCCGGATAAATGGTCTGATCGTCTTCCTGCGGAACTTCAATTTTCTTTAGATTGGTCATGGGGCGGACCCTCGCACGTTGTGGCGGTGCACCGCAACAGCAAGCCGGCGATTTGTCGGAAAAAGAAATTTGGGTGGCGGAAATCCGCGCCGGGTTCGCTAAAAATGCGGGTGATCGTTTAGCCATGTCTGACTGTTTCGACTGGCAAATTAGACGACCATCAATACTCCCGCTCGAAGAAAATGCCAGCTTTCGACGACCCATCCGCTCCGACTTCGCCGCGAACCTTCAGGCCGCGGTCGAGGTCAATGTCGACTTTCACACGGCTGGAGCCGCTGGACGCACCTTGCTCGACACCCAAGTAGATGTTGTCGTTGATATAGCGGCCAACTGACACCGACGGCCCATCCTCTCCGGATGTGTCGATGTCGATTGCGTCAAGGCCGAGAGACTTTCGGATCTGGGCAAGCGGTCCGCTGTCACTGCCGCCGGTCAGGGTCGCAACGGCCGCTCCAAGCTGGGCAATTTGAGTGGCAGACAGGTTGCCGACAGATTTGCCGAACAAGAGAAGTGCCAGGACTTCATCCTGCGGCAGCTCCGGGGAGGATGTGAAAGCGATCTGTGGATCATCCGCTTCGCCTGTGACTGTGATTGTGATAGTGGTGTCACTGACGGTCGTGGTCGCAACAAACTCCAGGAACGGGGTGAGGCTGCCCTCAAATGTTGCGCGGCCCGTGGAGAACGTCAGACGCCGGGTCAGAATGTCCAGAACGCCGCGGCGCAAGGTGAACGCGCCGATGGCTTGGGGATCGGCGGTGGTTCCAACAATCTTCAAATTGCCCTGAAGTTCCGCATCAAGGCCGCGTCCGCGAATGAAGATACGGCCAGGGGCCGATACCAGAACATCAAGGCGTGGAGGATTGCTGCGTTGTTCGGTTTGCCGCCCGCTGTCGCCGCCGCCGAGCTCTTCAACCTGGCGCCGGACAGCGGCAGACGCATTGAGGTGCCGGACATCAACCGGGGGGATCGCCCCGGGAAGCGACTCTGGAATGGAGACGTCCGCCTTGTTGATGGTCACCGTACCGCCGATCAATGGGGACGCGTTGGTCGAGGCGAGGGGGCCGGCGACAGAAATGCTGGCATCGACTTCTGCATTGACCAGACCTGGATCTATATAGCGCGCCTTGTCGAGGACAAGGTTGAGATTGGCCGGCGAGCCGTCTTTCATTCCGACGGTACCAGATGCCGACAAAGATCCACCTGTTGCGAGATCACCGGCAATGCCATTCAGCGAGGCTTGATCCTGGGTGACATTCGCCGAACCGCGAATGTTTTGAACTGTAAGACCAGTTGAAAGACTGGTTACCTTGAGGCCGGATGGCGCCGCGGTGAGATCATAGGCTGGAGATTGCGCACTGCCACCGATGGATCCGTTCAAGCTTATTCCACCTTCGGCGCGGATGCCCGCCTCCAGTAGGGGCCGTCTCAAGGCCGCAGTCGGAATGGTGCCATCCACCGTGATGGAGAGTGGTTGAGGCGAACTTAGCCCGACGGTGCCGTTGGCGCTGATAGACAGTCCGTTTGCATCGGACACCTTGGTGGTTTGGGATATCTGATTGTTTATCAGAGTGCCGTTTGAGTTTAGCGCCAGGGCCGAGAGCCCATTGTCCCGCAAGGGAGATGCTGTCAGTCCGCTGCCGGACAGCGTCCAATCAACTTCCGGGGCTGATGTGCTGCCTTTTGCATTTACCGTCCCCGTCAAAGTGCCGCCGATTCCGAGCGACGAAACAAAAGCGTTCGCCAATGAAAGGGGCACTTCGTTCAGATCGGCTTGAAGGCCCAGAGCCTCGCCGGCGGATCCTGAGATCGATAACGACCCTTTACCGAGTGCAAGTTCCAGCGGAGTGATATCAGCTGTCCCATCGCCATAAGTGATCGTGGCAGGCTGCTTCAGTTGGCTGGCAATACCCTGATAATTCAACGCGAGCTGATTGAGTGCGAGCGCATAACTCGTGGCAGTGGGCTGGGACAGGACAGCTGCAAGGGTGAGGCCATCTTGCGCATCATCTTCAAGCTTCACATCGGCGGTCAGGGCCGTGCCATCGCCTTGCGGCTTTGCCGTCAGTGCCACACTGCGCACTGGGGTTGCAGCCGTGATCAGATCGTTCACCACAAGATCGGCCGACACCGTTTTGGGATCATAGGGGCGCGCGATATCGGCTTTCAGCTGAAGACTGCCGATGTTGACTGAAGGAACGTCGATTTCAGAGCCGGAGAGGTCCAGTAGAAGTTTTCCAGCATCAGGATCGGCGGTAAGCGTTCCTTCAAGGCGGCCGCCAAGCTCCGTCAGGGCCAAGGGTGAGATTGCTGCTAGGTTCGGGGCGTCGATCTTCAAGGAACCACTCAGCGTCTCAACAGGGTTTGCCAAGTCAGCCACAGCAAGATCGCCAGTGATGGTGTTTTCCGCCACTCTCACGGCCAACGGATTGAGTTCTGCCGCGCTATCAGCGCTTTTGAGTTCCACATCAACCGCGACTGTCTGCCCGTTCAGATCCGCGGACCCGTTGACGCTCGCGGACGGCGCCGATGGATCAGCGGTCGCCTCGACGTCCAGTTCCAGATTGTCGAGAGGAGTGCCGGCCAGGAGGATCTGTTTGGATTTCACATCCGCGGTGATGTCCAGCCGGTCCAGCGGGCCGGATGTTTCAGCGCTCAGGTCCAGCGCACCGCCCAACTGTGGATCCGCCAAAGCCAGATCAGGAAGCGACACAGTGATGTCGGAAGCGAGGGTACCCGACACATAGTCCGCAGATCCGGCCAGGGTTAAATTGGTGTTTGTCACCGACAGATCTTCAACCGAGACATCGTCCGCACCGGCAAATTTGATGGTGCTTTTCATGTCCGTTCTGCCAGTGAGCAGCGCATCGGCTTGCGCGATACTTGTCTTCAGATCTTGCGCGACTGATTGAAGATTTGCTGTTCCTTCCAGCGCCGACGGGTCCAGGTCGAAATCCACGCTCGTGGTCACAGCGCCGCCAAGGTCTTGTCCTGCGAGTTGTGAAAAGCGGCTGAGATCCGACAGGGTCAGGCGACCATTGCCGGACGCCTTTTCCGCACTCAGCTCAGTTTCGGACAGATTGAGGTTCGCGAAATTGGAGGTGAGGCCGAGGGCGCTCAAATTGAGTGTTTGCGATGCGCCATTGACCGATCCATTAGTGTTGAGTGCCAAAGCACCCATAACAAACTGGATTTCGGTCATCAGGCCCTGCAAGCCATCAGCAGTCAGGGAAAGATCAAAGGGAGTGGTCAGCACGTCCGGGGTGAAATCTGCGCCGCTTCCCTTTGCCGCCAGTTGGATCTGATTGCTGCGAATTTCGGTGGTTTCGAACGAGGCCAGTCCAATGTCCGTTGACCAGGCGACCGACGACATGTCGCCATTTGCGGAGAGTTTGACCGTCAGGGGTCCGAAGGCAATCCGTCGGTCACCAAGATCGAGTGCAATCAGAGAATCTCCGCCCGCGCTGATTGCCAAGTTTGCATCTGCCGACAAGCGATTGTTTTGAAGAGCGCCCTGCGCTGACAGGGAAACGGTCTGTGTTTTCAGGATTATCGTGCCGGATTGCGGAGCAAAATCCAGTGTGAAATCTGCCTTGCCGGTTGCGTTGGTGGTCCCGAGCAAATATGCGTGCGCCTCGGGCGGAGCCAAGGGTGC
>CALDSI010000381.1 GCA_937911395.1 uncultured Labrenzia sp.
TTCTGTACACGACGCTCTTCAGATCTACACTGGGTGAAGTTCCTGGCGTGTGATGCCTTTCGGTGGGCTGAAATCAAACCACGGTAGGTGTTTTCCGACTTGCCGGCAGAAATGCCCTTGGAAATCACCCGGCTCGACGTGTTCTTGCCGAGGTGGATCATCTTGGTGCCGCTGTCGATCTGCTGGTGACCGTTGGAAACCGCAATGGAGTAGAACTCTCCGCGCGAGTTGTCGCCGCGCAAAATGCAGGACGGGTACTTCCAGGTAATCGCAGAACCGGTTTCGACCTGGGTCCAGGAGATCTTGGAGTTCTTGCCGCGGCAATCGCCCCGCTTGGTGACGGAATTGTAGATGCCGCCCTTGCCGTCCTTGTCGCCCGGGAACCAGTTCTGAACGGGGGAGTATTTGATCTCCGCATCGTCCAGCGCAACAAGTTCCACGACCGCCGCATGCAGCTGGTTTTCATCGCGCTGCGGCGCCGTACAGCCTTCCAGATAGGAGACGTAGGAGCCCTTGTCGGCGATGATCAGCGTGCGTTCAAACTGGCCTGTGTTCTGCTCGTTGATGCGGAAGTAAGTCGACAGCTCCATCGGGCAGCGCACGCCTTCCGGGATGTAGACGAAGGAACCGTCTGAAAATACAGCTGAGTTTAGCGTCGCATAATAGTTGTCGGTCACCGGAACCACGGACCCGATGTACTTCTTCACCAGGTCCGGATATTCGCGCATCGCCTCAGAAATCGAGCAGAAGATGACACCCGCTTTTTTCAGCTCTTCCTTGAAGGTCGTGACAACGGAAACGGAATCGAAGACAGCATCGACAGCGACCCGGTTTTCAGGCGCAACACCTGCCAGGATTTCCTGCTCGCGCAGCGGGATGCCAAGCTTTTCGTAGGTTTCCAAGAGTTCTGGATCGACCTCGTCCAGACTCTTCGGGCCTTCGACGGATTTCGGAGCCGCCCAGTAGTAAAGGTCGTCAAAGTCGATCTTCGGGTAGGAGACGCGCGCCCAATCCGGCTCTTCCATCTGCTGGAAGCGGCGCAAAGCATCAAGGCGCCATTCGGTCATCCACTCGGGTTCGTTCTTTTTCGCCGAAAGGAACCGGATGGTTTCCTCGGACAAACCCTTGGCACCCTTTTCCGACTCGATATCGGTTACAAAGCCGTATTTATACTGGTCAACATCGATGGCTTTCACCTGGTCGATGGTTTCCTGTACAGCTGGCATCGCTTGCCTCCATTATGCGGACGGACGTGTCCGCGTCATTTGCATGTCCATGTGCCGCACGCTGCGGCCCAAGATGTAATGGCGGTTTCCCGCCAGATTTCGTACCTCACGCAGCCTTGTGGCGCGCGTCCGGGTTCAGCCGGTCGACGATCTTCGGCCAAACCTCCAAAAAACGGTCGATTTCCCGTGTGCCTGTATCCCAGCCCATGCTGATCCTCAGAGCGCCGCGCGCCGTGTCTTCATCCACACCCATCGCGGTCAGAACATGCGACACGGAAACTTTTCCGGATGAACACGCAGACCCCGATGAAACGGATACGCGTTCCAAGTCAAAAGCGATCAGTGCGGTTTCAGCTGCAATCCCGGGAACGGCGAAACAAACAGTGTTGACCAAGCGGTCTGTGCTCTCACCGAAGATGACCGTCTCAGGGCACACTGCCCGCAAGCCATCTTCGAGTTTTTCCCTCAAGGCCACAAAATGGGATGTATCGGCCGCATCCTCAAGTGCCGCTTGCGCCGCGATGCCAAATCCGGCAATCGCGGACACGTTTTCTGTACCGCCCCGGCGCCAGTTTTCCTGCCCGCCACCTACCATAAGCGGCGCTGGGACACGGGCCGTGGACCGCACCACAACAGCGCCCATGCCTTGCGGGCCGCCAAACTTATGTGCTGACAGCGTGATGACATCCGCGCCCCATGCCTCAATATCGATAGGCATCCGGCCAGCTGCCTGAACCGCGTCCACATGGAAAAAGTGACCGTATTTTTCAGCCAGCACGCCAATGTCTGTGAGCGGTTCGATGACCCCGGTCTCATTGTTTGCCGCCATGACAGAAATCAGGCTCGGCGCGGCATCCTTGATCAGCTCTTCCAACGCGCCAAGATCGACCACCCCGTGCGAATCAACTGGAACAACCACCTGATCCATCACCGGGAATCGCCCGCCGGTCACAACGGACGGGTGTTCGACCGCGCTGCGGAACAACTTGTCGAGATAAACGGGCGTTCCCTGATCCTGCCAGGCAGGCGCGAGGGCCGTCATGTTTGCTTCCGTACCTCCGGAAACGAACGTCACCGCACGGGTCTTGGCACCGCACAGGCGGGCCACCGCTTCGCGAGCTTCTTCTATCCTGCCCCGTGCCGTCCGGCCATGGGTGTGAACGGAGGAGGCATTTCCGGCGTCCTGAAGCACGGTGATCACCGCATCACGGACGTCAGGGCGCATCGGCGCACCTGCGTTGTGATCGAGATAAACCGGGTCGGAGCGGCGGGACATGACACCTCTTCGGAGAAACTGGCCACGTTTGAGTTCCAAAGTCCGTACAATTTTCAAGCATCTGTTCGAAAAACTTGAAATTTTCCGCCGTGATGACGATAACAGCGACAACCGGTCGAACCGAGTGTCGCCATTTCAGCGGCGGCACGAACTTTCGAATAATTCTAAACAAGGTTCTAGAAACTTGGAGCTTGAGAGTCAAGTTTAGACTTACGGGAAACCACGTATAGAACCAAATTCACCGGCGACCGTTCGGCCGCCGTCAAAACACAAGGATAAATCGCTTCATGCCTGAGGTGATCTTCAACGGTCCCGCCGGCCGGCTGGAAGGCCGGTTCCATCCCGCGAAAAAGCGCAACGCTCCTATCGCCCTGGTTCTGCACCTGCACCCGCAGTTCGGCGGCACGATGAACAATCAGATTGTTTATCAGATGTATTACATGTTCGCCCGGCGTGGCTTTGCCGTGTTGCGCGTCAATTTCCGAGGTGTTGGCCGTTCGCAAGGCACATTCGATCACGGACAAGGCGAATTGTCTGATGCAGCTGCAGCGCTCGACTGGGTCCAGACCGTTCATCCGGATGCACGGGCTTGCTGGATTGCCGGATTCTCGTTTGGTGCCTGGATCGGCATGCAGCTCTTGATGCGCCGCCCGGAAGTGGAAGGCTTCATTTCTGTGGCCCCGCCGGCGAACCTGCACGACTTCTCGTTCCTGGCCCCCTGCCCGTCCTCCGGCCTGATCATTCACGGCGAGCAGGACAAGGTTGTGCCGCAAAAGGACGTTCAGACGCTGGTCGACAAGCTGAAAACCCAAAAAGGCATCGTCATCGATCATCAGACGATACCGGGCGCGAACCATTTCTTTGAAAACGACATGGACACGCTGATCGACAACTGTGGGGATTACGTCGATGGCCGCCTCGGCCTGACACCCGCCGATTATGTCGACGTCGACTGATTTCTAAGACACTCAGAAAATGAAAAACCCGCCGAACCGGCGGGTTTTTTGTTGGTCCAATACCAACCAAGTTCTAGATTTACCCCTGGAAAGGTTTGGCGCGGGGGATACCAGGCCCGGTATCGACGCCATCATCAGGACCTGCAAGTGGGTCTTCCCCTTCAGCGACAACACCCTTGATCGGCGGGCCGTCATAATCCTCCGGCGGTGGGACTTTCGATGCCAGGCGGCAGTCGGTCAGCCAGATGTCATAGACCGGGTGCTCGACCGCATGAAGGCCCGGGCTTGCCGCATACATCCAGCCGGAAAAGATCCGGCGGACCTCATTGTTCAAGGTGATTTCGTCGACCTGCACAAAGCCGGTCGTCAGCGGCGACTCGGTTTGCGGACGGGTGTGGCAGACCCGCGGTGTCACCTGAAGGGCGCCGAACTGAACCGTTTCGCCGATATAGACGTCGAAGTTGATGATCCGGCCCGTAATCTTGTCGAGACCAGAAAAGACGGCCACCGGGTTTTCGATTTTTTCCGATTCCGCCTGCGCGAGCGCAGTCTGCGGCTGAAACGCAAGCAACCCGAGCCCGAATGCCATTGCGGCAGGCTTCAAAACAGTTCGACCATCAAAAAACACGTGAGGCATCAGCTCCGACCAGATTCGCAATTTCAATCCTATCCCTGCCTGGGGACCGGGCGCTACCATTGAAATGCGGCCCGGACGCGGCAACAAGCGCATCCGGGCCGTCTATCCAACAAATTGTACGGCCTCTATTAGCCGATTTCGGCAAGCCGGCTGAGAGCAACGTTGATCTTGTCCAGCTTTTCCTTGGAGTCAGCCACCTTCTCCCGCTCACCGGCAACCACTTCATCCGGGGCCTTTTCAACAAACTTCGGATTGGAAAGCTTCTTCTCGATCTTCGAGATGTCAGCCTCCAGTTTGCCGGCATCCTTGGAAAGACGGGCTTTTTCAGCGGCAAGATCGATCACGCCGGCGAGCGGCAAGCAGATCGTTGCTTCGCCGATGATGATCTGCGCAGCCCCAGTCGGAGCCGCATCGGCCATCGAGATGTCCTCGGCACGCGCAAGACGCTGAATCGCAGGTTCATGGGTTGCGATCCGGATCTTGGTCACGTCATTTGCCCCGACAACAACCAACTGAACCTTGGCGCCCGCGGGTATGTTCATTTCCGCACGGACCGAGCGGATTTCAGAGATCAAATCAACCAGCCAGTTGATTTCCCCGGCAGCCGTCTCATCGCTGACCAGCGGCTTCGGCCACGCGCTCAGCATCAACAGTTTGTCCGCTTTTTGGCCCTCGTCGCCAAGCCGTTCCCAAAGCTCTTCAGTCAGGAACGGCATGAACGGATGCAACACTTTCAGGATCTCGTCGATCGCCCAGGCCGCCGTTGCGCGTGTTTCGGCCTTGGCTGCCTCATCATCCCCATTGAAGATCGGCTTGGCGAGCTCCAGGTACCAGTCGCAGAATGTGTTCCAGGTGAACCGGTAGATGCCACCGGAGGCATCGTTGAAGCGGTAATCTTCCAGCGCCTTGGTGACTTCGGCAATGCACTTGCCCATTTCGGTCGCAATCCAGCGATTGAGCGTATGGCTCGCAGTCGACGGGTCGAACCCGTCCACCCGGCCGCAGCCATTCATTTCCGCAAAACGTGCAGCGTTCCAAAGTTTGGTCGCAAAGCGCTGACCGCCTTCCGCTGCCTGATCAGACATGCGCAGTGTCCGGCGCCCCTGGACCTCCTGGCTCGCCAAGGCATAGCGGGTGGCATCCGCGCCATAAGACGCGATAAGATCCAATGGGTCGAGAACATTGCCCAGGGACTTGGACATCTTCTTCCCGTTCTTATCGACCACAATCGAGTTGATGTAGACAGTGTGGAACGGCACTTCCTTCATGAAGTGGATGCCTTGCATCATCATCCGGGCAACCCAGAAGAAGATGATGTCGAAGCCGGTGATTAGAACGTCCGTCTTGTAATAGCGCTCAAGTTCCGGTGTCTGATGCGGCCAACCGAGCGTGGAGAACGGCCACAGCGCAGATGAGAACCATGTGTCGAGCACGTCTTCGTCGCGGGTCAATGCCTTGCCACCCGACATCTTTACGGCTTCTTCTTCGCTCATGGCGCAGAATTCATTGCCGTCTTCGTCGTACCAGACAGGGATCTGATGGCCCCACCAGAGCTGGCGCGAAATACTCCTGTGCTGAATATCGTTCAGCCAGTTGTAGTAGGTCTTGTCCCAGTTCCCCGGAACGAATTTTGTGTCCCCATCCTGAACGGCCTTCAGCGCCGGTTCCGCCAGCGTCTTGGCATCCACGAACCACTGGTCAGTCAGCATCGGTTCGATGACGACCTTTGAGCGGTCGCCAAAC
>CALDSI010000382.1 GCA_937911395.1 uncultured Labrenzia sp.
TGCCCGACAACGGCCCCGAACTTGTAGCCGTGCCCGGAGCATGCGGAAACCACCGTCACCTTGCCCTCTGTTGCGCAGAAGAAATGCTCGTCTGATGTGAAGGTGTAAGCGCAGGTAACGACATCGTCGACCTTGTATTCCTTGATCCGGCCGAACGGCGGCGAGAAGTAGTCGCGCAAGGGCTCCCCTTCACCAGCCTTGGCAACGCGGTCCTGCTCGGGTTCTGCGGTGTATTTGTGAATACCTGCTCCGAACTTGAGGCCCGTTCCCGGGACTGGCGGGAGAACATAGCCGTCGATGGTTCCTCCGGGATCGAGGATCGCCGGACCGGCAGCCCACGCCGCCTTTAAGTCTTCTGGCGGCTTGAGATACACGACAGCCGTCCTGTTGGTGGTGAGGCTTGTTTTGAACTTCGGAAACAGGCCGAGCGTCCAGGCTCCGGCCGTGACAATCACATGGTCTGTACGAAGCACAGATCCATCGGCGAGCGTCACTGATCCAGCGTCCGGATCGATCGACATAACCCGCGTGTTCTCGCGGATGTCAGCTCCTTTTTCCCGGAGCCAATCCCGCAGATCACTGGCAGTTTTCTGGCACAGCAGAACACCGCCCTCATCGCTGTAAGCGCCCCAGCGGATCGTATCTGCATCAATGAACGGAAAGCGCGCGGCAGTTTCCTTGGCACTCATGTCATCGAACGGGTAACCACCGTCGATCAGGCCGGTACGGTACTCATCGCCGCCGTCCCCTTCGATTTGAGAAAGCAGCAGAAAGCCGGTTTCCACCAAATGTTTTTGACCAATGTCGGCCCACATTTCGTCCCAGGCCGCGTAAGCGTCACCGATCCGGCGCTGATAGCCGCCATGCCCACCGTAAGCCCGGCGGATGATCCTGTGCTGATCGCCGGAAGCCGACAAAGGATTTGGGATTGGGCCCTGTTCAATCAGCGTGACGGACACGCCGCGTTTGGTGAGGGCCCAGGCGGTAGACAGACCGGATATTCCGGCCCCGACAATAATGACAGACATGAAGACTTCCCAAGATATGCGGCGCGCAGGTTAGCTGGCCATACGCCAAGCGCAATATGTGATTTTCCGGAATTCGTGCATGCCGCATATGTGTTTGTGATTGCCGCCGTGACAAAAGCCTCTACTTTGCCACGCGGACACACTGCAGCGCCTCCATTTTGGCGAGAGGAGATCGCACCTTGCTGGAAATTGAAAAGAGCGAACCAGAGACCTTGGCACACCGCCGGCTGTCGGATTATCCCGACTGGGGTTACCTCCTCCGGGAATATTATGAGGTCTATCGCTTTTTGTCCTCCGGCGGCAGTGACCGCATCCGGGCACATCAGCGTGCTGTCCGCGAGTCGATTTCCCGCGTGATAAAATCAAATGCCGAACTTCGTTTCGATGCCCCGGCCCGCAAACCGGTGACCGCCCATCTGAAGCGGGCTTTGGACGAAGGACGCCTGGAACGCACAGCCACTTTGATCCGCTCCATTGAATCCGTGCAGGACCAGCTGACGTGGCAATACGGTTACGAGAAGGTCCCGCGTGGGCTCGACAAGAAATACGCTTATGCCGAGCTCTGCGGTCCCAACGGCCCAATCCTGACGACTGAGGTGATCCTGGGGCTGGTTCTCTTTGCCCCGAATTGCACCTATCCGGCGCATTCACATGACGGAATTTCAGAGAGTTACATCTGCCTTTCCGGCGCCGTTTCTGAAAACCATCAGGGCGTTTATGCGCCTGGATCCATGATCTTCAACCCGCCCGAACACGCCCACCGCATAACGGTGTCCAAAACAGAACCGGCCCTTTTGGCTTACGCCTGGACCGGCCCGCAGGACAAGCTGGCAGGTCAGAAGATGGTTTTCAGCCGGAAGCGCAGCTAATCAGCGAGGGCGGCGTGCCCATCAACAATAGCGCACCGCCTCCCACCTTGCCGTCCCGGACTTGATCCGGGACCTTGGCCGGATTTACCGGTCAAGCCGCAACAGCTTCATCAGCAATTGAACATCGAATATCGAGATCTGCGCTTGCCAGCTTGCCGTCTGAGGAAACCCAGGCTGGTTCACCGAGAAGCTTGGTCTCATGGATGCCGAGCGTTGGGAAACAGAGCCCCATGGAATGCGCGGTCGCCACCCGATGGCCCGGCTTGGGATTGAGACCACAGCAGATCTCACGTGTCCCAAGTTTCAAATGGTGTGCAATGTCCCACTCCAGAACCACGCCCTCATGCCGGGTCACAACCCAGCAGTGACCATCAACGCAGGTCCCGTTCTTTTCTTCCGGGAAGAAGTAGCCGTAGACATATCCGGCCTCGAGTCCTGCGGCCCGGAGACACGCAATCAGGTACGTGTTGATGTCGACACAGGACCCTTCCGTCAGACCACAGGAGATATATGGCACTTCATCTAGGCCATCATTGAAGCGCACCTCCGGATGACCGTAGTGAAACTTCTCGGCAACTGCATTGACGATTGCCTCGATGGCGGCATGACCATCCTTAGAGCCGTCAACGAGCCCGCGCACATCGTCAACAAGCTCGTTGGCCGCGCGGGTGAAACGGTTCAACCGGGGTTGAAACATCGGCTCCGGATAACCCGAGCCGCCATCTGTGTAGGCATAAGATACGGTTACTGGCTTTCCCTCTTCCGGTGAAATCAGGGCGGCCATCTGCCCCGTTGAGACTTCTCCACTCAGTTCAACAGTGCCACCTTCCACCTTGAAAGAGACAGGTGTCTGGTGCGGGGTTGGAATTCCGGTCGGAACCAACAGTTTCCGGCCGTGTTTCTGGTCAGGTTGAACAATTACATTCACAAAGATGGACATGGTGCCCCCTCAAGTCCGAAATCTGATTAGACGACCATCTGGAACAAAAGTCCCGACAGAACCGCACCGGTGAAACCAAGTCCGAGGTATGTTGCGAACACTGGCGGCTTGACCAGTGACCACACGGCAGCCATTGCCGGAATGGAGCTGACAGCACCTGCAATCATGAAGGCCATCGCAGCGCCAGCACCCATGCCCTGGTCCATCAGACCTGCAAGCAGCGGCGGAGCCACATAGCTGTTGAGGTAGGCCGGCATTCCGACCAAAGCGGAAATGACAATGGTACCGACACCTTCACCACCAACAACACGCGCAATCATGTCCGCTGGCACATAGGTGACCAGCAATGCCTCGAGCACATAAGCCAGGGCCAGCCACTTCACGAGGAACAAAGCATTTGCCTTGAGCTCGGTCCCGAACGTGCTTGTGCGCTCACTCTCTTTCCAGAATTGCCAAACTGGCCGGCCTGTCTTTGGCGATGTGCCACAGCCACAGCCAGAGACGGACGATCCGACACGCACAGGATCCGAAAACAGGCCCGAGCGGATGGCAAATGCCACCAGGGCCCCGCCAAACAAACCGAGTGCCACCGCGAAGACCGCCTTCCCGATGGCAAACTCCCAACCGAGTGCACCTGCCGTAATCAACAGCGTTGGCGGATCAATCAGCGGCGACGACAGCCAGAATGCCATGATTGCAGACAGCGGAGCACCGACCGCCAGAAGACCGGCAATGAACGGGATCACTTCACAGGAACAGAAAGGTGCCAGCCCGCCAAACAAAGCCGCCAGAACGATTGCCTGCGTTTCCCGCCCTTCAAAGGCTTTGCCCACATAGGATTCTGCCCCGGCCGCTTTCAGCCACGCAATCAACAGGACTGCGAACGCGATATAGGGCAAGGTGCCAAAGAAGGCCTGAATGGCAAAGCTCACGAACGGCACGAACTGAACCTGATCGAGCAGCAAGACCAGAACTGGAACGGTCACGACGATTGCCCAGGGCGACAGGATATACTCGCGTCCCGGAAACCTCTTGAACGACCACTTTTGCTTCGATGCGCTTTTGCCATCAGCGCCGGATGCGCAGCAGCTTGTGTTTTGCGCCACGTCTACGGTCTCAGTCATTTGCCGCTTTCCTTTCAACGCCAAGACCGAAGGACTTGCCCTCTTCCGCGCAGCATTCTTTCAAGATGTATCCAGCCAGCAGCTCCAGCCGTTCGAAAGCGGCACGGTTGATCACCGACCGGCCGTCTTTCTCCTGAACCACCAGATCTGCAGAGGCGAGAAACTTCAGATGATGCGCCAGCGTGGACGCGGCCATGCCGGTGCGGGTTTGAATGTCACCGACACTCAAACCTTCCCGCCCTGCCCGGACCAAGGTCAACAACACTTGCAGCCGGGCTTCAGAGCCCAGCGCCGCAAAGCCTTGCGCGGCTTCTTCCAGAACCATGACACACCTCGCCCCTCTCAGCGCAACTTACATAACTATAATTCTAGTTATATAGTTTTTTAAGGTCCGTCAAGGGTGTCCGCAGGCAAACGGCAAAGATGTTCCGACCTCGCGAACCTACGGCTTGTAATTCACCAAAGGCTCAGCGACCTGGACGACATCGCCGATTGATTTTACGAGGCTTCCTTAGCCTCACCTCCCACTTGGGCAATCCAATCCTGGAGATTGTAGTAGGTGGTGATGCGGGCGATCTGTCCGTCGCGGATTTCAAAAAAGCTTCCGGCAGGAAGAGCGTAGGTCTGGCCGTCGGCCTCCGGCAGTCCTTCATCGGTCGCAATATATGTCCCGTGAACAATGAATTCTGCGGCCGCTCGCGTGCCCTCCTCGTTCACAAACAGAACGATGTTGGTGAGACGCTCTTTGTAGCAGCGGGTCATGTGAACGTTGAACGACCAAAAGGCGTCCTTGCCCAGCCGCCGCTCACCCTGATTGACATCATGGATCAGATCCTCGGCGACCAAGCTCTCCATCTTCTTGGTGTCACCGGCATTGAATGCAGCGAAATACGTGTCGATCAGAAAACGCGATTGCTTGTTTGGCATTGGAACTCAACAGGTTGATGTTGTTTGGTTGCATGGAGTGTGCCGCCCAACGTTGCCGGGGACAAGACCGCATCGCGGCCCTGGTGTACGGAACCTCACCAAAATCATGACAATCAGTCTAAAGGTACGATCGATCTTTCAACGCGATAGCCCTCGGAAAAGCTGCGCCGATCTGTTTCGCAAAATATTACAATTCAAAAGTTGCGAACAAACAAAATACAAGCAATATATTTTGAATTACTTTTTAGTATTTGATTATAAATCCAATTTACCCTAGGAAAGAATAGGTGAAACAAAAAGATAAACACCATGACAATTAAAGCGTTGAGAAATTTTGCTTTATCGCTTCTGTTGGCGTTCATCACACTGCCGGCAAAGGCAGAGCACATCACAATCGTTACCGAACACCTGCCCCCTTATAACTACTTGGAAGACGGCGAAGCGCGCGGCATGTCGACAGAGGTCGTGCAAGCTGCCTTGGATGCTGCCGGACATACGTACGAAATCAGGTTCATGCCTTGGGCCAGGGCCTACCAGATCGCTCTAACGAAACCCAACACACTGGTCTATTCCATCGCAAGAACGACGGAACGCGAAGCGTTGTTTGCCTGGGTCGGAGAAATCGCGCCGTTCGGGGCGTCTTTGTATCAACGCGCGGACCAACCGGTGATCAAATTAAACCAGCTAAGTGATGCCAGATTGTTACAGGTTGGTGTCTATCGGGGCGATGCCAAAGAGGCCGTTTTGCGAAAAAACGGCTTTCAAAACCTGCAGACAACAGAAGATGATCATCTTAACCTGCGAAAACTGATGCTTGGGCGCATCGATCTTATCGCGATCGATGACAGTGTGATTGGCCCCCTTCTCGCGAAAGAAGGCGTTGCCGCAAACAAAGTCCGCCGGACTTTGGGTATCGACGAAGTCAGCGGACACCTCTTCATGGCCTTCCATAAGGAAACAGATCCTGATCTTGTGATGTCTGTGCAGCGCGGCCTTGAGCTCATTAAGGAAAACGGACAGTTCGAACAGATCCTGAACCGATACCTTCTGATCAATTAAGCTCGCTCGGGTCGGCCAAATTTCTGGCGACCGGCAATACTCGGTTCGTACACTTATGCTAGCGGTATTGCCTCGGTGACTTTCAACCGGCTGTGCAATCTCTCTTGCCTGCACTTATTGTGGCGTGTTGGACTTCCTCGTGTATTCTTTAAAGCTGTAGAACCACTCGGAGCGTATCTTGAAACTGGCATTCCTAGCTTCGCTGTGCATCTCATTCGCGGTTACCGCAAAAGCGGAAACGCTGGAAATCGTCACAGAGCATCTGCCGCCGTTCAATTACCTGGATGATGGCGTTCCGAAGGGGATTGGGACAGAAGTGGTCCAGGCCGTCTTGAACGAAACGGGCCGCGCTGCTCCGATCCAGTTCTTGCCTTGGGCGCGCAGTTATCAAATGGCATTGCAAACGCCTGGCACTTTAATCTACTCGATCCTAAGAACTCCGGATCGTGAGGACAAATTTGCCTGGGTTGGCCAGATCGCACCGTACGGGGTTTCTCTCTATCAACTTGTCCATGACAATGCCCCCAAGCTCACATCCCTGGAAGATGCGCGGCCACTCAGGATCGGTGTCTATTTCGGCGATGCGAAAGGCGAATTTCTTCAAGCCAACGGTTTCACCAATCTGTCTTCCGTTGAAAACGACAGGCTAAACCTCCGTAAATTGATGCTAAAACGCATAGACCTGATGATCATTGATGACGCTGTCATCAAAGAACTCATCGAACTTGAGGATGTGGACCCAAGCAAAATTCGCCGTGCGCTGCCAATTCAAGAACTGAGCGGATATGCCTATATGGCTTTTCAGAAAGACACGGATCCAAAGCTTGTCGAAGAATTTCAGCGCGGGCTGGAAATGGTCAAAGAGACCGGCGTTTTTGATGCCATCCTTGAAGAGTATTATCTGATCAACTGACACCTCAAAATCGTTTCGCCAAAAATCAGAAGATCGGAAATCCGCGGCTGCGCCATTGCGATCGCGGCACGGGGGACCCCACCCGCAGGCTGAAGCTTTCAACACGCGTAATCGCGCGATCCACCTGGCAGCGGAAATCGACATTGTGCCACGTACCGAACGTTCGGAACGCCGCACCGCTTGGCCTTAACACCGTTAGACCCGGAGGCGTTTGAAACGTCGGCAGGAGATCTGGCAGGATTGGTGGATTTTGCGCCTGTAGTTGCGCCCGCAGCTCCGTTGCGCACAAAAGGTTCAAGCGCTCACTGTCCGACATGCCACGCATGGCTGTCCGCACACGCCCATCTGCAAGCAAGTCGCCTGACAACAGTCTGCGGGCCGGTCGCAGCGCTTCACCACGCGGAGCAGAAGACGCCACACCCGCTGGCACAGGTGGTTTCGTGCGCGGGATCGCGGCAACAACTGTTTGTGCTTCCGCACCCTCCGGCTCACTTTCAACCGGTTCCCCCAGAGTCGTCTCAGGTGTTGCCTCAGGAGGCGTCGGCAGCTCCTCGGGCTCGTCTGTTGCACCGGCCTCAACGGGCACAGCGGTATCGTCTTCGTCCAAGGCATCAGGTTGCTCGGGGCCAGGATCGGCCAGTTCGGGCGCAGCGACTTACCGTTCCCCAAC
>CALDSI010000383.1 GCA_937911395.1 uncultured Labrenzia sp.
TATCTCTTCGCACTTGGCACGCAGGACATCGTCCTGTGGCAGGAATATAAAGCCAACACCATAGCCGCCGAACTCCGGAATTGGTGTGCCAGCAGCAGACATTTCGGCTTCGAAGAACCCGTGTGGGATCTGAACCAGCATGCCGGCGCCGTCACCCATTAGCGGATCTGCACCAACTGCGCCGCGGTGAGTAAGGTTCTCCAGAACCTGCAGTCCATCTGCAACAATCTTGTGGGATTTTGCGCCCTTCATTTGGGCGACAAACCCAACACCGCAGGCATCGTGTTCGCGCGACGGATTGTAGAGCCCTTTGTCGGCGGCCGTGCCCAGTCGATCGGCAAGTGGTGTGGCTGTCACGGTGTTTGTATCCGTCTGGCCTGCTTGCATGGCTGTGCTGGTCGTCAGCTCTGTCTTCGTCATGTGCGCCCTCACTGTTACCCCAGTGTTAGCCGTGGTTTGGAGCGTCGGGTTCCATTCGGGTCGCATTCCATCAAGAGTGCGGCTCGGTGAACCCTGGCTTTTGCCCCGGCTCTGTCAATGTACTTACTGCAGCGGCTTGTTCTGGCAAACCGTCGCATTGCCGCAGCGCCACTTGGCGCTGTTGAAACACAATTGCCTCATCTTGCTGGAGGCCCTCCCCGGACCGAGCAAGCGGCTGCTTGGATCTTGCATTTTTACGGCCGGCAATCCGGCGGTGTTTCCCTCAATTCAAAAGGACAGTATGCCTGTCCTATTCCAAGCGGGCGGAACATGACAGATTTCATTGCAAGGAGCAAGTGTGTTTCTTTGTCGCTATTATAATTGTTTCGTCCGCAAAGTGCCAATCGTCCGGAAACGTCGCGTTGGGTTGGGTTTGAGTAAGAATCTTTCGTCTAGTAGTATAAGATAGATTACGGCTCGCAGCGGTGTCACAGGCGTTTGATTTCCCATTGAACGCTAATCCGGCCATGTAACGGTTGTAGCAGCACTTATCTGGCATCGTGGTTGCTGCGCTGAATTTTTTGACCAGAGGAGTTTGAAATGAAAAACAAGGCTATGTCTGCAGCAGTTGTTGCCGGCGCTGTTGCCACTGCAATAGCAGGTCTTTCGGCGACTACATCAACACCTGCCCATGCTCAAGCAAAAGAGAAGTGCTATGGCGTTTCCCTGAAAGGCCAGAACGATTGTAAAGCCGGCCCGGGCACGACATGTGCGGGTTCTTCAACCGTTGACTACCAAGGCAACGCCTGGACCTTGGTTCCGAAGGGCACATGCGTGTCCATGGAGCTGCCGGACGGCCGCAAAGGGTCCTTGACGGAATTGTCTCGCGACCTTCCTGAGGCGTAACTGAACCAATTCGAATAGGTCTGTTACAATCGAATTTGCGATCTTAGGCTGGCGGTTTGCACCGCCCGCCTCACACCGTAGTTCAAGGTCTGGAGCTTGCCATGCGGTCCGACAAGCAACCTGTCTCTGCTTTCTGCACTCCCGCTGCCGTTCCGAGACGGCCCGGAGCTGGTTTGAAAGCGGAGCATGTCGCCGACATTCTTCAAAGTCGCCCGGACATCGGCTTTTTCGAAGTTCACGCCGAAAACTACATGGGTGCCGGAGGGCGGCCGCATCAACAGCTTACGGCAATTCGTGATGTCTATCCGCTATCGCTTCATGGGGTTGGTCTGTCCATTGGTGGCGAAAGCCCGCTCGACAAAGATCACCTTGGTAGGCTCGCGGAGCTGAATAAACGCTATGAACCGGGTCTTTTTTCTGAGCATCTGGCCTGGTCAACACATGAGACGACCTACTACAATGACCTTCTGCCGGTCCCATACGACCAGGCAACTCTCACACGCGTGTGCGATCACATCGATGAAGTGCAACATGTGATGGGACGGCAGATGCTTTTGGAGAACCCGTCCACCTACATCGCCTATGCTCAGAGCACGATCAGTGAATTGGATTTCCTGAAAGAGATCACACGCCGTACAGGGTGTGGTCTGCTTCTCGACGTCAACAACGTTTATGTATCCTGCACGAACCAGGAACAGTCTCCGGCCGCTTATCTGGCTGAATTCCCCATGCAGTGTGTCGGTGAGTTACATCTTGGAGGCCATGCTCCGGATATCGATGAGGCGGGACGGCCGCTGTTGATCGATGCGCATGACCGCGCCGTCGATGACGCTGTTTGGGCTCTCTATAAAAACGTTATCGAAATGCACGGCGCTTTGCCGACATTGATTGAATGGGACAATGATGTTCCAGCCTGGCCCATTTTGCTTCGTGAAGCAGATGCCGCTCAGGAAATCCTGATTTGTGCCCAAGACGCAGACCTGAAAGCGGTGAGCTGACATGGCGCAGGTGTTTTCACTGCCAAGGCTCTCCGCCGCTGACTTTGGCGATGCTCTCATCAATCCGGACCTTGGGACGCCCGAAGGGGCTGTTGGACCCGATGGTTTTCCGGACGTTCAACGCTTCAATGTTTATCGGAATAACGTCATCGTCAGCCTTTGTGAGGCGCTGGGCGAGACCTATCCGTCTGTCAAGGCGCTCCTCGGTGAGGAATATTTTGCTGCTTTGGCCCGAGCGTTTATCGCCGAGCATCGACCATCAAACCCGGTTTTGATTTGGTACGGGGAAGAGTTCGCGAGTTTCCTCGCGGCGTTCCCACCGTTGAAGGCCTATCCTTATCTAGAGGATGTTGCGCGCCTGGAATGGGCTTGGCTTCAATCCTACCATGCCAAAGACTGTGAAGTATTCGATCCGGCAGCGCTTGCGTCGATCCCGCCCGCAGATCTTGGGGGTGTGAGATTTCGGCGCCACCCTGCGACTGCGATCGTGGCGTCGGAGTGGCCGATCTGGGATCTCGTGCGGGTCAATCGGTTCAAAGATGGGGAGCAATCGCAGATCGATCTGTCTGTTGCCCAGCCTGTATTGATCGTCCGGCCAGAGTTCGATGTCGATGTCCGGATTTTGGAACCAAGTCATGCTGCGTTCGGGGTCGCAATTTTTTCCGGAGCGTCGTTGGGTGAAGCGGCTGAAACGGCACTTGAAGTGGACAGCGGATTTACACTGGCTGATTGTTTGTCGAACTTTCTTTCAAATGGGGCTCTTGCCGGTCTGCAGATCAAAGAACCCGCTTAAGCGGGGATCCGGCTAGAAATAACAAAAGAGGCTATGAAGCGGATGGTTATTGGTTTTTTTGTAAGGCTTTACACGTTGGTGTTCGGCGCAATTGAGCGGCTGACTGAAGGCTGGTTTTTGGGTCTTGCCTCTCGGCTTATTTTTGCCGCTGTGCTTTTTCAGTTTTTCTGGAACTCGGCACTTACAAAGATCGGCGGCAACATCACAAACATCTTCACGCCGACGGCTGGCGCGTATGCCCAAATGCTGCCGGCCATGATGGAGCAGGTCAGCTATGACACGAGCCAGATCGCCTTTTTTCCATATGGACTGATTGTCCTCCTCGGAACTTGGGGCGAGTTTATTTTGCCGGTGCTTGTTGTTGTTGGCCTTTTCACTCGTGTTGCGAGCCTTGGCATGATCGTCTTTATTATTGTCATGACCTATGTCGACATCACAGGTCATGGGGCCGATGCCAAGACGATCGGAGCCCTTTTTGACGGAGATCCTTACGCGATTATTGCGGATGATCGACTGCTGTGGATCTTCCTGCTTCTGGTGCCGACTTTGAAAGGACCGGGATTGATTTCGCTCGACGCGTTACTGGGTGTGCAGTACCGCAAGCGGGAAATGTACTACTAGGAAATAGCGGTTGCCCGGTTGGGGCCGTGGTGATTTAACGGCCCCATGAATTTTGCCAGTGACAATTGGGCAGGTGCGGCTCCGGCGGTGATGTCGGCGCTGACCCGCCATAACAGTGGTCATACGCCGGCTTACGGCGGCGACCCTCTCACCGAAAGCGTCTCCAACAAGTTCAACGAGTTGTTTGAACGGGAAGTGGCCGTCTTTTTTGTTGCAACGGGGACGGCTGCAAACTCGCTCGCCCTTGC